>NZ_JASCAS010000003.1:0-291029 GCF_029967615.1 Aeromonas sp. V90_14 | reverse complement strand
GGCGGCTCTGGCCCCAACTATCCCAACATGTAACAGGCTTGCCCATGCAGACCTGTGCAGATAACAAGGATGCACAGCCCAGAACATCGTCTGGACGCCGCCACAGGGCGGCTCTGGCCCCAACTATCCCAACATGTAACAGGCTTGCCCATGCAGACCTGCGCAGATAACAAGGATGCACAGCCACAACACATCAAATAGAGGCGGTTTCCGGCACACGGCCTGGGGTTGTCGCAGGGCACTCGGGAGCCCATCATCCCGGCCGGTGAGCCAGACTCCTCCCGCGTGCCAGGGTGAATAAAGGAGGCGACGCCGGGATCACCCGTTTCGAGGTCGGCGTGGCTGCTCCGACCTCGCTGTTTTTTTGAGCGAACAGGCTGAACCTCCGATGAATAGGCCCTGACAAGCGCGGCCCGCCCCTGTATAGTTCGCCGCATTCAGGTTTTCCATCGGCCCGTTCAGCTTGTCCACGGGATCGCTTTCTACGCGCTCTAAGGCCGCATGACCTGTGCAACCATCCCTGATTACCCATGACTTCTTAAGGGGGGACAGATGATCACCGCCTACATTCTCAATAACAAGGTACTGGACATAGTCACGCTCGGGCCTGACGACATAGTGCCTGACAACACCGTCTGGCTGGATGCCTACAAGCCGGACACGGCGGAACGAGAATGGTTGACGGGCCTGTTTCTGGAAGAGGTGCCTGACAAGGAGGAGCTGGATGACATCGAAGCATCCGCCCGTTTCTACTGGGATACCGACGGTCTGCACATTCACTCCCTGTTTCCCCAGCGGATCGGCCGTGACACCAAGGGTGTCCACGTCTCCTTTACCCTGCGCAACAACCTGCTGATCAGCATCCGCGAGGATGACATCGGCCTGGTGCGCCTGCTGCGCCACTATATGCGTCAGGATCGGCTGGAGGTGGAGGATGCCCTCGACATCCTGCTGGAGGTGCAAAACCTCAAGGTAGAGTACCTCTCCGACCTTATCGAAGACGGTTACAAGACCCTGGAAAACACCGCCGATCAGATCTTCGAACCGGATCAGATCAATCCTATGCTCAAGGAGTTGATGGCTCAGGAAGAGGCCAACGGCCAGATCCGTCTCTCCCTGCACGATACCCGTCGCGCCCTGCGCTTCTTGAAGCGCAGCCTGCGCCAGCGGATGAGCAACGAGCAGAACAAGTGGATCGACGAGATGCTGCACGACGTGGAGTCCCTGCTGCCCCACACCCAGTTCCTGTTCGACAAGATCAACTTCCAGCTGGAGGCCTCCATGGGGGTCACCAACCTGGAGCAGAACAAGGTGATCAAGATCTTCTCGGTGGCCGCGGTCATCTTCCTGCCGCCGACGCTTATCGCCAGCATCTACGGCATGAACTTCGGCCGCATGCCGGAGCTCGCCTGGGAGTACGGCTATCCGCTCTCTCTGGTGTTGATGGTGATGTCATCACTCGGCACCGGTCTGTTCTTCAAGCGAAAAGGCTGGCTATGACACCGGCGGCCCAACACCAAAAGAGATAAGCGGATTGGGGGGCATGGCCCCCCGATTAATTCCCGCCCCTCGCCTGCCTTGCAAAGGGCGCCCCTTCGCCCCATATCCCCTTCATCCTTTGCACAAACGACCCCGGGCAACCATGACCCTCTACCCCGAACACAGATATGACGATCACGGCCAGCTGCGCCCCCCGCTCTGGTTCTGGCCCATCGCCCTCTTGTTGACCCGCTCGGTCTGGCTGTTTCTGATGGCCGGCGTCACCCGCGAAAGCGGCAGCGCCATCCTGACTCTCTTCTACCCGGACCGGCTAGCCCTCTACATCAGCCTGCTGACCGACGTGCCCGCCATACTGGCGCTGCTCGCCTGCGGCGGCACCTATCAGCAGACCCGCAGCCTCCGGGCCTGGCTCAGACGCCACAGCCCATTGCTGCTGCTCTGCTCTGCCGTCAGCGGCCTGCTGATGCAACTGCACAGCCTCAATCTGCAGAAGTGGTCGTTCAGCTGGCCCACCGCCCTGGTGCTGGTCGCTACCCTCTGGTCACTCTGGTATCTGCTGCGCAGCCGCCAGCTGCGTGAATACGCAGCCGATCAGCCCCACGCCGGCAACTGATCAGTCAGGTTCAACCGGGATGGCCAGTCACCCGAGGGGCGAGCCGATCAACCAGGCGCCTCACTGGCGCGTGACCCGGATCTGCAGGGTCTGGCGATCGCTCTGACTGCCACTGCCCCCCTGCAACTGGGTGCCCAGACTGCTGCCCTGCTGCGCCGCGCTGGTGGAGAGCTCCCCCACCGTCAGCCACTGACCGGGGGCACCGCTCACCTCGGTGGCGCTCTGTCCCCGGTTGATGGTGCCCTGCTCCAGCCTGGCCTGCTCGCTGCTGAGCGCTATCTGTACCCTGTCGCCGATCAGGGTGGCGGTGGCATAGAGGCCGTTCACCAGCGGCATCAGCCCCACTACCTGGCCTCCGCGCCACTGATAGAAGGTGACCGGTTGATAGGTGCCCATCTGCAATAACACCGGCCGACCCGACAAACCACGTACCTGCCAGCTGTCGTTCTGGCTGCGCTGATACTGCTGGGCATTGCCCTCCAGCAACCACTGCCGCTTGGCGGCATCCTGACCCAGCCCCACACCGGCCTGCTGACTGCTGGAGGCGCCATCCACCCGCCACTCGATGAGCAGGCTCTGGGGCGGCTGATTGAATTTGGCCAGCGCCGCTTCTGCCTCCTGCAGCTGGGCGGCGCTGCCGCTCAGCACCAGCTGGTTGCCCATGGCGCTTACCCCCAGCTCCGGATAGAGATCCTTGAGGGTCTGCACCGCCGCCTGGGTTTCGAATACCGGGATCACCTTCACCTCGGCCCGCAGCGGCAGGCACCAGAGCCCCCACAGCAGCCAGAATCCAAACCCGTGCCATCTTCTCATCTTCTCCTCCCGTCCCACTCGGCGGCCAACTGGATCATGGCCTGCTCATCACCTCGTCATCATGGGCCATCCGCCCCGCTTTTCAATGATTTTGCCCGCGAGCGGTGAATACCGTGAAGGTCAGGCCCTTCATTTTTCTATGAAAAGAGCGGAGATAGATCAAATAACACAAATAAAAATGATTACCATTTGTTGTCACGAAAAAATCGCTCGGATACAATTCGGTCTCATTTTTTTGAGCTTGCCGTCGATGAAGCCAGTGACCACCACCCCCGCCGCCATCCACCTGGCCCTGCTTGTCAACATGCTCTCCATGGGCAGCATGATGATGGTGATGCCGCTCGGGCCGGATCTGGTCATCAGCCTCGGCATGCTGCCGGAGCAGACCGGCTACTTCAGCGGCGGTGCCACCCTGGGGGCCGCCCTGATGGGGCTCATCGCCGCCCCCTGGCTCGATCGGGTCAACCGCAAGCCCGCCCTGCTGGTGCTGCTCACCTTACGTTTTCTGCTGCTGATGGCCTGCGCCCTGGTGCAAAACAGCCAGCAACTGCTGGTGCTGTTCGTCCTGTCGGGCTGTGTGGCCGGGCCGCTCGCCGCCATCCTGATGGCGGCCGTGCTGGATCTGGTACCGCCTGCCGAGCGGGGCCGTCGCCTCGCCTACGTGGGCATGGCGTTCTCGCTGGCCGCCATCCTGGTGGTGCCCATCGCCCTGGTGCTGGCCCAGTGGTTTGGCTGGCAGAGCCCCTTCCTGCTGTTTGGCGTCTGCGGCCTGCTGCTGGCCCTGCTCTGCGCCACCCTTTTGCCTTCGCTGCCGGTCAGCCGCGCCCCTCACGGCAGCGGCCTGCGCCAGTTGCTGGCCTCCCCGCTCTGCCAGGGCGCCCTGTTCATCCTCTGCCTGCAGATGTTCGGTCACTTCCTGCTGATCCCGCACTTTGCCAACTACTTCCAGTTCAACCTGGCGTTCCCGCGCGAGCAGATCGCCGCCCTCTATCTGTGCGGCGGCCTCGCCAGCATGGCCACCATGCGGCTGTGCGGCAGCTGGATTGATCAGGGCCGGGCCCAGGCCGCCATCCTGATCACCAGCCTGCTGCTGGCGCTGATCACCCTGCTCGGTTTCGCCATGCCGGTCGGCGTGCCCGTCTACCTGCTGTTCACCCTGTTCATGGCGCTGAGCTCGGCCCGCTCCAGCACCACCCTCGCCATCACGGCCTCCATCCCGGCCCCCCATCAGCGCGCCGCCTTCATGTCTTTTCAGGGCACGGTCACCAATGTAGCGGCCGGGCTCGGCAGCCTACTCTCCGCCAGGTTGCTGGTGTCGGATGAGAGTGGCGTGCTGCACGGATTTGCCCATCTGGCCTGGATCAATATCGGCTGCGGCCTGCTGGCCTGCGGCGGTGTCTGGCTCCTGCTCAAGGGGCTGGCACAGACAAGGAATAACAATAACCCCGAGTCTGGCACCGCCAGACAAGGAAGTCAGTGAGCCACCGGCCCCAGAGCCGGACCCCATAACCTCTGTTTTATTCATGGAGTTTTGACTATGCAGTTGCAGCCTGGCGTATTTCGCTTGAACCCGATTTTGCTCTCCCTCGGCCTGTTTGCCTTGCCGGGCCTGGCCCAGGCCGAAGCGGTCAAGGCCAACGAGACCATGGTGGTTACCGCCACCCAGACCCAGCACACCGAACTCTCCGCCCCGGCCAGCGTCTCTGTGGTGACCCGCGCCGATCTGGACAAGATGAACGCCAACAACGTCGGCGAAGCGCTCAAGCACGTGCCCGGCGTCAACATCATCGGCACCAACCCCACCGGTCGCAGCGAGATCAAGATCCGCGGCATGGGCGGCGACTACACCCTGCTGCTGATCAACGGCAAGCGGGTCAACGCCCGCGAAACCCTGGGCAGCTCGTTTGGCAATGACTTCGACTTGAGCTCCATCCCCATGGCCGCCATCGAGCGCATCGAGGTGATCCGCGGTCCCGTCTCCTCCCTCTATGGCGCCGACGCCCTCGGCGGCGTGGTCAACGTGATCCTGCGCCAGGCCAAGGAGCAGACCGAGGCGGCCTTCGGCTACACCCACACCATGCCCACCAAGGGTGATGGCGGTGATGCCAACCGTGGCAACGCCTTCGTCTCCGGCGCCCTGATCGACAACAAGCTGCTCGGCAGCCTGGTGGTGGAAGGCTATCAGCGCGACCGCTGGCACAGCGATCAGTCCAACAACCCGGACGCCGATGCGCTGGAGAAACGGGAAGTGGTCAACATGCTCTCCAGCCTGAAGTGGCTGGTGGCCGACAACCAGGATGTGGAGTTCGATCTGGGCTACAACCAGAACGACATGGACAGCTACTTCAACAACGTGCCGCGTGCCCCCACCGCCCCGGCCACCCCGCACAACGTGCAAAAACTCGATCGCCTGAGCCTGGGGCTGACCCACAATGGCCGTTGGGAGCACTTCGACAGCCGCGCCCGTTACTACTTCGAGCAGACCGATCTGATGGATGACTCCCAGCTCAACGGCGGCGCCGCCGATGTCACCCAGACCAACCACACGGTCGACGGCCAGCTGAGCGGCTACCTCGGGGATCACCTGCTGACCTCCGGCGCAGAATTCCGCAAGACCGAGCTGGAGCACAGCCGCAGCATCACCAACGGCAGCGTGGATGCGAGCCAGAGCGCCCTCTACCTGCAGGATGAGTTCAGCCTGGGGGATCTGGCGCTGACCCTCTCCGGCCGTCTGGATCACCACGAGACCTATGGCAACGAGTTCAGCCCGCGCGCCTATGCGCTCTACACCCTGAGCGACGAGTGGGTGATCAAGGGTGGCGCCGGCAAGGCGTTCAAGGCCCCGACCCTGGCCCAGTCCAGCGAAGGTTTCGCCACCACCGCCTGCCGCGGCGCCTGCAAGGTGATCGGCAACCCGGACCTGAAACCGGAAACCGCCGTCAGCTACGAGCTGGGCACCGCCTATGAAGCCGCTCGCTTCGGCGCCGGCCTCACCGGTTTCCACAACGACATCGAGGATCTGATCCAGAGCGATCAGTGGGGCCCGGGCTACCGTCCAACCGTCATGACCTACCTCAACGTCAAGAAGGCCCGGGTCAAGGGGCTGGAGCTGACCGGCTGGGTCGATGTGATGGACGACGTCAAGCTGACCGGCAACTGGACCATGCTGGACTCCGAAGACAAGAGCACCGGCGACGATCTGGCCAAGACCCCGGATCACACCGGCAACCTGAGCCTGGATTGGCAGGCCACCGAGATCGTCAGCACCAACCTGGCCTGGCAGTACGTAGGCAGCCAGTTCATCAAGGTGCCGATGCACAACTCCCAGGCACTCAAGTCCGACAGCTACCAGACCCTGGACGTCAACACCAAGTGGAAGGTCACCCCGGCGCTCGACTTCAAGCTGGGCATCACCAACCTCACCAACACCAAGCGTGACCAGGTCGCCACCGACGCCGACTTCATTCTGGAAGGTCGTACCGTCTACGCCGGCGTGGATTACAAGCTATAAACCCCGCAGGGAGCCCGTCAGGGCTCCCTTTTCTGCTGTTATTGCCTCGACGTGAAGGAGTAGCCGGGTGCACAGACACCAAACACACCTGTTCTGGCTGGGAGTGGTTCTCCTGTTCCTGCTCATCTGTCTCTCACTGGCCACCGGCGCCGGTGTCTATGGTGGCCGCGAGGTCGCCGGATTTCTGCTGGGCGATCCCGCCCTCATGGCCGATGAAAAGCTCGCCATGATCGTTCATACCCTGCGTCTGCCCCGCACCCTGTGTGCCCTGGTGGTGGGCGTCTGTCTTGCGCTGGCGGCCTCCATGCTGCAAAGCGCCACCCGCAATCCGCTGGCCGAACCCGGCCTGCTCGGGGTCAACGCCGGCGCCGTGTTCGCCCTGGTGATCGGCCTCACCTATTTTGGCGTCGAATCCGCCTACGGTTACCTGCTGTGGTCCGGCATGGGGGCCCTGCTCGGCAACCTCATCGTGCTCGGCCTCGGCCTGATGGTGGGGCGCTCCAACCCCCTCAAGCTCATCCTGGTGGGGGTTGCCCTCTCCGCCACCTTCGGCGGCCTCTCCAACTTCCTGCTGCTCTCCAACCAGGTGGTGCTGGAGCAGTTCCGTTTCTGGAATCTGGGGTCGCTGGCCGCCTCGGATCTCGATGCGGTGCTCACCGTGATGCCCTTTGCCCTGCTCGGCCTGCTGCTGACCCTGGCGCTCTGTCGTCAGCTCACCCTGATGCAGATGGGGGACAACCAGGCCCAGGCGCTCGGCATCCAGCCGACCCGGGTGCGCATCGGCGTGCTCCTGGCCGCCACTCTGTTTACCGCCTGCGCCATCGCCATCGCCGGCCCCATCGGCTTCGTCGGTTTTCTCGCCGCCTACTGCGCCCGTCTGGTGGAGCCGGTGCGCCTCGCCATCCAGGTGCGCTTCTCCGCCCTGTTCGGGGTGCTGTTCCTGCTCGGTGCCGACATCCTGGCACGCTGGCTGATCCAGCCGTTCGAGCTGCCCAACGGGGTGATCCTGGCGCTGATCGGTGCCCCCGTTCTCATCCTGGTAGTTCGCAGCGGCGGCTTCCGCTCCCTGCTGGCCGTCAAATAAGGTTGCCTGCCTCATGAACAATCCCATCCATCCCTCCCTCACCACGGCGCTTCCCACCGGCACCGTCTGCCTGCGCGTTGGCAGCCGCACCCTGTTGCTGCACCGCCGTGCCTGGCTGATCACGCTGGGGCTCCTGATCGCCCTGGTGCTGCTCTCCCTGCTGGCGCTGACCCTGGGCTCCGGCAAACTCACCATGCTGGGGGTGATCCAGACCCTGCTTGGCGAGGGCAACCGGCTGAGCGAGGTGACCGTCTTCAAGATCCGCTTGCCGCGCATCGTCGCCGTGCTGGTGGCGGGCGCCGCCATGGGCCTCTCCGGCTGCCTGGTGCAGACCCTCATTCGCAACCGCCTCGCCACCCCGGACATGATCGGGGTCAACGAGGGGGCCTCCTTGGCCATCATCGCCTTCTCCCTCTACCTGACCCTCGGCAGCTGGCCCTGGTGGGCCGCGCCGCTGGGCGCCCTGTTTGCCGCCGCCGTGCTCTATGCCCTGTGCAACAAGCCGGGGGAGCAGGGCTACCTGTTCGTGGTGATCGGCATCGGCGTCTCCGAGCTGATGAACGCCATCGGCCAGTTCGTGATGTCCACCCAGTCGCTGGTGCACCTCACCAGCCTCTACCTGTGGAACATGGGCAACTTCGTCGGCCAGGGCTACAGCACTGTGCTGCCGGTGGGGATCCTGATCCTGCTGGTCTGCCCCTGGATCATTTATCTCTCCCGGGCCCTGGGCGTGCTGCGTCTGGGCCCCGTCACCGCCCAGAGTCTGGGGGTGAACGTCAACCGGGTGCAGCTTGGCGTGCTGGCCCAGGCCATCGTCGTGGCGGCGCTCGGCACTGCCATCGGAGGCCCAGTGGTGTTCATCGCCATGGCGGCCCCGGTGCTCGCCTCCTGGCTCAGCCGGGATCGCATCGTGCCGCTGTGGATTGCCGCCCTGTGCGGCGCCCTGCTGCTGCTGGCCAGCGACACCCTGGTACGAGTGCTGGCCAGCCCCCACGAGGTGGCCACCGGCATCATGACCCGTATTCTCGGCGGCCTGCTGCTGCTGTTCATCCTGCTCAAAGACCGCCAGAAGGCCGACTGACGATGCCATTCATCCATTTTCAAGACAGACCGAGGGCCGCCTGATGACGCTCACCATCAATCACCTGCAATTTGGCTATCAGCACAAGCCCGTCTTCAAGGACATCTCCTTCACCATTCCCCAAGGCAAGCTGGTGGGGATCGTCGGCCCCAACGGCGGCGGCAAGTCCACTCTGCTCAAACTCCTGGCAGGCCAGGAGCAGCAGCAAGCCGGCGAGATCCTGCTCAAGGGCAAGCCGCTGGCAAGCTACGGCAAGAAGGCGCTGGCCCGCGAGCTCGCCTACCTGCCCCAGCGCCCGCTGGTGCCCGCAGGCATCCAGGTCGAGCAGCTGGTGCAGTACGGCCGCCATCCCCATCAGGGCTGGTTCAATCAGTGGAGCGAGGAGGATGCGCGCATGGTGCGCTGGGCCTGCGAGCGGATGCAGCTGGGCGACATTCTGCAGCAGAGCGCCAGCTCCCTCTCCGGTGGTCAGGCCCAGCGGGTGTGGCTCGCCATGGTGCTGGCCCAGGATGCGGACATCATCCTGCTGGATGAACCCACCAGCGCCCTCGACATCGGCCACCAGACCGAGGTAATGGAGGCCATCCACCAGATCACCGCCGAGGGCAAGACGGTGCTCATCGTCATCCACGACCTCGCCACCGCCGCCCGCTACTGCGACGAGCTGATCGCGCTGGGGGATGGCGGTATCCAGGCCATGGGGCCGGCCCGCGAGGTGGTGACCAAGTCCCTCATCGACCACCTCTACCAGACCGACGTGGACATACTGCACGCCCCCGGCGACGGCGCCCCCATCATAGTGCCGCGCCGCAGGCCGCACGCCTTTGCCATGAGGCAGCAGGCCTGAGCCCCATAAAAAAACCGCCGAGAGGCGGTTTTTTTATGTTTGCAGCTCGGCGCACCGCCACTCACAGCAGCAGGCTGGTGAGCACCCCGCCCGGTCGTGTTTGCCAGTGCCCTGTTTGCCAATGCTGTGTCTGCCAGTACATTGGCTGCCAGTAGAGCGTGCAGCACCAACCGGCGGGCAGCTCTGGAGTCAGCCCGCCCACCAGTTCGAGGGTGAGAGTCTGCTCCGTCATAGTCAGCCAGCGGGCATCGATAAAGTCAAAATAGCGCCCCACCCTGAGGTAGAGCGCCTTGAACAGGCTCTCCTTGGCCGAAAAAATCAAGGTGAGTGCCTCAGCCCTGCTCAGGCCGACGGCGCGGGCAGCGGCCGCCAGCCGGGTCCACTCCTCCCCGCTTGCAATGCCGGGCCAGAGCTCGCTCGCCTGCCCCTCTGCCAGCCAGCCCTCCAGATCCAGCCCCATCCCCGCCTGACCGGGGCGCACCGCACACAGCGCCATGCCGCGCCCCTGCAACAGGCTGTGGCTGATGCTGCCCTCAAACCCCGCAGGCCAGCAGGGTTCGCGGGCTGACCCTATGCTCACCTGCTGCTGGCCCAGACCAAAGGGGTGCAAGGCCCGGCGCGCCGCCAGCCGACCGGCCAGAAACTCCCCCAGCCGCTTGGGAGCCGCGCTCTGCAAGCTGGCGGGCAGCACCATGCCGGCTGCATCGTAACAGGCCGGGGTGAAGGCGGTAGGGTCAAAGCAGACCCGTTGCAGCGCCAGATGCGCTGCACCGGGCAGCGGCAGGCTGTCGGCCTGCACGATAAAGCGGTCCAGTGAACAGGCTGGCGCAGTGGCAATCAACATCACGAAGAGCCCTTGGTGGGTGAGCCAGCATGGTAGCAAACCGTCCCCTCTCTACGCCACAAACACAAATGACAATTCTTATCATTTGAATTTGTGGTAGCATGAGTTCGCCCGTTTGGGACCCAGTGTTCCACTGATTTCACCAAGAAGGATGTAACGATGAAGATCTCCTCTCCCCTGGCTGCCGTGCTGATGCTGGCCAGCCTGGTCGGCTTCCAGGCACAGGCCGGCAGCGAGACCCGTCAGGTGACCGATGCCGACGGCAAGACCCAGGTCGTACCGGCCCAGCCCAAGCGGGTGGTGGTACTGAGCGAAATCGATCTGGACAGCGCCCTGACCCTGGGGCTGCAACCGGTCGGCACCGTCAATGGCCGCGGCCAGTCCACCCTGCCCCGCTACCTGCTGCAACAGGCGGGCAAGGAGATCGCCGTGGTCGGCGATCTGGACAACCCCAACCTGGAGAAGCTGATCGATCTGGAACCGGATCTCATCCTCACCGGTCAGACCAAGCCCGAGCTGCTGGCCCTGCTCAAGGAGATCGCCCCCACCGTCGTCACCGGCAACTGGGGTGACTCCTGGAAGGAGATCTTCAATCGCAGCGCCCACGTGCTGAACCGGGACGCCGAAGCCAAGACCTTCCTCGCCCAGTATGACGCCCGTCTGCAGCAAGCCCGCAGCAAGCTTGCCAAGCATCAGGGCGAGCGCCTGAGCATAGTGCGCTGGAACCCCAAGGGCCCGAGCTACATGCACAGCGGCACCTTCGCCAGCAGCGTGGTGGAAGAGATGGGGCTGACCCGGCCGACCCACCAGATCGGTGACAAGACCCCCCACTCCCCGGCCCTGAGCCTCGAATCCCTCAACCTGCTGGACGGCGACTGGCTGGTGATCGGCACCCTCAGCGCCAGCGGCGATGCGGTGGATGCCATGAAGCAGGCCGAGCAGACCCCGGCCTTCCAGCAGCTCGGCGCCATCAAGAGCAAGCGCTTCGGCGCCGTGGACGGATCCCTGTGGACCTCCACCGGCGGCCCCCAGGCGGCCCTCAAGGTGATCGACGACGTCGAGCAGCTGCTGGCCAAACCCGATGCAGCCCCCATCACCCAATAAGCTCTCGTGATCAGCGCCCACAAAGAAGCCCGCATTTGCGGGCTTCTTTTTTATCCATGGCTTTTGACGTCCAACTTATTCCGGCAAGGGCAGCGCCTTCCTATCCAGTTTGCCGCTGCCGGTCTTGGGCAGGGCATCCAGCAGGATGAGCCGCGCTGGCACCATGTAGTGCGGCAACGTCGCCTGCAGCCCCTTGCGCAGGGCGAGGCGATTGAGGGTCACCCCGCTTTTCGCCTCCACGTAGCCCACCAGCATGGCCTCGTCCCCCTCGCCCACCAGACGCACCGCCACCTCCTGCACCCCGGCCTGGCGGCGCAGTCCCGCCTCCACCTCGCCGAGCTCGATGCGAAAACCGCGCAGCTTGACCTGATCGTCGCGCCGTCCCAGATAGAGGAAGCGGTCCGCCCCCAGTCGTCGCACCCGATCGCCGGTGCGATAGAGGCGATGGGTGGCAAGGCGCAGGAAGGCGGCGCTGGTCAAGGCCGGCTTGCGCCAGTACCCCTCGCACAGGGCCGGGCTCTCGATGCAAAGCTCGCCGCACTCCCCCTCTGCCACCGGCTGCCCCGCCTCGTCCAGCACCCAGTGCCGATAGCCGGGCAGGCTGTGGCTGATGGTGATCTGGCCATCAGTCGGTGGCCAGCGCACCTCGCTCACCAGCGACCAGACTGTGGCCTCGGTCGGCCCGTAGCAGTTCCACAGCCGCCGGGTGCGGGCACAGAGCTGCTCGGCCAGACCTGGGTCCAGCGCCTCGCCACCGCACAGGGCGGTGAGGGTATTGCGCCCCTGCCAGCCCGCCTTGAGCAGCATGCGCCAGCAGGCCGGGGTGGCCTGCAGCCAGTTGATGGAGGGGTCAGCCTCGAGCAGCGTCAGCATCCCCAGCGGATCCTTGTTGTACTCGCCGCCAGCCACCGTCAGCTGGCCACCACCCCAGAGCGGCCCCAGCATCTCCAGCAGGGAGATGTCGAAGGCCGGGGTGGTGATGAAGAGCCAGTGGCAGCTCGGTGAGAGCCCGAGCCGCTCGCGGATCCCGTCGAGGAAGCAGAGCAGGGCCCGCCGGCTGATGACCACCCCCTTGGGCTCGCCGGTGGAACCCGAGGTGAACATCATGTAGGCGGCCAGGGCGTCATCCACCTGGGGCCAGGAGACGGACCCTGCTGCCGGCCCGTCGAGGGTGCGCAGCGGACAGCCGAAGGCGGGAGCCGGCCTGTCGCCATCGCAGATCACCGCCGACAGGCGCGCCTGACGGGCGATCCCCTGCAGCCGCTCCACCGGAAAGTCCGGCTCAAGGGGCACGAAGGTGAGGCCGAGCCGCAGGCAGGCCAGCAGGCTGGCCACCAGATCAGGGCTGCGGGAGAGATAGAGGCCGACCCGCTCCCCCACCGCCAGCCCCTGCAGGCGGGCGGCAATCTGGGCCACCCGATCGTTGAGCGCGCCGTAGCTAAGCCACTGCTCATCTGATCCGCCCTCACTGAGGCCCTCCCCGCCCATACGGATGGCGGGGGCCAGCGGGGTGGCGGCCAGACAGGCCGCCAGCCGCGCGCCCAGGTTGGCCGCCCCCTTGGAGGCGCCTCTCAGGGGGGACACGGCCGGGGCCTTATGCTTGATGGTCACCGTCATAGCGCGGCCTCCGTTTGGCGCACCAGCCAGTGTCGATAGAGCCGGCTGGGGGATGGATGGGCCTTGAGGGTCTGCAGGGTGAGCGGCGCCCGATCCTGGCCAAACGCCTCGTTGAGGGCCGCCAGCAGGGCGAGCTGCTGCACCGAATCCACCCCGAGTTCACACAGGGTCTGCTGCCAGATGCCGGGTACGCCGCACTGGCGCTCCCACAGGGCCACCAGCACAAGGGCCTCGGCCGGCGGCTGAGCCAGGCCGGGCTCAGCCCTGGTGGAGGCCACCTGTGGCATCACCGGGGGCTGTGCCGCCGCCACTCTGGCCGGCTGGCTCAGATCCGCCTGTGCCAGCCAGTCGAGCTCGGCCAGCCAGGCAGCCAGCACCGCCTCGGCCTGGGCCTCGGGGATCTGCTCGCCGTCGAATTCGAGCCGCAGCTGGAGCGTCTCGCCCCGGCTGCTGACCACCAAGGAGAGCGGCAGCTCCACCTTCTCCACCACGGTGCCAAAGCGCGGCACCAGCTGGTGAGGTTCGGGGGCGGCAGGGGCCGCCGGCATGGGGTAGTTCTCGAACACGAACAGGCTCTGGAACAGACGCGCCCGGCCTTTGGTCAGCGCCGTCAGCGACTGGGTGCCGTGCTCGTTGAGCGCCATCAGGTCGGCCTGCAACCGAGCGATATGCTCGGCCAGGCTCAGCTCGGTGCGCCACTCAAGCGCCAACGGCAGGCTGTTGATGTAGAGCCCGACGCTCGCGGTGATCCCCTCGATGGGATAGTCCCGGCCCGGGGTCACATTGCCCACCAGGGTGACGGCATCGCCAGAGCGGCGTGCCAGCAGACGGTGCCAGGCATATTGGGCCAACAGGCCCGCGGTCACGCCTAGGTCGCGGGCACGGTGGGCGAGCAAGGTCGCCACCTCGGCCGGCAACGACGTGGCGCACACCGCCGGTCGCTGCTGGGTATGGCGCCCGCTTGAGCCAGCGTCCAGCGTCACCCCGAACAGGCAGGCGAGATCGTTAGGCGTTGCCAAGAGCTCGCCACGCCCCTGCCAGTAGGCCTCGGCGCTGCGGGTTTGGCTGGCGATATGGCGGCCAAATTCGAACCAGGCGGTATCCGGCTCGCCCTGCGGCAACAGGCCGTTCATCAGCGCCTGATAGCCGCGATGCAAGGAACCCAGCAACACGGGGCCGCTCCAGCCATCCAGCACGCCGTGATGGGCGCTGAAGATCACCTTGTGGTGATCGGGGGCCAATTTGAAACAGGCAAGGCGCAGCAGGGGCGCCTGCTCCAGCGGGATCGGACGGGCCAGATCCTGCTCGCGATAGGCCTGGACCCGTGCCTCTGCATTTCCCACCTCGGACAAGTCCTCATAGTGGAATGGCAACTCGGCATGCTTGAGGATGCGCTGCAGTGCCACCCCGTCCGCCAGCACCAGTTCGCTGCGAAGGGCCGGCCAGCGGGCGATCTGCCCCTGCCAGGCCTGACGGTAGACCGCCACGTCCAGCGGCTGGTGATAGGCGATCTCGGTCTGCAGGTGATAGGCGTGATCCCGGGGCAGCAACGCCCTGTGATGGAACATGCTCTGCTGAAGCGAGGTCATGGGCAGCAGGGTCTCCACCTCGCGTCCGCTCAGCACCCGATCGAGCGCGGCTTGCGAGAGGCCAAGCCCCGGGAAGTCGCTCGGGGTATGACGCGGAGCCTTCAGGTTGCAGCAGTGCTCCACCAGCGCCGTCAGGTTGTCCGCCAGCCGCGCCATCAGGGCGTCGCTCGCCTGCTGGTTGAGGGCGCCCACCTGGCGCAGGGTGAGGCGACCGTCGTAGATCCCCCCGTGCAGGCTGACCAGCTCGCGCGGCAGGTTGTCAGGGGACGTGGGTGCCCCCGGTGCCAGCGGCAGGGGCTGCCAGGCTTGGCTTGCAACGCCCTGATGGCTGACCCCCAGGTAATTGAAGACCACCAGGGTTTCGGGCAGTGCCCAGCCACGTGGGTGGTGCAGCCGCAAGGCGTTGAAGCCCACCCCCTTGTCCGGTACGGCGCGCAGCTGCTCCTTGGTGGCGCACACCAGCGCATCCCACTCCTTGGCATCCGCCAGCGCCAGCGGGTAGGTGCTGGTGAACCAGCCCAGGGTACGGCTCACGTCCAGTTCAGCATCGATGGCCTCGCGGCCGTGTCCTTCCAGCATCACGCAGTGACGGCTGCCGTAACCCTGCTCGCTCAGGGTACGGGTCAGTGCCGCCAGCAGCAGGTCGGGCACCCGGGTGAAGTAGGCCTGGTTGGCGGAGTCGATGAGACGGGCCGTGGTCTCCTGACTCAGTTGCAGCAGGCTGGCGGCGGCGCGGCCATCGGCGGCGCGGGCGGCTTCCAGCAGGTGACCCTGGCTGCCCTCCCCCTGAGCCAGCCAGAAGCCAAGCTGATCCTCTTCCCGTTTGGCGTAGGCCGCGAGCCCCTCGCCCCACTGGCGATAGCTGCTGCCCTTGGCGGGCAGCGGCTCGCCCCTGCTCACTCGAGCCAGATCTTCGGCCAGAATGCGCCAGGAGACCGCATCGATGACCAGGTGATGGAAGGCGAGGAAGAGCCCCTCCACCGTCTCGCCCTCGCACTCCCCCTCGAGGGAGAGATTGCGCAGGCGGGCCCAGGCCAGGGTGTGACCGCTGGCAGGGTCGAAATCTCCCTGCAGCTCGGTCAGGCGGGCCTGCAGTTCGGCCTCATCGAGGCTGCCAGCATCCAGGGTCGGCAGCGGCGGCAATGGCAGTTCGGCCAGGTAGCGCTGGCCGGTCGGGGTCACCGCCAGGCGCAGGGCATCGTGGTGCTGGCGCAACGCATTCAGCCAGCCGCGCAGGGCCTCATCGTCCACCCCGGCCGGCAGGCGCAGGATCACCCCCTGGTTCCAGTGACCAGACTTGGCAAAGCCCTGCTCGAAGAACCAGTGCTGAATGGGGTGGATCGGGAACTCGCCGGTCAGGCTGCCCTGCTCGCTTCTGTGGCTGACCGCCTGCTGCTGGCCGAGCTGGCGGCAGAGGCGGCGCACCGTCTTGGCTTCGAACACGTCCTTCACGCTGCAGTGCAGTCCCGCATCCCGCAGCCGGGTGGTGAGCTGGATGCTGAGGATGGAGTCACCCCCTAAGCGGAAGAAGTCATCCTCTACCCCGAGCGGTTGCTTGAGCACCCCTTGCCAGATGGCAAGCACGGTCTGCTCCAGTTCGTTTTGCGGCTCGCCCTTGCTCTGCTGCCAGACGATGGCGGGCAGGCGGCGCAAGTCCAGCTTGCCGTTGGGGGTGAGCGGCATCTCGGGCAGCCAGCAGAGGCGCGCCGGCACCATGTATTCGGGCAGGCACTCGCCGGCTCGCTGCAGCAGGGCGTCGCCGTCGGGCTCCCTTGCCCCGGCCTGCAGACAGGCATACGCCAGCAGGCGCCCCTCCTGCACCACCACCTTGATCTGACGAATGGCCGGGCACAATTCGGCGAGCCGGGTCTCTATCTCACCCGGCTCGATGCGATAGCCACGCAGCTTGATCTGCTCGTCTATCCGGCCCAGATACTGGATGTTGCCGTCGCGACGCAGCAGGGCCCGATCGCCGGTGCGATAGAGGCGATGGGTACGTTCCGCCAGCGCCAGCTCGATAAAGGCCTCCTGGGTGCGCTCCGGCAGATTAAGGTAGCCGCGGGCCAGCCCCAGCCCCGCCAGGCAGAGCTCGCCGGGCACCCCCACCGGGCAGAGGTTGCCCGCCTCGTCCAGGATCAGTGCCTTCAGGTTGTTGACCGGTCGACCTATGGTGATGGGCACCCCCGGGGTGAGCCGCGCGCAGAGCGCAGTGACGGTGCACTCGGTCGGGCCGTACATGTTGAACAGTGCCACCCGCTCCCCCCAGCGCTCCACCAGGCTGCTCGGGCACGCCTCACCGCCAAAGCCGATGGCCTTGAGGGAGCCGAGATCCGCCGCTGGCAATAGATTCGCCAAGAGCGCCGTGGGCAGGATCATATGGCTGGCGCCGCAAGCGATCGCGGCACCGATCACTCCCTCGCCCGGCTCGCCGAAGTGCAGGGCCGCGCCGCAGTACAGGGGCAGCAAGCTGGTCATGTTGCCCGCATCAAACGAGAGGGACATGCAGTTGAACATGGCGCCATCCTGATCAAGGGCGATGCGCTCGCCGTGATCCGCCATCAGGTTGACCAGGCTGCCCTGCTCCACCATGACCCCCTTGGGCAGGCCGGTGCTGCCGGAGGTGTAGATGATCTGGGCCAGCATGGCGGCGTCCCGAGGCAGTGCGGGCGTGCTGGTTGGCATCTTGTCCAGCGCCAGCTGGTGCAGATCGTGATATTCGGCAGTCGTGCCCGCCAGCGCCTCGCCAAGCCGCGGGTCCGGCACGCCACCCAGCACCAGGCTGATGCCAGCGTCGGTGAGGATATGGGCCAGCCGCTCGGCAGGATAGGCAGGGTCGAGCGGCACATAGGCCGCCCCCGCCTTCCAGCAGGCGAGCAGGGCGATGACGAAGGCGACATCCCGTCTGGCCTGGATGCCGATGGCGGCGCCCGGGGTGACCCCCTGAGCCTGCAGCCAGTGGGCCAGCCGGTTGGCACGCACCTCCAGCTCGCCATAGGTCAACGCTTGCGCGCCGTCGCTCACCGCCAGCGCGTCCTGGCACTGCCCAGCGCGCCGCTCGATATGACAGAGCAGGGTGTCGCGGCTCGGGTAGTCCGGCGGCAAGTCGGCAAGCTGCGCGGCCAGCGCTGCCTGGTCGGTGCCCGCCTCCAGCGGCAGTTGCCAGATGTCGGTCTCGGGGGCCGCCACCACGGCGCGCATCAGGTGCAGCAGGCGATCGGCAAAAGCCTGGATGGTCTCTCGCTCGAACAGGGCGGTGGCAAACAGCCAGTCCACCCTGACGGAGTCCATCAGTTCGGTCACCTTGACCGAGATGTCGGTCTTGGCCGGCAGCACAGGCGAGGTCTCCTCCACCAGATGGCAACCGGGGATGAGATCGTTGAAGTCCACCTTGGCCTGATAGACCAGCATGATCTGGAAGATGGGGTTGATGGCGGTGGTGCGATCGGCGCCGATGGCCTCGGCCAGCGCCTCGAAACGGTAGAGCTGGTGATCGAAGGCCGCCAGATCCTCCTCCCGGCACTGTTGCAGATAGTCGACAAAGCTGGGCTTGCCGCTGAGTTGAGTGCGCAGCACCAGCGTATTGACGAAAAAGCCCACCAGCGACTCGATTTCATGGCGCTCGCGATAGGCGAGCGGGGTGCCGATCACCACCTCCTTCTCGCCGCTCTGGCGCACCATCAGCAGGGCAAACAGGGCGTGCAGACCGATGAAGTTGGAGGTGCTGTGGCGCTGGCAGAGGCGCTTGAAACTCTCCCACAGATTGTTGTCGATGGTGGAGAAGACCAGCTCGCCGCCGCTGTCCTGATGGGCCGGGCGCGGCTTGTCGAGCGGCAGACCGTGCACCTCGGGGCTGCCACCGAGCCGATCGACCCAGAACGGTTTGAACTCGGCGTGATAATCGAGAAAACGCGGTGAGTTGAACCAGCGGGCATAGTCGATGTAGGTGAGCGGCAGCTCGCTCACCTGCAGGGGCTCGCGGTTCTGATGGGCAAGAAAGGCGCGCTTGAGATCCGCAAACATGTTCTTGACCGACCAGCCGTCGGAGATGATGTGGTGCTGGGTGATCAGCAGCACGTGCTCGCGGCTGCCCAGCCGAATAAGGTGCACCCGGCTCAGATCCCCCAGGGTCAGGGAGAAGGGGCGCCCGATCTCTTCCCGCACCCGGCGGGCCACATAGGCCTCGCGCTCGGTAGCGGGCTCTGCGCTCACGTCCTCAATCTGCAACGTGAAGGGCGTGTGTGGCAGGATCTCCTGCGCGCCCCTGCCCGCCTCGTCCTTGATGAAGCGGGTACGCATGCTGGGGTGGCGGGCAAACAGGTGGTCGAAGGCAAACTCCAGCGCTGCCGTGTCCAGCTCTCCCTTGACGCGAAAATAGACCGGCATGTTGTAGAGGTGGGAGGCCTCCTCGTACTGCTCGATAAACCAGAGCCCGCTCTGGGACGACGAGAGCGGGCCCTGCCGGGCGCCCTCGGCGACGATGGGCGCCTCGAAGGCGGCACGGGCCGCCAGGCAGCGCACCAGCTCATCCTTGTGGGCCTTGATGGTGGCGCCGATGGCCGGCGTCACCGCCTCCTTGCTCGACTGGGAGATAAGCTGGCCCTTGTCGTTCAGCGCCAGCTTGACTCCCTGCCGTTCCAGCTGTTTCAACAGCAAAATCATATTGTTCATCTGTACCTCAGACAGCCGGCGTGGCGCGATAGGAAGAAAAACCGTCCTGCCCCTTCTCATTCAGGGCGAGCTTCACGCTCTGACCGTCCAGCTGTTTCAACAGCAAAATCATATTGTTCATCTGTTTCTCAAGCCTCAGGCACTCAGGGTGGCGCCGCCGTCGACGACCAGATCCTGCAGCGTGATGTGGCTGGCCAGATCCGAGGCCAGGAAGAGGACGGTATGGGCGATCTCCGCCGGGGTGGCTACCTTGCGCAGGGGAATGCCGAGCTTGAACTGCTCCGGCAGCCCGGCAATGGTGCGGGCCATGGCCTCTTCGCTTGGCAGCATGCCGCGCAGCATGGGGGTATCCGTCGAGCCCGGCGACACCAGGTTGGCGCGCACGCCGAAGGGGGCCAGCTCCAGCCCCACCGTCTGGGTCAGGCTGGTGACCGCCGCCTTGGAGGCGCAATAGGCTGCCATCTGCATGCGCGGCACATGGGCGGCGTTGGAGCCGATGGTAACGATGGCGCCGCGCTGCTGCTCCTTGAAGTGGGGCACCAGGGCCCGCAGCAGATAGAAGACGCCGCTGGCGTTGACCGTCATGCAGTCATGCCAGTCGTCATCGCTTAAGGTTTCGGTGGGGCCGAGGCGCAGCACCCCGGCCCCGTTCACCAGCACATCCAGCCCGCCTTCCGCCAGCAGTGCTGCGCAGCAGGCGTTGACCGCCTTCGAGTCGCCAATATCGAGCAGCCGGGTGGCATAAGGGTAGTCGGCTTCGGGAAACGCCAGATCCAGCCCCACCACGGCCGCGCCGGCCGCCACGAACTGCATTGCCACCTCGCGGCCAATGCCGCGCCCGGCTCCGGTCACCCAGACCCGCTTGCCAGTAAAATCAAAGGCCATTGCTTGTTGCTCCTTGCTCATCACCACACCATCTCCACGCTCTCTTCGTCCTCGGAAAGCAGGCCGTCGAGGAAACGGCAGAAGTCATCGAGGCGCGGGTGATCAAACACGTCGGAGACCTTGACCTGCACCCCGAACTCGGCACCGAGCCGGTTGACGATCTGGATGGTCTGCAGGGACTGCCCCCCCAGCTCGAAGAAGTTGTCGGCGGGCGCCATGGTGGCCAGCCCCAGGATCTGCTGCCAGATGGTGCCGACCCGGTTCTCGGTCTCGCTGCCCAGGGTCAGGGCTTCGCCGCCCGCCTGGTAGGCGGCCAGCAGGGCCTTGCGATCCAGCTTGTTGGAGCCGGTGCGGGGCAGCTGATCATAGTGGCGATAGTCGGTGGGGATCATGGCGGCAGGCAGCACCTTGGCCAGCTGCGCCTTGATGACCCGGCTGTCGCGCTCCGACCCGGCCACGAAGGCCACCAGCCGGCGCACGCTGCCGATGCTCACTCCCTGCACGCACGCCTCATCCACTCCCGGCAGGGCCAGCAGCTGGGCTTCCACCTCACCGGGCTGGATACGATAGCCGCTTATCTTGAATTCGTTGTCGCGCCGACCGAGGTAGACCAGCCGGCCGGCCACCAGGCGCACCCGATCGCCGGTGCGATAGACGGGCACATCCTCCTCACCGATCCGCAGGGTGCCAAAGCTGCCTTGCACGCCCCCCACATAGCCGTTGGCCAGCTGCGGGCCGAGCAGCACCAGCTCCCCCTCGCTGGCGGGTTGCTCCCCCGCCCCCAGAATGAGCGCCTGCATGCCGGGCAGCGGCAGGCCGATGGGCAACTGGGCCTGGCTCGGGTCTTCCTGCTGCAACTCCTGAGTGGTCACCACCACGGTCGTTTCGGTGGGGCCGTAGGTGTTGAACAGGCGCACATCGGAGCGCCCCTGGCGCTGCCACTGGGCCAGCTGCTCGGGGTAGACTGCCTCGCCGCCGATGATGACGGTGGCCAGATTGGCAGGAATGTGGGCCTGACCCGCCGTCAGCGCCACCACCCACTCGTTCCAGAACGCAGTGGGCAGGTCGAGGTGGGTGATCCCCATCTGCTCCACCCCGGCCGCAAAGGCGGACATGGATTCCAGCAGGGCGTCGGTGCGCAGCACCAGGGTGGCGCCGGCGCTCAGGGTGGCAAACACCTCCTCGATGCTGGCATCGAAGTTGAAGGGGGCGAATTGCAACATCCGCGCGTCTTCATCCAGGTGATAACGGCCGCGGGCGGCGGCGGCGAAGTGATCCAGCGCGCCGTGGCTGACCGCCACTCCCTTGGGCAGACCGGTGGAGCCAGAGGTGAACATCAGGTAGGCGACGGCGCGGCCGGCGGCCGGCTGGTTCAAGCGGTTATCGCTCACCAGATCTCCCGCCAGCAGGGTACTCCCCTCAAACAGGCTGGCCAGCTTGTGACGGTACTCGGCCTGGGTGATCAGGGTCTTGACCTCCCCCAGCCGCAGAATATGGCCCTGGCGCTCCAGCGGCTGCTCGGGATCGAGCGGCACGTAGACGGCGCCGGCCAGCAGCACCGCCAGCTGAGCGAAGATGGCCTGGGGGGTGCGGGCCAGCATGACCCCCACCTTGTCGCCGGGGGCGACGCCTGCGGCCTGCAGGGCATCTGCCATCTGTTCGGAACGGGCCAGCAGCGCCTCATAACTGAAGCGGGCCTCTCCCTGCTCCAGCGCGATCTTGTCCGGGGTCTGGGCGGCGAAGTGGCAGAGCGCCTCCAGCACCGGCCGCGTCTTGATCACTTCATGGGTGGGGCCGGCGATCAGGGCGCTGGCCCGCTGCTCCGCCAGCCAGTCGGCCTTGAGCGCCCCCAGCGTCTGGGCGGGCTCGGCCAGCCAGCGGCCCAGCAGGGTAAACAGGGTATCGGCGATGGCTGCCAGATCTGCCTGCTGATAGCAGCCGGGGTTGGCGTCCAGATCCAGTCTGGGCTGGCCATCGACGCCAACCTGCACCTCGATGGTGAGATCCTCCACCGGGCCGGCACTGATGTTGAGAATATGGGCAGATAGTGGCCCGAAGCGGCGAGCGTGATCGAACGGCATGATGTTGACCAGCGGGCCGAACAGGCGCTTGTCGCCCCCCACCAGGCCAAGGTCGCGGCGTAGCAGCTCGTAGCGGTAGTGCTGGTGTTTGCGCACCCCGCGTTTGGCCTTGGCCACGGCGCCGGCGGCTCCCGCCAGACTCAGCCCCTCTTCGAGCTCCAGAGCAAGGGGGGTGATGTTCATCTGCATGCAGGGCACAGTCAACGATGCCGAGCCGATGCGGTTCATCATCATCAGGCCAAGCAGGGTCTTATCCTGGCCGCTCGACAGCGACAGCTGTGCAGACAGGCCGGCCAGCAGCAGATCGGGCCAGCCCAGCTTGTGCTCGTCGGCAAAGCCGGTCAGGGATTGCCACAGCACCGCCGGCAGCGGGCGGCTCTCACGGATAAATTCGGCGGCGATGGGCGCGCGGGTCTCGCCAAAGGATGTCACCTCGGGCCATTCCTTCAACTGCTCCTGCCAGAAGGCGCGAGCGGCGGCGTTCTTGCCGCTCTGCTCTCGGCTCGCCTCTTCGGCCAGCACCTCCGCCAACGAGCCGAAGGGGGATGGGGAGTTCATCTCACCGGCCAGCCCCTCTGCATACAACTCGGCGATGCGCTGGAACAGCAAGGTAGTGCCAAAGCCGTCGAGGGCGATGTGGTGCACGCAGCTGTAGAGATAATCGCGGCCGGGGCCGCGCAGCAAGGCGAAACGGCAGGGAGTCTCTTGGGTCAGCTCGAACGGGCGGCGCAGATCGGCCCAGGCCCAGGCGCGGGCCAGCGTCTCGTCATCGCGCTCGAGGGGGACCTCTGCATAGGCCAGGGGCAGCTCATGCGAGACGAAGCAGACCGCCTCCTTATCGTCTTCGAAGTAGCCCTTGAGTGCCTCGCACTCCCCCACCGCTTTGGCAAGGGCTGCGGCCAGCACGGCCGCCTCGACCTTGCCGTCGAAGGCGATGCACTCGGCGGTGTTGAACATCGCCTTGTCGTCGTTTAACAGATGTCCGGACCAGAGCCCCTGCTGGGGAATGGTCAAGGGGAAGCGGTTCATGGGGCCACCTCCAGCGCCTGGGCTGCCAGCTTGGCCTCGATGAGGCGCCACCAGCCGTTGAGGGTCGGCAGCTTGGCGAGATCCACGAAGCCGAGCTCCACCCCGGCGGCGCGCCACTCGGTGAGCAGGGCCATGATCCGCACCGAATCCAGACCGTAGTCGATAAGGTTCTCGTCGGGGTCAAACTCATCTTCGTCCTCGTCGATGTGACTCAGCAGCCGCGCCTTGAGCCCCTCATACGTCAGCAACGGATTGGTCTGGACGGCAGAAGCGGCAACCGGCGCAAGCGCCAGTACCTCCTCGCAGCGGATCACCTTGCCGCAGCGGGTCGCCACGTAGTCCAGCGCCATCTGGTGATCGGCCAGGGAGAAGTCCGCCACCCCGTCCGCCAGGAAGAAGGGCTGGATGTCGCGCATGAAGGCGTCGCAGGCGGTCATCATGCAGCCGATATGGCCGTAGATGCCGCCGATGATCAGCTGATCCCGCCCCAGCGCTTTGAGCATCTGCTCCAGCTCGGAGCGCTGGAAGGCGCTGTAGCGCCACTTGACCAGCACGGTGTCGTCACGCTCCGGGCGCAGTGCGGCCACCACCTGCTGCTGTTCGGGCCGCTTGTTGAGCCCCGGACCCCACATGTCGTTGAGCAGGGCGCGATCTTCAGGGGATTGATCCTTGGGCTGGGCGGTGTAGAAGACCGGGATGCCGAGGGCCTTGCACTGCTTGCGCACGGCGGCCAGGCGCTCGGTCAGCGCCGCGATCAACGGGCTGTTTTCGCCATAGAAGGCGGTGAAGTACTCCTGCATGTCGTGGATCAGCAGGGCGGCGCGTTTGGGATCCAGAGACCAGTTGACCTTGTTGGCCTTCCACTGGCTGGGCATGGCATAATTGTTCAGGGTTGGGATAGCCATAACGTCATGATTCCTTTTTAGTTTTATGCTGTTGTCAGGGGCTGGTTGGCGGCGATGGCGTGCGCAATGCGCGCCCGCAGTCCCTGCTTGTCAATCTTGCCCACCGCCGTCATGGGCAGGGCGTCCAGGGTTTCGAAACGGTCGGGCAGCTTGAAGTCCGCCACCCCGCGCTCACGCAGAAACTTGCGCAAGGCCAGCGGCTTGAGCCCCGGCTCGGTGGTGACGATAAAGGCGCAGCTCTTCTCCCCCATGGCGCTGTCGGGCATGGAGACCAGGGCCGCATGGGTGATGGCCGGGTGGTGCAGCAGCTGGTTTTCCACCTCTTCCGCCGCGATCTTCTCGCCGCCCCGGTTGATCTGATCCTTCTGTCGCCCCACCACGGTGAGGTAACCATCGGCATCCTGTACCACCAGATCGCCGGAGCAGTAGAAACCCTCGGCATCAAACACCCGGGCGTTGTGGGCCGGGCTCTGGTAGTAACCGCGGAAGGTATAGGGGCCACGGGTGTGCAGGGCGCCAGGCTCGCCGGGGGCAACCGGGTTGCCCGCCTCATCGAGGATGCGCACCTCGTCATCCGGGCTCATGGGGCGGCCCTGGGTGTGAATGACCTTCTCGTCGGGGTCATCCAGCCGGGTATAGTTGACCAGCCCCTCCGCCATGCCGAACACCTGCTGCAGCCGGCAGCCGAGCAGCGGCCCTATCTTGCTGGCCACCGCCTCCCCCAGCTTGGCGCCACCCACTTGCAGCAATGCCAGGCTCTCGAGCTGAGTGCGCGCAGTGGGATCCGCTTCCGCAGCCTGCAGCCAGAGCGAGACCGCCGGCGGCACCAGCGAGGTGAGATTGACCCGGTGGCGGGCTATCAGCGGGAAACAGCTGATGGGGCTGGGATCGGGTGCCAGCACCACGGTGCCGCCCGCCTCGAATACCCCGAGCGCCCCGGGGGAGCTCAGGGGGAAGTTGTGGGGCGCCGGCAGGGCGCACAGATAGCGGGTATGGGGACCGAGGCCACAAATTTCGTTGCTGCGGCGCACGCTGTACAGGTAGTCATCGTGGGTGCGGGGAATGAGCTTGGGGGTGCCGGTGCTGCCACCGGAGAGCTGGAAGAAGGCCACCTCGTCCGCCGGAGTCGGGCCAGATTTCACCGGCTCACCCTCAGCCCCCTTCGTCAACCAGCGGGTCAACCCCAGCTCCCCCGCGTCACCATCCAGCAGCACCAGCTCGGCGCCTATGGTTGTCAGCAGCTCGCTCTCGCGCCCCTTGCTCGCAAACAGCGGATGAGCCAGCGAGCCGATAAAGAGGCGCGGTGTGATCTGCTCGGCATAAGAGAGGAGCTCCAGCCGATTGTGGCTAAAGAGCGCGTTGACCGGCGCGATGCCGGCCTTGAGCAAGGCAAAGAACACCAGATAGAACTCGGCCACGTTGGGGAGCTGCACCAGCGCGGTATCCCCTACCCCCAAGCCATGGCGGGCCAGATTCGCGGCCAGCCGGCTCGAGGCGGCGTCCAGCTCGCGATAGCTGAAGCGGCGCTCGCCGCAGAGAATGGCCTCTGCATCCGGCGCCAGTTCGCTCTGGCACGCCAGCATGGCGGTCAAGGGCTCGCCACGCCAATAGCCCTTGGCGCGGTACTGCCGGGCCAAGGCATCAGGCCAGCGGGTATAGGGCAGGAAGCGGTTGGACTGGGTCATTGCGCTACCTCCAAATCCAGGCCCAGGGCTTTGAGCATGGTGCCCAGCTTGGTGCCGGTCTCGGCCCACTCCATGGCGGGATCCGAGCCCGCGACGATGCCAGCGCCGGCGAACAGCTCAACCTGATGGCCGTCGAGCACGCCGCAGCGGATCACCACGGCCCACTCGCCGTTGCCATGGCTGTCGCACCAGCCGACGATGCCGCTGAACAGGGCGCGCCGGAAGGGCTCCTGCTCGCGGATGAACTGGCGCGCCAGATCGGTGGGATAGCCGCACAGGGCCGGGGTGGGATGAAGCTGGCAGGCAAGTGACAATACCGATGCCTCGCCGCCATTGAGCCGCCCGGCGATGGGGGTGCCCAGATGCCAGAGGGTATCCGTGCTCATCAGCGAGGGGTGAGCGGGGATCGCCAGCTCGCGGCAGTGGGGGGTCAGCACCCTGCGGATCTCGTCGATCACCAGGCGGTGCTCATGCTGGTCCTTGCGAGAGGCCAGCAGATCCCGGGCTACCATTTCATCTTGCGCCGGCTCGCTCGCCCGTCTGGCGGAGCCCGCCAGCGGGTGGGTAAACACCTCTCCCCCGCTGACCCGCAGCAGCAGCTCGGGGCTGGCGCCAAGCAGGCGGCGGCCGTGGCCGAGCGGCAGGGAGAAGTGGAAGGCATGGGGGTTCTGGGCCATCAAACGGGCCATCACCTGCTTAGGGTCGGCGGGCTGGTGCAGGGTAAGGGTGAGTTTGCGCGACAACACCACCTTGGCGAGCCGGCCTTGTGCAAACGCATCCAGCGCCGCACTGACCGAGGCCTGGAATTCGCTGGCCGGCGGGGTGCT
Organism: Aeromonas sp. V90_14; assembly: GCF_029967615.1. NCBI lineage: Bacteria > Pseudomonadati > Pseudomonadota > Gammaproteobacteria > Aeromonadales > Aeromonadaceae > Aeromonas > Aeromonas sp. V90_14. The sequence goes on along the minus strand of NZ_JASCAS010000003.1, from coordinate 264,346 downwards.
CTGCACCGCGATGACCCGGTTGGCCTCGACGGCCTGCTCTGCCATCACCGCTGTTGCCGGCACCTGCTTCGCTGGGACAGGGCGATCGCCCCGCTCATAGCGGCCGGGCACATAGAGGCAGGAGGCTTCCGTCGGGTCGAACGCGAAGGCACCGATGAGCAGGGGGTTGGCCTGGCCGGCGGCGCTGGCCGCTGCCAGCGCATCGGCAATCTGTTGTTCTAGCAAAGGCCATTCACAGGCGGGGGTGGTGATAGGCTGGCCCAGGTCAGTGGCACTGAGCGTGCCCTGACCCGAGGTAAACAAGAATTCGGGCGAAGACGCAGCCTGGGCAGGCGCGCTATTTTCCATCACAAGAGTATCCACGTTACACCCTCAAATATGATTCAAAATGATAATGATTATCAGTTTGTATTTGTGCGGCGGTAAAATACTCGCTTTGAAATCCCCCGGTCAATGGGATTTTTATGCCGATAAAACTGGAACTTATCTGTGGATATTGCGGGTGCCACGGCTGCTGCGGCCCACCGTGCAGGTCCGGCCAGCCTTGTCCGTATGAGCACCGCAGCCAACCCCCCATATGAGGCTGCGACAAAAACCGCGGGCTCGCCGCCCGCGCTGGCAGCGAACGCCATTTCCCCCTAAGATGGCTCCATCTTTATGACCATTGTCTCAACCCACGGGATCCTCGATGTTAAAGCACCTGCTTCTGCTCCCCCTCAGCCTGCTGCTGGCCGCCTGTTCACTCACCCAGTACAACGTCAGCGAAGGGGAGATCAACCAATACCTCAAAGAGAGGGTCGCCTTTGAAAAGCAGCTGGGGATCCCCGGCATCATGTCGAGCAAGATCCGCCTCGATGAGATGCAAAGCCGCATCGGTCGCCGCCAGGCTGACCGGGTCGAACTGGATGCCGCCGGCGATCTGCAGGTGGCGAGCCCCCTTGGCAGCCAGCAGATGAAGATCCGCCTCTCCCTGAGCGCCCGCCCCGACTACGTGGCCGAGCAGGGCGCCATCTACCTGCGCGATCTCGAGCTCATCTCGGTCAAGACCGAGCCGGCCGACGTGGGCACTGCCCTCACCCCGCTGCTGCCCACCTTCAACCAGTCGCTCTCGCTGTTCCTCTCCCAGACCCCCGTCTACCGGCTGGATGGCAGTCGCAAGAACGAAGCCAGGATCAAGGATAAAGTCGAAGCCCTCAAGGTGGAGCCCGGCCGGCTGGTGATCCCCTTCAAGCTGCTCTGACCCCCAACCGCGCCCCTCTTCTCTTCAACTCCAGGGGCGCGGTTTTTTCTTCTCAAGCTCCCCCCTTTGCCTCATAATGCACACCATTCTCATTTAGATTCATGAGAAGCGTCATAATAAAATCAAACATATGGTGAGAAGGGACATGAGAAAAACCGTACTGGTTCAGGCGATCGCCTGCGCGATCCTGAGCGGCGCCGCACACGCCGCCGTCAAGGTAGAAGACAAGACATTCAACACCGCCGCCAACATGCTGGCCTACACCGAGTTCGAACTCTCCGGCGAGCCGCTGGCCGAGGCCCTCGGTCTGGATCTGGATGTGCTGGACGCCAACCGCGCCGATGAGCCGACGCCATTCGACTTCGCCGCCGGCATCGAATCCTACGAATACTCCGAAGAGGCGATGTACGCCCTCAACTATCAATCCGGCATGGGCCCCCATCTGGTAAACGGGCCGCAAAACCAGGCTCGCGGTGGCACCATGGCCTCCCTCGGCCAGCGGGTGCTGGCCATGGCCGATGCGGTCGGCTTCCCGGCCGATGAAGTGCCGCAGGGCATGTATCCCCTCTCCCTGCCCTACTCCTCCGCCAACCCGGAGTTCGCGCAAGCCGTCAACGCCACCCCGGTCAACGGCGACCAGATCACCATCAAGACCGCCAAGGGCAACGAAAAGAGCGTCAAGACCCAGGTACCGGCCTACTTCCGCGACTACGCCACCCTGCGCTGGAGCGGCAGTGACAACCTGCTGGTGCCGGCGGCCGTGGGCGGCATCCTGCTCAAAGAGGTGATGTGGTCCCAGGACTTCCTCGGTGGCATGCACGTGGCCGACACCGATGAAGAGGTGGAAGCCGCGTCCGCTACCATGGATCAGGACGGCAAGCACAAGCTGGGGGTCTCTGCCGCCGACGGCTTCAACGGCATGATGCTGACCGAGCAGTCCATCGACAAGCTGGCCATCCTGCAGGGCCAGCTCGGCTTTGACGGCAAGCAGCTGGGCGCCAAGATCACCCCGCAGTACGATCCGGCCAAGGGTATCGTCTACTTCCCCCATCAGGTGAAAGTGACCGAGACCGGCAAGAACGACGTCGGCGCCATCGGCAAGCTCGAGGTGGTTGACGGCTCCGCCCAGCTGCGCGACGCCTGGATGATGCTGTGGCCGCTCTCCGAGTTCTACGCCTTCACCGATCAGCGCAGCGCCAACACCAACCAGAACCCGGCCTTCCACGCCGTGTTCGACGGTGCCCCGTTCGCCGCCGCACCGGCTGCCAACAAGGGCAGCGATGCCGCCAAGCTGGTGGCGGGTGATGATGCCTTCTCCCTGGCGCTGAACCTCTCCGGCATGGTGTTCAAGAACCTCAATGCCCTGCACTTCGAACCCAAGGCCGGCACCCTGGTGGACAGCTGGCAGTCAGGCAAACAGGGCAAGCACGTCACCACCTTTGACGCTGCCTACAGCCTGGTCGCCCTGCAGATCTTCCAGCGTGCCCAGGATGCGCTGCCGGTCGGCTACGCCGCCGGTGACAATGGCGAGCTGAACCTGAAAACCGCTCAGGGCCAGCAGGCGCTGGTGCTCATTCGCCAGCAGGCTGATTTCATCCTGGCCAATCTCAAGGGCAAAAATGGGCTGGTGCACGATGGGATCACCCTGGGTGGCAAGCTCGATGCCGGCCAGTCCATTGACGCACAGTTTGCCGCCATCCGCGGCCTGACCGCCGCCTTCTTGGCGACCTCGGATGCCAAGTACCGCACGGCGGCGCGCGAGCTGTTCATCGCAGCCGACAAGGCCTACTTCAACCAGAAGGCCGGTACCTGGCTCGCCGGCAAGCAGGGTGAATACACCCCCTGGACCCAGGCCGCCATCTCCGGCGCCCTGCGCTCCGCCATGCTGAACCTGCGCAACGAAGGCGGCGAGAAAGCCCCGGCGCTGGAGCTGGCCCAGCTGACCCAGCGCTACGTGAGCTGGTTCCGTGGCACCGTCAACGGCGGCATGCAGATGGCCGAGTGGATCGGCGACTCCGGCGAGAACGTCATCGAAGGGGCCGGTGGCGACACCGACGAAGATGGCGTCCCGCAAGTGACCGCAGCCGGTGGCAAGCACGGCACCGCCATGGTGATGGCCGCCAAGGCGCTGATCACCGAAAAATAATCAGCCACTCGCTGAATAGAAAAAGGGAGCCATATCGGCTCCCTTTTTAGTTGTGGCGTCTGGCGTTGGGCGTGACATCACCCCAGCTTGGCCAGCATCTCCTTGGTTACCAGCACGATACCCTGCTCGGAGCGATAGAAGCGGCGGCTGTCCTCGTCGGCGTTCTCCCCCACCACCAGCCCGTCGGGCAGCTTGCAGCCCTTGTCCACCACTACCCGCCGCAACCGGCAACCCGAGCCAATCTCGACGCCCGGGAAAATGATGGCCTGATCCAGGGTGCAGAAGGAGTGCACCCGCACATGGGTGAACAGCACGGAGTTGAGCACGAAGGAGCCGCTGACGATCGAGCCCCCCGCGAACATGGAGTTGATGGTCATGCCGTGCTGGCCGTTTCTGTCCTGCACGAACTTGGCCGGCGGCGTCATGGTCTGGCTGGTCCAGATGGGCCAGTTCTCGTCATAGATGTCGAGCTCGGGCACCACGGAGGCGAGATCCATGTTCGCCTCCCAGAACGAATCCAGGGTACCCACATCGCGCCAGTAGGGTTTCTGTCCCTCCTTGGCCCCCACGCAGGACATGGTGAACGGGTGGGCAAACGCCTTGCCCTCCCCCACGATGCGCGGGATCACGTCCATGCCGAAATCGTGTTTGGACTCCTGGTTGTGGATGTCCTCTTCCAGCAGCTGATAGAGGTACTCCGCCTCGAAGATGTAGATGCCCATGGAGGCCAGGGAGACGTTCTCGTTGCCCGGCATGGCGGGCGGATTGGCCGGCTTCTCCACGAAGGCGCGGATCTTGCGCTGCTCGTCGATGTCCATCACCCCGAAGGCGGAGGCCTCCGCACGTGGCACCTCGATGCAGGCCACCGTCACCTTGGCGCCGAGGCGCACGTGATCGAGCAGCATGGCGGCGTAGTCCATCTTGTAGATGTGATCCCCCGCCAGCACCACTATGTATTTGGGGCCGTAGTCACGGATGATGTCGACGTTCTGGTAGATGGCGTCGGCGGTGCCGCGATACCAGTGCACCTCGTCCACCCGCTGCTGGGCGGGCAACAAGTCGATGAACTCGTTCATCTGGTAGCGCAGGAAGGACCAGCCCGATTGCAGGTGGCGCAGCAGGCTGTGGGACTTGTACTGGGTCACCACCCCGACCCGGCGAATGCCGGAGTTGATGCAGTTGGAGAGCACGAAGTCGATGATGCGGAACTTGCCGCCAAAATGGACGGCAGGCTTGGCGCGGTTGTCGGTCAACTGCTTCAGGCGACTGCCCCGTCCCCCCGCGAGCACCAAGGCCATACTCTGGTTCAATAGTTGCCGTGCTTTGGCAGTATTTACGGGTTCTAACAACATAATTACCTCTGCCTTGTTTTGGTCCATTTTCGATTCATCTTCGCCTGTTTCCGGCGCCATGAAAGTGGTTTCACTCACATTTAACTGATTTCAATTGGCCCTTTTCCAGGAGTTGAGCGGGATCTCATGCTTTGCGGCGCGAGCTTGGTTAGAATTTCAGCATCAACGACATCATCAAGGATGACACAATGTTGAACAAGCTCGGGAGCAACCAGTTGCTGGTGATCGCTCTCCTCTGCGCTCCCCTGCTGCTGTTGCAGGGGCTCTGGCTCGCCTTCACCAGCACGCTGCTGACCCTGCTTATCATCCTCGCCACCAGCCTGCTCGGCTTTGGCTTGCTGAGCATGCTGACCCTGCGCCTCCAGCAGGTAGAGCGCAGCCACCAGGAGCAGGTGTGGTGCCGGGCACTGCAGCTGCGCGACCCCACCTGTCTCACCACCCCCGAGGCCCAGGCCGCCCTGCAGCAGCTGCTCGCCCACTTCAACGAGGCCGAGCGCGATGCTCACCGCCAGATCAGCGAGCTGCACAACCAGGCAACCCAGGACGAGCTGACCCAGCTGCAAAACCGCCATGCCTTTCGCCGCGACATGACCGAGCTGCTGCAGCGGGATCAGGACACCCAGACCGCCACCCTGGTGCTGATCCGCGCCACTGAGCTTGGCAAGCTCAACGCCCAGCGCGGCTTTCAATCGGGGGATGCCTACATCAAGGATATCGCCAATATCATCACCAGGGTGGTGAGCCGCTTCCCCGGCCATCAGGTCTACCGCATCTCGGGGGCCGACTTCGCGGTGCTGGTGCAGCCGGTCGCCAACATCCCACCCCCCCTGCTCGGGCGGGATCTGAAGATCGCCTTCGATCACTATCAGCAGCAGCATGAACTGGAGAGCGCCGCCTACTCCGGGCTGACTCGGCTCAGCAGCGGCCAGAAGATAGAGGCCATTCTGGCCAGGGCGGATCTGGCGCTGGCCCGTGCCCAGACCGAGACGGTCAACGGCTGGGCCATCCAGCAGGATGACAGCGTGGTGGAGCTGCAGGGGCAGCATCACTGGAAGCTGGTACTGACCGAGCTGCTGGAGCAGGAGCGGATCAGCTTCACCTACCAGCCGATCCAGCCGATGCACCGCAGCATGCTGGCCTACAACGAGATCTACACCCGTTTCAGCAGTGCCGACGGCACTGTGCTGCCCACCGACACCCTGTTCGCCATGGCCCAGCGGCTGGACATGGTGATGCGGCTGGAACAGATGCTGGTGACCCACGTCATGCGCCAGTACCGGGCCTTTGGCTCGAATCAGAGTCGCTGGGGCATCAACCTCTCCAGCAACCTGCTGCAAAACAGCGCCTTTCTGATCTGGCTGGACCGACAGCTGCTCAACGACCCCAACACCAGCGCCAACCTGGTGTTCGAACTGGATGAGGAACATCTGGAGCGCAACCTGACCGGAGCCAAGCGGGTGTTCGAACTGCTCAGGCGCAACGGCAGCCGCTCTGCCATCTGCAACTTCGGCAAGGGGATAGGGTCATTCAACCTGTTTCGCGAGCTCAAGCCCGACTACATCAAGCTGGATCCCGCCCTCATCACCGGGCTGGAGCAGGATCTGACCAATCAGCAGTTCGTGCGGATGATCGTCGACGTGTCACACCGGATGGGTTGTCAGGTGATTGCGGAAGGGGTGGAGCAGCTGGGCCAGAAGCAGCTGCTGCAGGGCATGTATGTGGACGGACTGCAGGGCTATCTCATCGCCAAGCCCCAGCAGTTGCGACCGGATATCAGCCAGCTCGGGCTGTTTACTGAGGATGCTTCAACTTCAACAGAGTCAGAATGATGTCGTTGAGCTGGCGATAGCGCTCCAGCTCCTTCTGATCGTAGCGGGTCGCCAGGGTGGTGGGATTGTGGCGATTCTTGAGGTAACGATTGATCTGCAGCCGGTTGAAACCGGCCACCTGATAGACCTGCCCCAGCAGAGCATTGAGCTCTTCGTGTTCAAGACCGGCCTTGGCGAGGTAATCCTCCTGGGCCGGGCTCTCCAGCTGGCAGCTCTGCTTGGCGATGCGGCCGGTCTCCTGCAAATAGCTGAGCCACTGCTCCAGGTAGAGCGGCTTGCAGCCCGCCAGCAGATTGAAGAAGCCCACCGCATCGCAGCGGCAGTCGGTCAGCAGCAGCACCGCCAGTTGATCGTCATCGCAGCGGAAGGTGACGGGGCCGCTCTGCCCCCAGTCCAGCGCCTGAACCCGGATCTCGGCTCGCGCCCCTGCAACGCCGGTGACGTCGAATACAAACATGGCTCCTCCCGCTCGGCAAAAGGTTGATGATGGACCATCCCTCTGACGGGTGCAAAGCCAAATCGCCTTTTCATTCAGTATTCTGCAAGCCGGCCATAAAAAACCGACATCCGTAATGGATATCGGTTCTCGTCAGACGGGCCCAGGCCCGGCTCAATGCAGTGTGGTTCAGGCGTCCAGTTCCACCAGCGCCTTGGCCAGCTCGATGGGTTCGAGCTCCTGCCCTTCCAGATCGGCGTTCCAGTTCGGGCCGACCAGCACGTCGTCTTCGTCCAGATCGTTGATCCAGATGTCGAGAAACTCTTCCAGCTCGATCACTTCCGGCTCGTAATCGGCCCACTCGTCCACGCAGTGCAGGCGGGCATCCCCTTCGGCGGACCAGAGCGGCATCACGTCGGCATCTTCGAACTCGGCAGAGCGGCAGACGACCCAGTCTTCACCGTAACGCAAGCCCCATACCTGACCCGACTCGCGGACTTCTTCGATGAACAGTTGGAAATTGGCGTCAAGATTGTCAGTTAACTTACTCATGGGGCTCTCTCTCTATCGGGTGCTGCGGCCACGGCAGTGCCGAGTGGCAATGCGGTGGCCAAATGGTGTCGCAAAAGTGACATGGACTCAAGCATCTTGGGGTTTATCACACAAAAAACTGCCCGCGGCCGGGTTTTACCTGACAAAACGCCTCCCGAAGGAGGCGTTTTCAGCGCAAGGGGCGGGATCAACGCTCCCAGTACACCTCTTCCAGGCTGTCTTCCTTCTCCGGCAGACCGCGCGACAGGCGCGGGCTGCTCTGGGCCAGCACCTCGTAGCTCACCCGGTTGGCGTACTTGCACACCTGGGAGAGCGAGGAGTAGGTGAGGAACTCGGCCACGTGCTTGGCGGAGTTGGGCACGGCGCTGCGGTGATAGGCGTTGGCCACCATGTCGTGCAGCACGGCGGAGAGGGCCCCGTCCCCTGCCCCGTTGGTGTTCTTGATCTTCTCCGGTCCGCCCATGTAGGGAGAGATGTGGGAGTAGATGCGCTTGGGCACGCGGCAGCCGCTGCGGGTCATGGGGCGGCTGAACTCGTACATGTTGAACTCGGGGATGACACCGGGCAGCAGCGGCAGCGTGGTCTCGCGCTTGAAGTCCTCTTCGGTGTAGGCAGCCATGTAGAGCCCCACCGGCCCTGCGGTGCAGAGCACCATGTCGGCCCAGTCCAGCGCCTTGTCGGCGGCAGCCAGCGGATCGGAGAAGCCGGTCAGGGCCTCGCCCTCTTCCTCGTTCATGGCGAGTACGGTGACGTTCTCGCTGATGAAATCGCGCCACCACTGGGGGTCGGACTCGATGACGAAGCGGGTACCCAGGGTCAGCACCACCGGCACGCCGGCCTCGCGGGCATAGCGCACCGCGGTCATGGCCGCGTCCTTCATCGGGGTGCCATCTTCACCGCGCACCAGGTAGGCGGTGATGACCAGGGCGGAGGACTCCTTGATGATGGTCTCGGGGATGTGGGCCACATCCAGATGGTCCATCTTGCCGGCGTTGATGCCGAAGCTGCGCTCGCCCCCTTCGGTGATGAAGGTGAAGCAGCGGCCGACCGGGCCGTCTACCGGCTGCAGGTAGTCGAGGTTGACCCGTGACGAGGTGTTGCACAGGTAACGGTAGGCGTAGCTGCCGATGCGGATGTCCTGGCTCATGACGCCGAGCAGGATGGAGTGGGAGTCCGCCAGCACCGAGTAGTTGTGCATGGTGTTGCCGATGGTGCCGCCGGCAAACTCGCTCACCACCATGTTGTTGCTCTTGAGCTCGTCGTAGATCTGCTCGGCCACGTCATCGGAGATGAGCATGGAGTGGCCGCGGCTCAGGCCGTACCGCTCGAGAAATGCCAGATCAACGTGCGCCTCGATGTCGACCAGCGTCTGGTCAATCCCGACCACATAGGCCTTGCCCCGCTCCGCAAGCACCGCGCTCTGGGAGATGAGGGGATCACGACGATCCACTGGAAAGTAGTGTTTGGACTTGCGCTGACCGGGAAATTTCATGGCAATGTTCTTGTGCTCTGGGGGAAAGAGGGGCGGGATTTTAACACAATCCGCCGCGCCGAAAAGTCGCCTGATTAAAATATGAAGTCAGTATAGGCACGGCCTGCAGAGGAAAACGTTTACCAAAACCCATCAAAAAAACCACCTCGCAAGGAGGTGGTTTTTGCAGCGAACAAGACTCAGCCGGCGGCGAACCCCTGTGCCAGCGCCAGCACCGAGAAGAGCCCCAGCGCCAGCCAGAACAGCAGGGTGCCGACCAGCCTTGGCAGGTTGGGGGCCTTGGGGATCTGGATGCCGATGGCATGCAGGATGCGTCCCACCAGCAGCGCCAGGCCACCGGTATGGAGCCAGAATGCCCCGACACCCGCCAGCTCGCACAGCGCCATCAGCAGCAGGGTGAGCGGCACGTACTCGGCAAAGTTGCCGTGGGCCCGGATGGCGGCGCGCATCTCGGGTGCCTCCCCTTCCCCTATCATCACCTTGAACTGGGCCCGGCGCTTGACCACCCAGAAGGAGAGCAACAGGAACAGCAGCCCCAAGAGGCCGGCGTAAATCAGGGTGATATGCATCATGGTGAAACTCCTTCTCCTTGGACAATCAACGATCAGAGCCCCGCACCGATGGATGGTGCGGGCGATGCCCCGTCAGGCCAGCTCGCGGCAGATCAGCGACACCATCATGCGGATGTGGGCCTGATCGCTGTTGAGGGCCGGAATGTATTCAAACTGCTCGCCACCGGCGGCCATGAAGATCTCCCGGTTCTGCACCTGGATCTCCTCCAGGGTTTCGAGGCAGTCGGCGGCAAAGGCGGGGCAAATCACGTCAAGCCGCTTGATCCCGGTTGCCGGCAGGCCGCCGATGGTCACGTCGGTGTAGGGCTTGAGCCACTCCTCCTTGCCAAAACGGGACTGGAAGCTGGCGGTCCACTGGCTGGCCTCCAGCCCGAGTGCCTCGGCCAGCAGGGCAGCGGTGCGCCGGCACTGGTGACCATAAGGATCACCTTCCCGCTCGTAGCGCTCGGGAATGCCGTGGAACGACATCAGCAGGTGTTCGCCCTGGCCGTGCTGTTCCCAGTGGCGACGCACACTCATGGCCAGCGCCTGGATATATTCGGGGTGAGCATGGTAATCACGAATGAGCCGTACCACCGGCAGGTTGCGCTCTTTTTTCATCGCCTTGGCCCAGCCATCGAACACCGAGGCGGTGGTGCTGACCGAATACTGGGGATAGAGCGGCAACAGGATCACCCGGTTGACCCCCTTGGCCTTGAGCGCCTGCCAGCCCTCATCCAACGAAGGGGAGCCGTAGGTCATGGCCAGCTCCACCGGCACCTCGACCCCTTCGCGCTTGAGCTCCTGCTCCAGCGCCGCGCGCTGTTGCTTGCTTATCACCATCAGCGGCGAGCCCTGCTCGGTCCACACCTGCTGATAGAGCTTGGCCACCTTGGGAGAGCGGGTCGGCAGGATGATGAAGTGGAGCAGAGGACACCAGAGGTAGCGCGGCAGGTCGACGACCCGCTGATCGTGCAGAAACTGGCTGAGAAACGCCTTGACGGCGGCCGTGGTGGGCGCGGCTGGGGTACCCAGATTGACCAGCAAGATCCCGGTTTTCGTGGTCACGTATGCTTCCTGTCGTTCTGTTGTTATGTCTGAATGCAAGAAAGGGCCCATGCCGGGCCCTTGTCTCACTGGCACATTGCCGCAGGCCCCTTGGGGACGATGGCAATGGCGGGCTTAGCCCAGGATGGTCGCCAGCTGCTTGCTGACCAGATCCACCGGCTGGGTGCCATCAATCTTGACGTAACGGGTGTTGCCCGCTTCCGCTTCCTTGCCGTAGAAGCCGATGAGCGGTGCGGTCTGCTGATGGTACACATCCAGACGCTTGCGCACTGTGGTCTCTTCGTCGTCGGCACGGATCACCAGATCTTCACCGGTCACGTCGTCCTTGCCTTCCACTTTCGGCGGGTTGAACACCACGTGGTAGGTACGGCCGGAGCCGGAGTGAACGCGACGACCGCTCATGCGCTTGACGATCTCTTCGTCCGGCACGTCGAACTCCAGCACGAAGTCCACGGCAACACCGGCGTCCTTCATGGCTTGCGCCTGGGGAATGGTGCGCGGGAAACCGTCCAGCAGGAAGCCGTTGGCGCAATCCGGTTGGGCAATACGCTCTTTGACCAGGCCGATGATGATGTCGTCAGAGACGAGCTGACCTGCGTCCATCACGGCTTTGGCCTTGAGGCCCAGCTCGGTGCCCGCCTTGATCGCGGCACGCAGCATGTCGCCGGTGGAGATCTGCGGAATACCGTGTTTTTCCATGATGAACTGAGCCTGAGTACCCTTGCCGGCACCCGGAGCCCCCAACAGAACAATGCGCATACACGCTCCTATTGATTGGTTATTCAATTCTTGAGAAGGCAAAAAACTACACGGTTTCGCCCATTTTCACAAGCTTGCCCCGTGTGAGTGGCTTATTTTTCACCATCTTTCCGACATGGCAATACGACCATTGGCGCAGATCCGTGTACGAAAAATGAGTGAAAATGCAGCAGCGCTGCACGCAACTGGCGCCCGCCCCAGAAGGGCAGGCGCCAGAAAAGAAAGAGCCCACTGCACGCAGTGGGCCCAAACATCATGCCTGGAGTAACAGACGGTTGATACGGGAGACGAAGCTCGCCGGATCATTGAGCCCACCCTGCTCGGCCAGCTGGGCCTGTTCGTGCAAGAGGGTGACCCACTCGCCAAACAGCGCCTCGTCTTCGATGGCGCCCAACTTCTTCACCAGGGCGTGGTCGGGGTTCAGTTCCAGAATGTACTTCTGCTCCGGCACCGGCTGGCCGGCGGCGCGCATCAGCTTGATCATCTGGGTGCTCATGCCGTGGGCATCGGTAACGATGCAGGACGGTGAGTCGGTCAGACGGTGGGTGACACGCACCTCTTTTACCGCATCCCCGAGGCTCTGCTTGACACGCTCAACCAGACCGGCGTTGGCTTTCTCGGCCTCTTCCTGGGCCTGTTTGGAGGCTTCGTCTTCCAGATCGCCGAGATCCAGCTCGCCACGGGTGACGGAGACCAGCTGCTTGCCGTCGAACTCGGTCAGGTGGCTCATCAGCCACTCGTCGACCCGCTCCCACATCAGCAGCACTTCGACGCCCTTCTTGCGGAAGATCTCGAGGTGCGGGCTGTTCTTGGCGGCGGCGTAGGAGTCGGCGGTGATGTAGTAAATCTTCTGCTGGCCTTCCTTCATGCGGCCAACGTAATCTTCCAGCGACACTGTCTGGGCTTCGCCCTCGCCGGCAGTGCTGGCAAAGCGCAAGAGCTTGGCGATCTCTTCGCGGTTGGCGTAATCCTCGGCCGGGCCTTCTTTGAGCACGTTGCCGAACTCGCTCCAGAACTTGGCGTACTTCTCGGCATCATCCTTGGCCAGCTTGGCGAGCATGGTCAGCACGCGCTTGGAGCAGGCCTTGCGCAGGGAGACGGTCACCTTGTTGTCTTGCAGGATTTCACGGCTGACGTTGAGCGGCAGATCGTTGGAGTCCAGCACCCCTTTGACGAAGCGCAGGTAAGCCGGCATGAACTGTTCGGCGTCGTCCATGATGAAGACGCGCTGCACGTAGAGCTTCAAACCGTGTTTCTGATCCCGGTTGTAGAGATCGAACGGTGCGCGGGCCGGCACGTAGAGCAGGCTGGTGTACTCCTGCGCCCCTTCCACCCGGTTGTGACCCCACAAGAGCGGATCTTCGAAGTCGTGGGCGACGTGCTTGTAGAACTCCTGATACTCCTCGTCCTTGATCTCTTTCGGGTTGCGGGTCCACAGCGCGGTGGCGCGGTTGACCTGCTCCCACTCGCCCGGGGTGCCGACGATGGTTTCACCGTCTTCTTCCCGATCCGGGGTGCCCTCTTTGAACATCTCCACCGGCACGCTGATGTGGTCGGAATATTTGCTGACCACGGAGCGCAGACGCCAGTCGTCGAGGAACTCGTCCTCTTCGGCGCGCAGGTGCAGGATGACATCGGTACCGCGACCGGCTTTGGTCACGTCAGCCACGGTGAAGGAGCCTTCCCCTTCCGACTCCCACTGCACGCCCTGCTCCGGTGCGGTACCGGCGGCGCGGGACACCACGGTCACCTTGTCGGCGACGATGAAGGCGGAGTAGAAGCCCACCCCGAACTGACCGATCAGCTGGGAGTCACGGCCCTGATCACCGGAGAGGTTCTTGAAGAACTCGGCGGTGCCGGACTTGGCGATGGTGCCCAGGTGCTCGATCACCTGATCACGGGTCATACCGATCCCGTTGTCGGAGATGGTCAGGGTCCGATTTTCTTTATCAACCACCAGGCGAACGCGCAACTGGCCGTCGTTTTCGAACAAAGAGGCATCGGAAAGCGCCTTGAAGCGCAGCTTGTCCGCCGCATCGGAGGCGTTGGAAATAAGCTCGCGCAGGAACACTTCTTTGTTGGAGTAGAGGCTGTGGGCCATCAGGCTCAGCAGTTGTTTGACTTCAGTCTGAAACCCGTGGGTTTCGGCATGAACGCTTTGGGTCATCGACACTATCCTCAGGCGATTCGGGTTGAACATATTCCCGATCCAAGATGGGGCCGGCGATCGCCATTTCAAGGGGGGCAAAACGTCGAGGCGTGCGAATGGCGATTTTTGCGCCAATCGACCCTCTTGCCCAACAAAAAACCCGCCGAGGCGGGTTCTGGTATTGCTGCTGAGTCGCGACACAGGGCCTGTTGAAGAACAGACGCTGACTCAGTTGAGGGGCTGACGCTGACTCAATTAAGGGGCTGGCGCCCCATCAGGGAGTGGGAGAGCGTGGTGCCGTCCACCAGCTCCAGCTCGCCGCCCACCGGCACCCCGTGGGCAATCCGGCTCACCTTGACGCCGGCGGCGCGGGCCATGTCGGCGATGTACCAGGCGGTGGCATCCCCCTCGATGGTGGGGTTGGTGGCCAGAATAAGCTCGCTGATTGCCTCGTCTTTCAACCGTCGCTCCAGGATCTCCAACCCCAGCTCCTCGGGGCCAATGCCGTCCAGCGGCGAGAGGTGGCCCATCAGCACGAAGTAGCGGCCGGAGAACTGGCCGGTCTGCTCAATGGCGGCCACGTCCGCCGGGCTCTCCACCACGCACAGCAGGCCGTTCTCTTCGCGCTTGGGATTGGCGCAGATCTCGCAGCGCTCGTTCTCGGTGAAGGTGCGGCAGTGGCTGCAGTGGCCAATCTCGGTGAGGGCGCGAGAGAGCAGCTGGGCCAGCCGCAGGCCGCCGCTGCGCTCACGCTCGAGCAGGGTAAATGCCATGCGCTGGGCCGACTTGGGGCCGACACCCGGCAGCACCTGCAGGGCTTTCATCATCTCATCCAGCAGCGGGCTGAATTTCATGGGCTTGGTATCCTTTGACGCTGTGTCGGCCGCGGCGCCCTGACGGGCAACAAGCGCGACCGAACCTATCTTGTTGGCGCAGGACTATACCCGAGCCAACCCCGAGCGCCAATGGCCTTGTGCCCTCAGCCCTCTGCCGAAACGGGGGATGATGCCGCGCTCGCCAGCAGGATGCGCTGGCGGCCGCTGTAGATCTCGGCCCGCCCCGGGCGGCAAAAGCCCACCAGGGTGAGCCCGGTCTGCTCGGCCCGCTCGACCGCGAGCTCGGTGGCGGCGGAGATGGCGAGCAAGATCTCCACCCCGGCGCTGGCGCACTTTTGCACCATCTCGAAGCTGGCGCGGCTGGTCACCAGGATGGCGCCGTCGCGCCGTTGACTTCGCTGCAGATGCCCCACCAGCTTGTCGAGCGCGATATGGCGCCCCACGTCCTCGCGAATGGCGAGGATGTTGCCCTCGCCATCCACGTGCACGGCGGCATGGGTCGCCCCCGTGCTCTGCCCCAGCAGCTGGAGCGGGCGCAGCGCGCTCAGCACCTTGTCGATATGACCTACCGCAAAGCGCTGGCTGTCGGGTAGTCTTGGCTGGGCGCGCACCACCTGCTCCAGGCTCTCGCTGCCGCAGATGCCGCACCCGGTGCGCCCGGCCAGGGTGCGCCGCTTCTCTTTCAGACGATGGACGCAGCGATTGGCCAGGGTGATGTGCAGCTCGATGCCGCGACAGGCGCTCTGCTGCTCGATGTCGTGGATATCGAGCAGACTGTCGATGATCCCCTCACAGAGCGAGAAGCCGATGGCAAAATCTTCGAGATCAGCGGCAGAGCACATCATCACGCTGTGGGCGATGCCGTTGTAGACCAGCGCCACCGGGGTTTCGCAGGGCAGTTGCATGGCGCTGTCGGTGGTGACACCGCGCTGATGGTAATGGACCACCTCGCGATGGGCGCTGAGCGCCTGCAGGGTGTCGCGGTCGAGTTCAAGCAACATCTGGGTCCCCTTAGTTGAGGGTGCGGGGATCTTTGGCCGAGATCCCGAGCCGTTTCATTTTCGACAGCAAGGTGGTGCGCTTCATGCCGAGGCGCTGGGCCGCGCCCCGCTCACCGGCAACGATGCCGTTGCACGCCTTCAGCGCCCTGATGATGCTGGCCCGCTCATCTTCCCCCTCTGCCTCTTCACCCTGCGGCAAGGCGGGCAGCGGCTCGCGAAACAGCTCGCGGGCCGGCTCGTCATAGACCAGGGTCTCTATCTTGTGAAAGCCCTTGAGGGGCAGCAGCTCGTCCGGCGAGAGGTTGAGCACATGGCCGCGGGTCATCACCACCGCCCGCTCGATGATGTTTTCGAGCTCGCGGATGTTGCCGTACCAGGGGAGCGACACCAGCATCTTCATTGCGTCGGCCGGGATCGAGGTGATGGTGCGGCGCATCCGCTTGGCGATCTTCTTGATGAAAAAGTTGACCAAGAGCGGAATATCCTCGCGCCGCTCGCGCAGGGGCGGCAGCTCGATGGGAAAGACGTTGAGCCGGTAATAGAGGTCGCTGCGAAAGCGCTTGTTCTTGACCATGGAGAGCAGATCGCAGTTGGTGGCCGCCACCAGCCGCACGTCGATGGCAATGGGGTTGCTGTTGCCCACCCGCTCCAGCTCGTGCTCCTGCAAGACCCGCAACAGTTTGGGCTGCAGATCGAGCGGCATGTCCCCCACCTCGTCGAGGAACAGGGTGCCCTTGTGGGCCCGCTCGAAGCGGCCGATGCGCTGGGTCAGTGCGCCGGTGAAGGCCCCCTTCTCGTGGCCGAACAGATCGCTCTCGATGAGGCCGGTGGGAATGGCGGCGCAGTTCACCTTGACCATCTCGTGATCGTGGCGGGTACTCAGGGCGTGAATGGCCTGGGCGATCAGCTCCTTGCCGGTGCCGGTCTCCCCCAGAATGAGCACGGTGCAGTCGCTCTGGGCCACCAGCTTCACCTTCTCCAGCACCTTCGCCATCACGGCGCTCTGGTAGATGATGTTGGCAAAGTCCCCCTGCGGCGCGGGCCCGTCGACCCGAAGGGTCTTCTCCCTGGCGCCGGTGGTGTTGGAGATCTCCTGCTGCGCCTGCACGTTGTTCATGGCAATTGCCGTGCGCGCCGCCACTTGTTCGAGCAGCGAGATATCGAGGTCGGCGAAGAAATCCGCCTCGGGGTGGGAGAGGATCAACACCCCCAGCAGGTTGCCCCGATAGCGCAGCGGCAGGATGCAGGAGCTGTCGGCGTCGGGGGGCAGGATCTGGGAGGTGAAGCGGCAGCTCGATTGGCAGCCGTGGCCCTGCTCGCGATAGAGGAAGAAAGGCTCGCTGTGGCCGAGCGCCCCCTGCAGGCAGTTCTTCTCAAAACACGAATGGTTGATGATGCCGGGCTGTTCGCGCTGCTGCTGATTGACCAGGTAGCTCTTGAAGCTGTCGGAGGTGGCGTTGTACTCGGCCAGGCACAGGCTGCTGATGCCAACGTGGTGGTGCAGTATGGTGAACAGGCTCTGGGGCAGCTCGGCGATGCGCACTAACTTAATCACCGCGTTGGTCACGTCCACCAGGATCTTGCAGCTGTCGCGCTCAAGGCGCAGGGAGTTGGCCTGCTCCAGGGTGCGCTCCTTGTCCAGCACGTTCTCCAGCGCAATGGCGACGATGGCCGCCAGCTGGGTCAGCTTGGCCAGGGTCTCCATCGGGAAGGCGTTGGCCTCGCGGCTGATGAACTCCACCCCGCCCAGGTGGCTGCGGGCGGTGGTGATGGGCAGCTGGCAGTAGGATTGCAAGCCGTCATAGACCGGAGTGCTCGCCAGCTGTTCGCAGCGGTGGCGAAAGCGGCTCGCCGGCAGCACGATGGCCTGCTCGCGGGAAAAATGGAGATCGGCCTTGCGGCAGATGAGGTGAGCCGGCCCCTGCTCCCCCAGGTAGTAGAAGACCGCCTCCTCCCCCGTCCCCAGATTGAGGATGAGGTTGACCCGATCCACCTGGCGAAAGCAGGGCTGGATCCGGTTCAGCTTCTTGATGAAATCGTCCAGGGTGACGGCAGAGAGCAGGTTCTTGGAGAGGGAGAGAAAGCCGTCATCCCAGATGGGTGAGATGTCGGTCAACGGAATGGCACTCACATTCAGCATTCAGGCCTCGCATTACATCTAGATGGGTACCCTTGCCGGCCAATTGCAGCACGACAACAACGGTAAACAATGCATCAGCCATCGCAGTCAGATGTTATAATTAATTTTTAAAAACTTAACGCTTAATTATAAAAACTAACATGCACAGAAATAGCATCGCGCAGATTATCGCAGGATGGCTGGCATAATAAGTTAGCCCCATCCCCATTACAACCAAGCCGGCCCTGGCACATATTACAGCTCCGTCAGCGGATATTTCCCGCCGCGCCCAAATATGGCGTCACTATCGCCGTCATTCGCCGCATATCGCCGCCAACTGGCCCATCCTCTGCCCCTGTTGCCGCTGTCGCAGGCTCATGAGGAGAGCAGCCGGTAGTTGTGCAGCTTCAATCCGCCGAAGATGAAGGCGGCCGAAAAGAGCTGAAGCCCCAGCAATAACCCACTGATATTGTCAGCTATTTCCACCGACACTACCCGATGGGTGAGATAGACCCCGAGCCCCAGCACGCCCGCCAGCAGGCAGTTGACCAGGGTGGTGGAGAGAAAGGCGATGAGCCAGGCCGCCTGCACGCTCAATGCCGCCAGCACGGCGCTCATGGCGATGCGCGCGGCGATAAAACAGCCGAAAAAGGCAAACCCCAGCAGAAATATCAATTCGTCGTGCCATAGAAAACACCCAATCCCTAACAACATCACCAACAAATAAGCGGAGACATAAAAGATCCCGAACGAAAGATTTAATTCATTTTTCATGATGGACACCTGCCAGCTGAAAAAAGGATGAGCGGATCCGGGCCCTGTATACAGAGCCTGGATCCACTTTATTAACGACGATTACCCTTTGGCGGCGCTGCGCAATTTCGCCTTGAGCGCGCTGTATTCAGTCTGGACGTACACTTCCGCCCCTGGCTGATCCTCGATACGCTCAATTTTCACTGCGCAGTACTTGTACTCCGGCGTGTAGGAGACGGGGTCCACGTGCTCGATGGTGAGCTCGTTGCAGGCCCCGATCCACCACTGGTAGGTCATGTAGACTACCCCGGCGTTGACCCGCTCGTTGTAGTTGGCCCGGGTGATCACCTTGCCACGGCGCGACGAGATCCAGACCAGCGCCTGATCCTTCACCCCGAGCTTCTTGGCATCGCTCGGGTGGATCTGCACATAGCCAGGCTCATCGGCCAGGGTCTGCAGCGCCGAGCAGTTGCCGGTCATGGAGCGGCAGGAGTAGTGACCGACTTCGCGCACGGTGGAGAGCACCAGCGGATACTCGGCACAGGGCTGCTCCAGCGGCGGCCGCCACTCGGAGGCGATCAGCTGGCCCTTGCCGCTCGGGGTGGTAAACACATTCCCCTCGAACAGGGTGCTGGTGCCCGGGTGATCCTCGGTCGGACAGGGCCACTGCACGCTCTTGAGATCGGCCATCTTGTCATAGCTGACCCCGGCGTAGAGCGGGCAGAGTCCGCGCAGCTCGTCCCAGATCTGCTCGGTGTCGCGATACTCCATGGGATACCCCATGGCGGTGGCCATCAGCGAGAAGATGGCCCAGTCGGGCTTCACGTTGTCCGGCGGCGTCACCGCCTTGTAGAAGCGCTGGAAGCCGCGATCCGCCGAGCTGTAGACCCCCTCGTGCTCACCCCAACTGGTGGCGGGCAGAATGACGTCGGCCATCTCGGCCGTCTGGGTCATGAAGATATCCTGCACGATCACCAGCTCCATGCCGCCCAAGGTACGGCGGAACTGACCGAGATCGGCCTCGGTCTGGGCCGGATCTTCACCAAAGATATAGAAGGCCTTGCACTTGCCCTCCTCCACCTTGTGGCCAAGCTCGGTCAGGCGATAGCCGGGTTTCTGGGAGAGTGACTCCACGCCCCACGCCTTGGCAAACTTGGCGCTGATGGCGGGGTCGCTCACCGACTGATAACCCGGGAACTGGTGAGGCAGCATCCCCATGTCGCAGGTGCCCTGCACGTTGTTCTGGCCGCGTACCGGCCCGCAGCCGGTGCCACGGCGACCGAAGTTGCCGGTCAGCAGCGCAATCCCCGCCAGCCCCTTGACCACATCCACCGCCTGACCGTACTGGGTCACCCCCATGCCCCACAGGATCATGGACGCAGGCGATGCGGCATAGGTGCGAATGGCGGCGCGGATATCGGCAGCCTTGAGGCCGGTGATCCCCTCCACGTATTCCGGGGTGTACTTGGCCACCGTCGCCTTGAAGGTCTCGAACCCTTCGGTGTAGTTGGCGACAAATGCCTTGTTGTAGAGCCCTTCATTGATCAACACGTTGGCGAAGGCGTTGACCAGCGCCATGTTGGAACCGTTTTTGAGCGGCAGCCACTGATCGGCGATGCGGGCGGTCTCCACCATGCGGGGATCACACACAATCACCTTGGCCCCGTTTGCCTTCGCCTTGAGGATATGGCGGGCGACGATGGGGTGAGAGTCAGCAGCGTTGTAACCAAACACCAGCAGGCACTTGGTCTCTTGAATTTCGGGAATGGCGTTGCTCATGGCGCCGTTGCCTACAGTTGTCTCCAGACCGGAGACTGAGGGTGCGTGTCACACCCTCGCGCAGTGGTCGACGTTGTTCGTCCCCAGCACCGCACGGGCAAATTTCTGCATCACATAGTTGGCTTCATTGCCGGGGCCACGGGCAGAGCCGGTGGTCATGATGGCGTCCGGGCCATATTTCGCCTTGATGGCAGAGAGGCGGCTGCTGGCGAACTCGATGGCTTCATCCCAGGAGACGGCTTCGAGCTTGCCACCGCGCTCGCGGCGGATCATCGGGCTCTTGAGACGGGGGGTCAGCAGGTTGGTGTCGTTCAGGAAATCCCAACCGTAATAGCCCTTGAGGCAGAGCTGCCCCTCGTTGGTCCGGCCGTTGGCGCCTGCGGCCCCCACCACCTTGTCGTTTTCAACCAGCAGGTTGATTTTGCAACCGGTGCCGCAATAGGGGCACACGGTAATGACTTTTTTCATGACTCACACTCTTGTTTGTTAACGAAAAACGGCTCGGCAAGCCCGCTCACACCCGCGCCGGCATCGCCAGCAGGGCCTCGGCACTGGCCAGCTGCTTCTGCCGGTTCAGGGTGTCAAGATGCGCCGGCGTGACCAGCCGCAGCGCCTGGGTCGGGCACACTTCGACACAGGCCGGGCCCGCCTCGCGGTGCTGGCAGAGATCGCACTTGAGCGCCTGCGCCTTGGTCTGCGGCCGCTTGAAGAGCGAATCGGCCGTGGGGGCCACCTCTTTCACCACCACCGCCATGGCGCCGTAAGGACAAGCCACCACGCAAGACTTGCAGCCGATGCAGCGCGCCTGCAACACCTTGATGCAGCCATCCTCGCTGACGATGGCGTTGTTGGGGCAGGCCATGGCACAGGGCTTGTCTTCACACTGGCGGCAGAGCACCGGCGTGGTCACCTTGCTGCCCACGATCACCTTCAGGCGCGGCTGAAAATGGCTGTCCTTGGAGACCAGATGTCCATCCTCGATGGCAAGATGCAGACCGCCCTCCCGCTCAAGGGTCCCGCTGCAGGACCCTGACTGGTGTGAAACGGCGCAGGCCACCTCACAGGTACGACACCCAATACAGAGACTGGGATCTGCAATCACGAAGCTGTTCATAGAGAGGGATCCTAAATGGTTCGTTACACCCGACCGCCCTCACCCACCTGGCAGGCGACAACGCGGTCTGCCCCCACAAAGCATTTATCAGACCAACACGGGCAGATGGCCCGTCATAAAATCACAAGCCAATGAAAATAAAGAGATAATCTTGATGATAAAGGCGGTATTAGTCGCAACTGACGAGGGTGACGAAGGGGCCGGCCTTCTGATCGACATGACAAAAGTGACGAGGTCGACACTGATTTGTCATTCTCTGCCCCAACAACATTACATTAGGATAAGAGGCACTCGGAACAAGGAGCCTACTCATGCCTAAAACAAGCGGAGGGATGAAAGCTAGGGAGATCAGCCATACAAAACGCCCAAAATAGTGGGCACATAACGTAGAAGCAGATCAACTCAGTAACATATTGTTATTGGTCAGACAAGCTGTACTAATCCATAACAGAACAAACACAAGTTCATTATTGGTAAATTTGTTGAACTAGAACAGATTTTCAACCACCTCCCCTTTTGTTTTTTACTCCTCCGGTTAACATGAGCCAGTTGGTAACCTAGCTGCATAGGGAAAGGGATAAGGGGTTTAAAATGAAAAAATTAAAAAAGACTACAAATCATCTCTAGTCTCACGTTTGTCGTTAACACTAAATAACCAATATTTTTGCATCAAAATAAAAGGAATATTTCATGACACAAAAAAAATCCCCTGAAACATTTTGTTATACAGATGGTGATTTAAAATCATCCTTTGCCCTTGCATTAAAAAATATAATAAAATTTGGCGATACAGATATTTTCCCATTTCCTTATGAAACAAGAGTTTTTTCTGACATATATAGTGATATGATCACCTCTCTTGAGGAAACACATTGTCATTTCCACGACAGATTAAATGAGTGCCCACCCGTAAATATCAGCACATGTTCGACAGTTGGCTATAATGGTTATAGGTGGGCAACACAAATAGACCCATATTGGAATGCATATTTTCTAGGTTTAGTTCTTTTTGTTAGCAATGAGATTGAAAAAAATAGAGTTACTAATGAAAATGTCTATTCATATCGGTACTCACCAGACTTTAACAAGGGGTCAATATTTAATAAGGATGTTAACTGGCGGAAGTTTCAAGAGGACAGTCTTGAACTTGCAAAAAGTGACACATCTATAAACTATGTATTAACGTGTGACATTGCAGATTTTTATACAAGAATTTATCACCATCGTTTAGAAAATGCATTAGATAGAATAGATCCTCAGAAAGATGTTTCATCAAAAATAAAAAAATTGATTCAAACTTTTTCTGGCACAAACTCTTATGGACTTCCAGTGGGAGGACCTGCGGCAAGAATATTGGCTGAACTTGCCCTAGATTCATTAGACCATATATTATTGATTAGCGGCATCAGATATAAAAGATACGTAGATGATTTCTTGATTTTTTGTAGAACCAAAGAAGAGGCCCATTCAATTCTTACTTTAATTAGTCGAAAATTAATGGAGAATGAAGGCCTTACTCTTCAAAAACATAAAACAAACATTTTATCTAAAGATGAATTCACATCGTTGACAAATACAAAACTGCAAGGACTAGATGAAGATGAGGGTTCATCTATGAAGGCTAAATTCATGAGTCTTCCGATAAGATTTGATCCTTATTCAGAAAATGCATATGAACAATATGATAAAGTTAAAGAGTCCCTTCAAGATTTTGACTTATTAGGTATGTTAAGTAATGAATTACAAAAATCAAAAATAAACCAACCGTTTAGTAAGCAACTTGTTAGAGCTTTTGCTGCAACTAATGACCAAGTATTATCCAATGCATTTAATGTGATTTTTGATGGCGTTGCTGAGCTATATCCTATCTTTAACACTATTATGCAAGTAACAGCCACCAACTGGGTTCGTTTCAATTTAGATACTCAAACTAAAATACGCTCAAAACTTATTGAGTTGATTAAAACTGATTCATTTATTTTAAAAACAGAACTCAATCTTGCCTATACCGTGAAGGTTTTTGCTAAGGAAAATAGTGTTGAAAGCCAAACAATATTAACTGAAATATATAAGTCCAATCCAGATAGCATTCTAATCACTCTTGCAATAACTCAAGCCATGGCCAAATGGAATACACACTACTGGCTATCAGAACTAAGACGAACATTCCCAACAATGACACCATGGCAAAGAAGGCTTTTTATTGTCACATCTTACTTATTGGGTGATGAAGGTAAACATTGGCGCACTCATAACAAAGGAAAATTCAACTTTATTGATGAACTATACAGTGATTGGGGGGCGTTAAGAAAAACTAGCAGAAACTTGGAGGAAGCCCTATGATTTCTGAGGCTACATTTTCAAAAAAATATACTTCATTTTGGAATGAAACACTACCTAACTCTAAGAATTATGTTAGATTAATAAATAGTGGTTTATTACAGGCAATTTATGAGCCTTTTTCTCCAGCTGACAGGAAAAATAATACAGCACTAGTCAATGTATTATTTTTTAATATCTTTAGACATGCAAATGAAAACAAACTAAGATTTGAAAATTATAATAGACCATCATTCTTTGAAAGCAATGAATTTATTCAGATGCAAAATAAATCCATTGAATATTTGTCAAGGTTCAGTTATGGGAATGAATGTGCCCTACCTTTATCTGACATTGAAAAAAGGCAAACACTTCAACTATTCAGAATGATATATTCAAGATATATGGACCGCCATAAACGATTTATCGATGATGATTTCACATTGATCATTGACCCAGTGTTTGATGGTTGTGGTTTTATCAATGAGTCCGTTGGTGATTTTTTGTTCGGTGATACTTTAGTTGAGATAAAGTCAGGGGAACGCAGTTTCAGTTCTATAGATGTCAGACAAGTACTTACTTATCTAACTCTAAATCACTTTTCGAAAAAACCATACAAAATAAACAAAATTGAGCTATTCAATCCAAGAATGGGGATTTCATTCTCAGAAAGTGTAGAAAGTTTTTGCAAAAATCTAAGTGCGTTGAGCAGTCAGGAACTCTTCTCTGAAATAGAAAAATTCATAGTTGAAAATAACTTCATTGAAGTCTATGGAACTTGAATAGAAACAACCATAACGTGGAGCATATTTAGTGGTGCAATTTACTTAGTTCATTGCACCTACTTTCCTATCGCCCAAATAAAAGACTCTATTGCCACCCCCCCAATCTCTTTACCCACCTCGTCATCCATTATTGGTCAGCATTTTATCGTTTATTTCTTAGCCAGCTTGATGCAAAACGCTGGCAAAAATGGATAGCCAGCTAAAACAATCACTTGCCAGGGTCTGGACGGGGTATTTCAATCAGTGGCCAATTAATAATTTCGTTAGCCACCCCTTTTTGATTATTTATACCTGAGCATAAACCCACGACGGGTGTGTCATTATACCCTTAACGGCAGATGAACAGACTGTGTCCCATGATGAGCCTCTTTATATCCAGTTAGCTCCCTTTCCCATCGCAATCCATTAATGCGTTCCTGCGGCACCTGCCGCACGCCCGATAGACGGGGGCGGCCCGTGCTGGCCAATCGTCACCATCAAACTGACAGACAACTTCATGAACGGTAATCACAAACAAGCCCTGTCCGGCGTTACGC
Organism: Aeromonas sp. V90_14; assembly: GCF_029967615.1. Taxonomy (NCBI): domain Bacteria; kingdom Pseudomonadati; phylum Pseudomonadota; class Gammaproteobacteria; order Aeromonadales; family Aeromonadaceae; genus Aeromonas; species Aeromonas sp. V90_14. The sequence continues at coordinate 239,530 of NZ_JASCAS010000003.1, read as the reverse complement.
TGGCGGCGATCGGCGTGGTCTATGGCGACATCGGCACCAGCCCGCTCTATACCCTGCGCGAGTGCCTCTCCGGCCAGTTCGGTTTCGGGGTAGAGCCCGCCTCCATCCTGGGCTTTCTCTCGCTGATCTTCTGGCTGCTGATCCTGGTGGTCTCGGTCAAGTACCTCTCCTTCGTGATGCGGGCCGACAACGCCGGCGAAGGGGGCATCCTCACCCTGATGTCGCTGGCCACCCGCAACACCCCGGCCAAGTGGACCCCCTTGCTGATCATCCTGGGGCTGATTGGCGGCAGCTTCTTCTATGGCGAGGTGGTGATCACCCCGGCCATGTCGGTGATGTCGGCCATCGAGGGCTTGAACATCGCCGCCCCCTCCCTCGACCCTTACATAGTGCCGCTCTCGGTGCTGGTGCTGACCCTGTTGTTCGCCATCCAGAAACACGGCACCGCCACCGTGGGCAAGCTGTTCGCCCCCATCATGCTCACCTGGTTCATCACCCTGGCGGTGCTGGGCCTGAACAGCATCTTCCAGCACCCCGAAGTGCTGGGGGCGCTCAACCCCGTCTGGGCGCTGCGCTTTTTTGCCAAGTACCAGACTGCCTCCTTCTTTGCTCTCGGCGCCGTGGTGCTGGCCATCACAGGGGTGGAGGCGCTCTACGCCGACATGGGCCATTTTGGCAAGAGCCCGATCCGGCGCGCCTGGTTTATGGTGGTGTTGCCCTCTTTGGTGCTCAACTACTTCGGCCAGGGGGCGCTGCTGCTGGCCCATCCCGAGGCCATCACCAACCCCTTCTTCCTGCTCGCCCCTAAATGGGCGCTGCTGCCGCTGCTGCTGCTGGCGACCCTGGCCACGGTGATCGCCTCGCAGGCTGTTATCTCCGGGGTCTTTTCGCTGACCCGGCAGGCGGTGCGGCTCGGTTATCTCTCACCCATCCGCATCGTGCACACCTCCGAGCAGGAGTCCGGCCAGATCTATATTCCAGTCATCAACTGGATGCTCTATATCTCGGTGGTGATCGTCATCATGAGCTTCGAGCACTCCAGCAATCTGGCGGCGGCCTACGGCATCGCCGTTACCGGCACCATGGTGCTCACCTCCATCCTCTCCTGCTCGGTGGCTCGCCACAGCTGGCACTGGAACAAGTACCTGGTGGCCGCCCTGTTTATCGCGCTGCTGGCAATCGACGTGCCGCTGTTTGCCGCCAACCTCGCCAAGATCTTCTCCGGCGGCTGGCTGCCGCTCACCCTGGGGGCGGTGATGTTCACCGTGATGACCAGCTGGAAGAGCGAGCGCTTTCAGCTTATTCGCCGCCTCAACGAGCACGGCAACTCGCTGGAGCCGATGATCGCCTCGCTGGAAAAATCCCCGCCGACCCGGGTGGCCGGCACGGCTGTCTATATGTCGCGGGTGGTCAATGTGATCCCCCATGCCCTCTTGCACAACCTCAAGCACAACAAGGTGCTGCACGAGCGGATCATCCTGCTCACCCTGCGGGTGGAAGAGGTGCCCTACGTCCACAACGTACGGCGGGTCTGCATCGAGCAGCTCTCCCCCACCTTCTGGCGGGTGGTGGCAAGCTACGGCTGGCGCGAGACCCCCAACGTGGAGGAGATCTTCCACCGCTGCAACGCCGAGGGGCTGAGCTGCCGGATGATGGAGACCTCCTTCTTCATGGCCCATGAGTCGCTGATCATGAAGGAGCGCCCCTGGTATCTCTACCTGCGCGGCAAGCTCTTTATGCTGCTGCAGCGCAACGCCCTGCGCGCGCCGGATCAGTTCGAGATCCCGCCCAACAGGGTCATCGAGCTGGGATCCCAGGTGGATATCTGATGGCGTGAGTGGCGCTAAAGAGAGAGGGAGGCATTGGCCTCCCTCTTTTTTTGGCATTAACCCCGATGGCCGCCCCCTCATCCCCAACCCTTCTCCCACTAGGGGAGAAGGGAGCAAAACCACGGTGACCCCCACAGACATCCCACCGTAGGGTGCAACAAGCGCAGCGCCGTGCACCACGAACATATTTTGATAGCGGTGCAATTCACTTCGTTCTTTGCACCCTACTCATGCTGCATTTTCCAAGGTGACGAACCCTCCCGGCGGCTTCGTCACAAGTGACGAACGTCACGCATCGACAGTGGGACAAGGCCTCGACACCCGTCGGCTCGATTTTCAACATCATTTAAAAACAAACACTTACACTCATCCAACCAGACAAAACCAAGCTGGCCCGTATCTTGCCAACCTGCCCCTACTTTCTCCGTTCGCGACACGACAAGGTAGGCTATGAACCGCTTCGTTATCGCTGACCCCAAGCTTTGTATCGGCTGTGGCACCTGTATGGCGGCCTGCAGCGAGGTACACAAGGCGCAAGGTTTGCAACAAGCCCCCCGTTTAACCGTTATGCGACACGAGCAGGCGACCATGCCGGTTCAGTGCCGTCACTGTGACGATGCCCCCTGCAGCAAGGTGTGCCCGGTCGAGGCAATTCGCCAGACCGGCGATTGCGTGCAACTCAACGAGTCGCTCTGCATCGGCTGCAACCTCTGCGCCGTGGCCTGTCCCTTTGGCGCCATCCAAAGCGGCGGCAGCCGTCCGGTGGCCGTGGCCACCAGTTACGACACCTATATCCCCTGCTCCATCCGCTCCAGCAACCCCTCCACCTCCGCCGGCTTGCGCTGCTTTGGCGAGGATCTGCTGAGCTGGGAGCCGGGCGTGCGCAGCATCGCCGTCAAGTGCGACCTGTGCGAATTTCGTGCCGAAGGGCCGGCCTGTGTCGGTGCCTGCCCCTCCCAGGCATTGAAGCTGGTCAATGACGGCGACACCGAACGCGCCGCCCGTATCCGTCGCCAGCAAGCGGCCGACACCAACCCGCAAGGGGCCTCTGCCTTCTCGGCGCCTGCCACGGCGATCCCTGCATCCGATTTATCTACCACAGAGGGAGTTCGCTGATGTTGTCCCCCCTTGTTATGGCCACGCTCCTGCTCTTTTTGCTGGGCGCTGCCGCCGGTTTGCTGCTGCAAAAGCTGCCCGCACTGGCCAACCGCCTCAATAGCGGCTTTGCCCTGCTGGGCTCGCTCGCGGGTCTGGTCGCCGCCATCCAGATCTTTGCCCAAGGCGCGCCCGTCGACGGCCAGCTCTGGCTGCTGGGCTCGGTTCATCTCGACATGCTGGCCGCGCTGATGCTGCTGGTGATTAGCACCGTCGGTGTTGCCGTCGCCCTCTACTCCTTTGCCTATATCCGCGAATATCAGGGCAAGGGGGATGTGGCCATCGGCGCGCTGATGAACCTCTTCCTCTTTGCCATGGTGGGCATGGTACTGGCCGACAACGCGCTCGGTTTCTTGCTCTGCTACGAGCTGGTGACCCTCACCACCTACTGGCTGGTCAAGACCAACCCCGAGGCCGCCAAACAGAGCCGGCTTTACTTGGTGATGAACCATATCGGCATGGCGCTGGTGCTGATCGCCTTCTGGCTGCTCTGCCGCGAAAGCGGTTCGCTGGAGTTCGCTGCGCTGCGCGAGCACCATCTGGCGGGCGGATTGGCCTCCCTGGTGTTCCTGCTCAGCTTCTGCGGCTTTGGCCTGCGCGCCGGTTTTGTGCCACTGCACGGCTGGCTGCCGGTGGCCGAGCCCGTCGCCCCTTCCCATATCTCGGCGCTGATGTCCGGCGTCATGGTGAAGCTGGGTCTCTTTGGCATCTTGCGGGTCAGCATCGATTTTCTCGGCGCCAGCCAGCTCTGGTGGGGCTATGTGGTGCTGATCTTCGGTGCCTGTTCGGCGGTGCTCGGGGTGCTGTTTGCGCTGGCCGAGCATGACCTCAAGCGGCTGCTCGCCTACCACACGGTGGAGAACATCGGCATCATCCTGATGGGGATGGGCATCGGCATGATCGGCATCGCCAACCAGCAACCTGCACTGGTGGTGCTGGGGCTGCTCGGCGCCCTCTATCACCTGCTCAACCATGCCATCTTCAAGAGCCTGCTCTTTATGGGTACCGGCTCTGTGATGTTCCGCCTGCACACCCGCGACATGGACAAGATGGGGGGGCTGGCCAAGCTGATGCCCTGGACCGCACTGGCGTTCCTGATCGGTGCCATGGCCATCTCGGCGCTGCCGCCGCTGAACGGCTTTGTCAGCGAGTGGTTTATCTATCAGTCGCTCCTTTCCATGACCAAACTCGGCACTTCCGTCGTCGCGCCGCTCGCGGTAGTGATGCTGGCGGTGACCGGCGCCATGGCGGTGATGTGTTTCGTCAAGGTCTACGGCATCTGCTTCTGCGGTGCACCGCGCAGCGAGAAAGCGAGCCACGCCCGCGAAGTGCCGGGTGCCATGGTGGCAGGCACCCTGCTGCTGGCCGCGGTCTGTCTGGTGCTGGGTCTGGGCGCCCCCTGGATTGCCCCCCATATCGCCAGCTATGGCCAAGCCTTGGTAAGCGGCCAGATAAACGTGGCCACTGGCGCCACCCTGCTGCCGCTCGATAGCACTCAGGCGATCCTCTCCCCGCCCGTTATCGCCATCACCTTGCTGGGGCTGTTCCTCATTCCTCTGCTGGTATTGGCCATCTTCAAGGGGCCCAAGCTGGGTCGTCGTCACGCAGGCACCCCGTGGGCCTGTGGTTACACCTATGAGGATCGCATGAGTCTCACCTCCGGCGGTGTCACCCACACCTTGCGCCAACTCTGCGCGCCGCTCTATCGCAAGCAGCCGCAGCTCGATCTGGCCAGCGCCCTGCACGGAGTGAGCGATGCCAGCGGGACGACCGGCTGGCTGCTGCACGGCATTGTGCTGGCGCTCTTTATCCTGATGGCTGTAGGAGTCTGATATGCCTGTTCTTGAAATGCCGAGCTGGGGCATGGTTGCCCTCGCCCTGACCCAGGCCATCGCCATGCTGGCGCTGGCGCCGCTCGCCACCGGTTTCAACCGGGTGCTGCGGGCCAAGATGCACTCCCGTCAGGGACCGGGTCTACTGCAGGATTACCGGGATATCGGGAAGCTCCTGCGCCGCCAAGAGGTGACCCCGGAGCCTGCAGGCATCATCTTCAACCTGATGCCTGCGCTGCTCATTGCCGCCCTGCTGCTGGTAGGGATGGCGCTGCCGACCCTGACTCACGAGTCCCCCTTCCCCATCGCCGGGGATCTCATCACCGACATCTATCTGTTCGCCATCTTCCGCTTCTTCTTCTCCCTGGCGGGTCTGGATAGCGGCAGCATGTTTGCAGGGATCGGTGCCCGCCGCGAACTGACCCTCGGCATTCTGGTGGAGCCCATTCTGGTGCTCGCCTGCTTCATCATGGCGATGATGGTGGGCAGCTCGGATCTGGGCAATATCAGCAGTTATGTGGCGACCCAGCCGCTGGCCGCGCCGGTTGCTACCCTGCTGGCCGGCGCCGCCTGCGCCTTCGCGGTGTTTGTCGAGATGGGCAAGCTGCCCTTTGACTGCGCCGAAGCCGAACAGGAGCTGCAGGAGGGGCCGCTTACCGAGTATTCCGGTGCAGGCCTGGCCCTGCTCAAGCTCTCCATCGGCCTCAAGCAACTGGTGGTGGTGCAGCTCTTTCTGGTGATTTTCCTGCCCTTCGGCAAGGCGGCCAACTGGAGTCTGCCTGCGCTCATCGGCGCGGCGCTGATCCTCGCCTGCAAGCTGCTGGTGGCCTTTTTGCTGGCCGGCATCATCGAAAACGCCATGGCCCGTACCCAGTTCGTGCACACCCACAAGCTCACCCGCTACGGGTTGGGGCTGGCCCTGCTGGCGCTGCTCGCCTATCTGGTCGGGATCTGAATCATGCCCGCCAGCACAGCAACTTTTTCCGATTTCATCATTTGTGAATGCTCATTCCCGAACATTAAAGTGAGAACTGCATGACCATCGCCATTTCGGATCGCATCGGCTGCGACTACATCCAGCAGGTGCGAGCCCAACTGCCCCACGCCATCGTCGACGAGGAGTGGCAAACCGCCGATCAGGCCACCATTACCGTCAAGCCCACCAGTCTGGTCGAGACGGCCAGCCTGATCTTCCACCAGCTGGGGGGCTGGCTTCCCCTCTCCTTTGCCAATGACGAGCGCAGCCTCAACGGCCACTTCGCCGTCTACCACGTCTTCTCCATGGAGGGCGACACCAAGTGCTGGATCACCGTCAAGGTGCTGGTGGATGCCGATACCCAGGAGTACCCCTCCATCACCCCGACCATTCCGGCGGCGGTGTGGGGCGAGCGGGAGATCCGCGACATGTACGGCCTGCGCGCCATCGGCCTGCCGGACGAACGTCGTCTGGTGCTGCCGGACGACTGGCCGGAAGATATCCATCCGCTGCGCAAAGACGCCATGGATTATCGCCAACGCCCGATGCCCACCACCGACACCGAGACCTACCCCTTCGTCAACGAGCTCGGCAGTGATGCCAACCGCATCGTGCCGGTCGGCCCGCTGCACATCACCTCGGACGAACCGGGCCACTTTCGTCTGTTCGTCGATGGCGAAGACATCATCGATGCCGACTACCGCCTCTTCTATGTCCATCGCGGCATGGAGAAGCTGGCGGAAACCCGCATGGGCTACAACGAAGTGGCGTTTCTGACCGACCGGGTCTGCGGCATCTGCGGCTTTACCCACAGCGTCGCCTACACCACCTCGGTGGAGAACGCCATGGGTATTGTGGTGCCGGAGCGGGCCAAGATGATCCGCGCCGTGCTGCTGGAGGTGGAGCGCCTGCACAGCCATATCCTCAACATCGGCCTGTCGAGCCACTTCACCGGTTTCGACACCGGCTTCATGCAGTTCTTCCGGGTGCGGGAGAAATCCATGACCCTGGCCGAGCTGCTGACCGGTGCGCGCAAGACCTACGGCCTCAACCTGATTGGCGGGGTGCGCCGCGACATCTTCAAGGAAGATCGCATCAAGGGTGCCCAGCTGGTGCGCGAGCTCCGTGATGAGCTCAAACCCCTGGTGGCCATGCTGCTGGATACCGCCAACATCTCCTCCCGCCTCATCGGTATCGGCAAACTCGACCCGCAGATTGCCCGCGATTTCAGCTGCGTCGGCCCCATGGTGCGGGCGAGCGGCTTCAAGCGCGACGTACGCCGGGTCCACGACTTTGCCGGCTACCGCGAGCTGCCGATGGAGATCCAGACCAAGGCGGGTTGCGACGTGCAATCCCGGGTGCTGGTGCGCATCCACGAGCTCTACGACTCCCTCGACATGATTGAGTTCGGCCTTGAGCACCTGCCGGAGGGGCCGCTTTTGACCGAAGGGTTCACCTACCAGCCGGGCAAGTTTGCGCTGGGCTTTACCGAAGCGCCCCGCGGCGAGAACGTGCACTGGAGCATGACCGGAGATAACCAGAAGCTGTTCCGCTGGCGCTGCCGCGCCGCCACCTACGCCAACTGGCCTGCTCTGCGCTACATGCTGCGCGGCAATACCGTGGCCGATGCGCCGCTCATCATCGGCAGTCTGGATCCCTGCTACTCCTGTACCGACCGGGTCACCCTGGTCGACCCCAGGAAGGGCAAATCCACCGTGGTCTCCTACAAGGAGATCGAGCGCTACGGCATCGATCGCAAAAACTCTCCGCTGAAATAAGGGGTCATCATGATCAAGCTGTTCAAGACCATCCTCAAGGCTGGCACCCCGACCGCCAAGTACCCCTTCGCCCCTTACGAGGTGAACCGGGATTTTCGCGGCAAACCGAAATATCAGGCGGATCAGTGCATCGCCTGCGCCGCCTGCACCAAGGCCTGCCCGGCCAACGCGCTGGTGATGGAAGTGGACATGGAGACCGGCGAACGACGCTGGGAGATCTCCATGGCGCGCTGCATCTTCTGCGGCCGCTGCGAGGAGGTCTGCCCGACCCGCGCCATCGCCCTCTCCCCCGAGTTCGAGCTGGCGGTGACCAACAAGGCGGATCTCTATGAGGAGGCCCGCTTCGCGCTGGCCCCCTGCACCCTGTGCGGCACCTACTTTGCCCCGAGCAAGCTGGTGGCGCTGGTGGAGGACACCCTCAAGCAGGCGGGCACGCCGCTCACTACCCCGGAGCGACTGCACCACTGCCCCGACTGCAAACGAAAACAGAGCATGCTGAGCCAGCCTGACTCGGCCCTGATCACACCGATAGCCACACCGATGGCCGCACAACAGGAGTGGATGTGATGAGCAAGATCAAAGGCATAGAACCGGTTGTCGGCCATGCCCATACCCGCGCCGTGCCGCTGGCACAGGATCCCGAGATCACCAAACTCAAGAAGACCCTGCTCAAGGACATTCGCCGCTCGGCCTATGTCTACCGGGTCGATTGCGGCGGCTGCAACGCCTGCGAGATCGAGATCTTCGCCACCATCACCCCGCTGTTCGATGCCGAGCGTTTCGGCATCAAGGTGGTCGCCTCCCCCCGCCACGCCGACATCCTGCTCTTTACCGGCGCGGTGACCCGGGCGATGCGGGTACCAGCCCTGCGCGCCTACGAGGCGGCGCCCGATCCCAAGATCTGCATCGCCTATGGCGCCTGCGGCTGTGACGGCGGCATCTTCCACGATCTCTATTGCGTCTGGGGTGGCACCGACAAAATCGTACCGGTGGATGTCTATATCCCGGGCTGCCCCCCCACACCGGCAGCCACCATCTACGGCTTTGCCGTGGCGCTCGGTCTGCTTGAGCAGAAACTCAAAGCCACCAGCCACGAGGTGCAACCGGGTGAGCGGGTCGAACTGCGCCACACCGGCATCCCCAACGAAATCCGGGTGATGATCGAACGCGAAGCGCGCCGCATGGCAGGTTATCGGCAGGGGCGGATCATCGCCGACGAGTTTATGGCCCTGCTCGAAGGGGCAACCCAGCAGGATGTGGATCTGCGCATCCAGAGCTACCTCGATCAACATGACGATCCGCGCTTGGCGGAGATCATCAACAACCTCGCAAACGCCTGCCTCAACCGGGCGGCCGGCAAGGGAGAGGCGGTGCATGGCTGACGAGGTTTTCTTCTATCGCCTCTCGCGCAAGTTCGTCGACGAGCAGTTCGACGTGCCGGAAGAGGCCAGGGAGGTGATGTACTACAGCCTCGCCATCGGCCACCACCTCGGCATCGTCGATTGCCTGCGAGCAGACCTGGTCTGCTCGCTGACCGGTTATCGCGACTGGGTGGCCAAGCTGCCAGAAGGGAGCGAAGCGCGCCGCAAGATGGAGGGGTTTCTCACCTTTGGCGAGATCACCATCTATCGCGAGCACTGCCATATGCTGGCCTGCGCCTTCGACCGACTGCGCAAAGCCGACAATCTGCTCGATGAGCAGGAGCTGGGCTGGACCAACACCTTTATGGATCAGCTCACCGCCCTCTTTAACGACCCCCATATGTACCTGATGATAAGGAGCCGCTGATGGGCTGCAATCTCGTGTTGACCGTGGGCAATGCCATGATGGGGGACGACGGTGCCGGCCCCTATCTTGCCGACAAACTGCAAGCCGCCCCCCTGTCCGGCTGGATCCATATCGACGGCGGCATCGCGCCGGAAAATGTGGTCTACAAGGTGCGGGAGCTGCAACCGGAGCGGGTAGTGCTGGTGGATGCTGCCGAGATCGGCGAGAAGGCGGGTACCCTGCAGGTGATTCCCCCCGAGACCATCGCCGAGATGTTTATCTTCTCGACCCACAATATGCCGCTCAATTTCCTGATCGACGAGCTCAAGACCTTTGTCCCCGAGGTGATCTTTGTCGGGGTACAACCGGCCATCGTGGCGTTCTCCTTCCCGATGACCGAGATGGTGAGCGGGGCCATGGATTATCTCTACGATCATCTGGAAGAGGCCAAAGATAGCGAGTTGTTAATAAACCGGCTGGCCCAGTGGAATATCACCAATGCGGCCACCGATTATTTGCCAGCTTGTTAACGGCAGCAGTCTGCGCTCCCTCTAAAGGCATATATAAACGCCCGATGTTAAATTAAAAACATCGGGCTAACTGCCATGAAATTGATATAAATCAACGCGCGGACATTTTTCAGAAAATCGGCCAACTCGCTATTTTTAAACATAAAAAAGCGTTGCCAGTCACAGAAAATTGCCACAAAATGGTGGCCATTGCGGAAGCTGATGGGGTCTGGTGGCCTCCTCGGTCTTCAAAACCGATGAGAGCCGAGAAGGCTTTGGCAGGTTCGATTCCTGCCTCTTCCGCCAAATTTCATATATTGGAGAGAAACCGTCAATTATGTTTCAGGCTGGTTGGCGACTGTTTCACATATTGTTCTAACAAGGCGCCTGTCGCATTGCCAATATAATCTGAATGCGCTCCGACACGCTTATTTATCTGCTCGAACATTAATTTATCCATTTGCCTTTTTAATTAATTCATGAATGGCGAAAAGCAGCAAATAAGCAGCGTCGCAGCGGCCTTCCTCCGGCAAGGCGGCGTGCATGTCACTCCCACGCACAGCCCGGGTCATCCCATGCCAACTCCGTCTGACGTATCCTCCCTCGCCCCCAGCGCCTCTTATGCCGCGACTCCAGCAAACCAGCGTCGATTGCCACAAGTGCAACAGCTGCTGCAGCAACCTTTTCTCGCCGGTTTTATCGAGGCGCTGAGCCGCCCGCTGGTGACCCAGGCGGTGCGCGACACCCTGAACGAACTGCGCCAAAGTGAGACGTTTCGCCAGCACGGAGTCACCGCTGAACGCCTTGAAGCGCTGATTGCCAAGCGCTGCCAGCAGCTGCTGCGCCAGCGTCAGACCCGGGTAATCAACGCCACCGGCACCCTGGTGCATACCAATCTGGGGCGCTCGCCGTTAAGTGCCGATCTGTGGGACGAGGTGCGCGACCTCAACACCGGCTACAACAATCTGGAGCTGGATCTCGCCACCGGCAAACGCGGCGGGCGCAAGGGGCTGATCGCCCCCCTGCTCCGTTGCCTCACCCAGGCCGAGGATTCGCTGGTGGTCAACAACAACGCCGCCTCGCTCTTTTTGCTGCTGCAGGAGGTGGCCAAGGGGCGCGAGGTGATCGTCTCGCGCGGCGAGCAGATCCAGATTGGCGGCGGCTTTCGCATTCCCGACATTCTGGCCCTCTCCGGCGCCAAACTGGTGGAGGTGGGCACCACCAACATCACTACCGCCAAGGATTACCTCGATGCCATCACCGATCAGACCGCGCTGGTGCTGATGGTGCACAGATCCAATTTCGCCATTCGTGGCTTTACCGAATCCCCCGACATCGGCGAAGTGGCCCGCGTCCTGCCCGAGCACGTGGTGCTGGCGGTGGATCAGGGCTCGGGCTTGACCAGCGAAGAGTTTGCGCCGGATGAAACCTCGGTGCGTCAGTACATCAAGGCGGGAGCGGATCTGGTCTGCTACTCAGGCGACAAGCTGCTGGGGGGGCCGCAATCGGGCATCATCAGCGGCCGCAGCGATCTCATCAAGCGGCTGGAAAAACACCCCATGATGCGCACCTTCCGCCCGAGCCGCATCGTCTACTCCCTGCTCGAACGCCTGCTCATTCACAAGCTCAACAAATCCCCCGTCGGCGAGGGCATAGCCCAGCAAGTCTTAAGCAACCCGGCCGCCATGCAGGCGAGAGCCTCCCAGCTGATGGCCACCTTGCCCGGCTGCTTTGTGCCGGTCCCCGCCCAGCTGGTAGTGGGCGGCGGCACCTTGCCGGACGAGTTCTACCCGGCCCCAGCGCTGGAGTGCACCGACCCGCGCCCGGCCCAGCAGCTGCTCGATGATTTGCGCGAACTGCCGGTGCCGGTGATTGCCACCGTGCGCCAGCAGAAGGTGCTGCTCAATATGGCGACCCTGTTGCCGACCGAGATGGAACTGCTGATCGCCCAGCTCAAGGAATTGCTGCAGCCCACTCCGCTCAATGCAACAAATGCGCCCGAGGAGCCCTGATCCCATGACCCCCTATCGCGCCGTTATCGGTCTTGCCGGCCACGTAGATCACGGCAAGACCCTGCTGATCAAAGCCCTCACCGGCATCACCACGGCCCGCGCCCATGAGCAGGCCATCGGCATGACTCAGGATCTCGGCTTTGCCCACTTCGACGACGGTCAAGGCAACACCATAGGCGTCATCGATGTGCCCGGTCACGAGCGCTATATCCGCAATATGGTGGCGGGGCTCTGGAGTCTGGATCTGGTGCTGCTGGTCATCGCCGCCGACGAGGGGTGGATGCCGATGACCGGCGATCACCTGCGCCTGCTCAAGGCGATGGGGGTGCCGCGCCTCTTGGTCTGCATCAACAAGTGCGATCTGGTCTCCCCCGACGAGCTTTTGCTGTTGGAAGAGAGCCTGCTGGAGCGGGTGATGGACGAGAGCGGCATGGTGCCCGACATCGTCAGCGTCAGCGCCAAGACCGGCGCCAATATGGCTGCCCTGCACACCGCCATCGTGCGCCAGCTCGCCGAGCTACCAGCCTCACAAGCGGCTCGCGAGCAGAGCGCCCCGCGACTGTATGTAGACAGGGTCTTTACCGCCAATGGCACCGGCACCGTGCTTACCGGCACCTTGCAGCAGGGCAGCCTCAAGGTGGGGGACAAGCTGCGCCTCTACCCTGCCGATCGGGAGGTGCAGGTGCGCTCCCTGCAGGCCTATCACCAGAGCGTCGACGAGATCGGCGCCGTCTGCCGGGTAGCGGTGGGCCTTAAAAAAGTGCCCCACAAGGAGGTGGCCCGCGGTCACTGCCTCACCAGCGCCGCTGGCCAATGCGAGGCGGCGACGCATCTGATCGTGCGACTCAACGCCGAGAGCCCGAGCGGCAAGGCACTACGCACGCAGGAGGTGGAAGTGGCCCTCGGCAGCTGGCATGGTCGAGCCCGTTTTGTCCCCATCAAGGACACCCGGCTGGCACGGCTGATCGTTGCCAGCCCCATCCCCTGCTTCTTCGGCCAGCCAGTCGCCATCATTCGCCACGGCAGCAGCGAACTGCTGCACGGTGCCCGCATCGTCTGGTGCGGCGACATCCACCCCGCCAGACGCAAGGCGCTGCACGCCCTGCTGGGCGAGCTGCCGGATGACTTGGAGCACTACAACCCGGCCACCCTGCAGTTGGGGCTCAACGGCTATGTGCTGGCCAGCCGCTTTGACCAGCGGCCAGAGCAGGTCACCCCCCTCGGTGACTGGCTGCTGGACACCCACTGGCTGGCTCAGAGCCGTGATCAGCTGCTGGCTACGCTGGCCAGCGAACCGCTGAGTGCCGCCGAGCTGGCAACCCGCTTTGGCATCGCCCTGCCGGTCATGCAAGCCCTGCTCCAGCAGCTCAAGAGCGAGCAGCTCATTCGCCTGCACCATGACAAGTGGCAGCCGGGCAGCGGCGAGTCGGAAGATGATCTGGGAGAAGAGGCGCAGCTGGTACTCAAGGTGGTGCGAGATCAAGGCAAGGAGGGGTACGAGCCCGGTAAACTGGGCCCCGGCGGCGTGGAGCTGGATCCCTTTATCACCCGCAAGCTGCCCGCGGCCCTGCAGCAGGGCTTGCAACAAAAAGGCGCCCTGCAAAAGCAGCTGCGCAACCTGGCGCGACTCAAGTATCTGGTGCAGCTCGATGGCCCCATCTACTACGACGCCGAACTTTACAACCAGATGGTCGCCGCCGTGCTGGCGGGCCAGCAGGTGGGAGATCTGATCGACATGGCATCCCTCAAGGAGATCACCGGTTTGTCGCGCAAATACGCCATTCCGTTCTGCCTGCGCATGGAGATGGATGGCTGGGTACGGCGCGAGGAGAACGAGCGCCGGGTGCTGCGTTTGCCAGCCACTCAAGATGAGATGGAGCCGGCATGAGCGCCACCATCGCCCCCTCTGGCTCTCCCAATCCTGTGGCCAGCCGGCTGCGCCGCGAATTTCATATCGACGGCATAGTGCAGGGGGTCGGCTTTCGCCCCTTCGTCTATGGGCTGGCACTGCGCCACGGCCTTGCCGGTTATGTCTTGAACGATGCCAACGGCGTCACCATTGGCGCCGAAGGCTCCCCCGAGCAGCTCGCCAGCTTTGCCCGCGAACTGCGGGAACTGGCACCGCCGCTTAGCCGCATCGATCACTTCAGTGAGCGGGAACTGCCCCTCGCTCATGATCCCGACTTCGATGGCCAATTTCATGGCCAGTTTCGAATTAAAGCGAGCCAGCAGCAGAGCGCTGCCACGGTCGCCATCTCGCCAGATCAGGGGATGTGCGAGGCGTGCGCCACGGACGTGGCCAACCCCAAAGATCGCCACCACCGCTACCCCTTTACCAACTGCACCCACTGCGGCCCGCGCTACACCATCATCCGCCGCCTCCCCTATGACAGACCCCACACCGCCATGGCGAGCTTTGCCATGTGCCCGCGCTGTGCGACAGCCTATGAAAATCCGCTGGACAGGCGCTACCACGCCCAGCCGGTGAGCTGCCCCGAGTGCGGACCCCATCTCAGCTGGCGCAGCGGCCGCGGCGATGCGCTGGCCGAGCGCGAGGATGCCCTGCAAGCAGCTGCAAGCGCTCTGCAAGCGGGCGCGCTGATTGCGGTCAAGGGGATGGGTGGCTATCACCTGATGTGTGATGCCCGCAATGAACAGAGTGTTGCCAGATTGCGAACGCTCAAGCGACGCGCGCGCAAGCCGCTGGCGGTGATGATGGGCTCCCTGGCCGAGGCCAAACTGCATGTCACCGGCTGCGAGGCGGAGTGGAAGCTGCTCGCCTCTCAGGCCAGACCCATTACCTTGCTGCGCAAGCGCAAAAATGATGATCGGCACTCAGAATCTGGACAGTCAGCCGCGCCGCTGGCCGAGGGGATAGCCCCCGACATCCCCTACCTCGGCATCATGCTCCCCTATACCCCGCTGCACCAGTTGTTGCTGGATGCCTGCGCCATCCCGCTGGTGGCTACCAGCGCCAATGGTCGCGGCAGCCCGATCCTCATCGAGTGCGATGCTGTGGTCAGGGAGCTCGGCAGAGAGATTGACGGCATCCTGGATCACAACCGCCCCATCCTGCACCCGTGCGACGACAGTCTGGTGCAGTGGGCGGGCGGGCGACGCCAGACGTTGCGGCTGGCCCGGGGCTATGCCCCCTGCACCCCCAGCCTGAAACAGGCGGTCAAGGTGCCGCTATTGGCAGTCGGGGCGCAGCAGAAGAACCAGCTGGCGCTGGCCTTCGGCCGTCAGCGTATCTACAGCCCCTATATCGGCGATCTGCACAGCCTGCCGATGCAGGGCCACTTCGAGCAGACCCTGGCCACCTTTCGCGATCTCTACGATCTCAAGCCCGAGTTGCTGGTATCGGACCGCCACCCGGGCTATCTCAGCCACCAGTGGGCCAAGGACTATTGCCAGGATCAGGGTGCCACCCACCTCGAGGTACAGCACCATCACGCCCACCTGCTGGGGGTGATGGCCGAGCACGACATCACGGGCCCGGTGCTGGGTGTTGCCTTCGATGGCACCGGCCTTGGCAATGACGGCACCCTCTGGGGCGGCGAGCTGCTGCTGGCCGATGTGAAGGGCTTCGAGCGTGTTGCCCACCTTGCCCCCTTCAAGCTGATCGGCGGCGAAGCGGCCATCCGCGAACCGGTACGCCAACTGCTGGGGCTGCTATTTGAATCACACAGTCCTAAGCAGATCAGCACACTCGATATTCCGTTGATCAACAAACTGCCTATAGAGCGGATCAGCAACCTGCACCAGCTCTGGCAGCTGGGTCGCAACGCCCCCCGTACCAGCTCCATCGGCCGGCTGTTCGATGCCGTGGCGGCGCTGCTGGGGGTGATCGATACCCCGGATTACGAGGGCGAAGCGGGGCTATTGCTGGAGGCGGCCGCCTTGCAGCTGGCCGCCGATGAACAGCCCTTCCCCCTCGCCTTTGATCTCAGCCAATCAACAGGGGAGCCGCTGCAGATCGAGTGGGCCGAGCTCATCAATACCCTTGTCAGCGAGCGGCGCCAAGGCACTTCCACCGCCAGCCTGGCCGCCGGTTTTACCCGCGCCATCAGCAAGCTGGTTGTTGCCCTGGCCGAGTGCTTCCCCGGCTATCCGGTGGCACTCGGGGGCGGCGTCTTTCAAAACCGGGTACTGATGGACCAGCTGGTGCCCGCTCTCGAAGCCGCCGGTCGGCAGGTATTGACCAGCGAAACCCTGCCGCTCAATGACGGTGGCATCGCCGCCGGTCAGCTCTGGTTTGCCATCCACCATCTTGCCACGCATCAGCCTGTCACCACCGGTTGTGCCACCTTGTCGGAGTCCTGAAATCCATGTGTCTATCCATTCCCTCTCAGGTGGTGCAGCTGCACCCCGAAGATAACTGCGTCACCGTCGACACCCTGGGGGTGCAGCGACGCGTCAGCTGCATGCTGCTCGAAGAGCCTCTCCAGGTGGGCGACTATGTGCTGCTCCATATCGGCTTTGTGATGAGCAAGATTGACGAAGAGGAGGCGCAGGCCAGCCTCGAGAGCTTCCGCCAGATGGTGGCCCTGATGCCCAAACAGGATATCTTGCCATGCTGACCTTGAATGATCTCTTTCAGGGCTTTCGTCAGCCCGAGGTGATCCGCGCCCTCGCCGCCCAGATCACTGAACTCGCTAAAGATCTGCCCGAGCCGCTGCGGGTGATGGAGGTGTGCGGTGGCCATACCCACACCATCATGAAGTACGGCCTGCACCAGCTGTTGCCGGCCAGCATCGAGTTTGTCCACGGCCCCGGCTGCCCGGTCTGCATCATGCCCAAGGAGCGCATCGATCAGGCCATCGAGCTGGCTAGCCAGTCCAACGTCATTCTGGTCACCCTGGGGGACATGATCCGGGTGCCGGGATCCAAAGGCACGCTGGCCCAGCAGCGCGCCAAGGGGAGCGATATCCGCCCGGTCTATGACCCCCTCGATGCCCTGCGTATCGCCAAAGAGAACCCTGAGAAAACCGTGGTCTTCTTCGCCATCGGTTTCGAAACCTCCACCCCGATGACGGCGGCGCTGCTGGCTGCCGCCGAAGCTGAGGGGATTGAGAACCTCTTGTTTCATATCAACCATGTGCTGGTGCCCCCCGCCATTCACGCGGTGATGGCTGACGGGGTGGCCAAGGTGAACGCCTTTATCGGCCCCTCCCACGTCAGCGTCATCACAGGCGCCGATATCTACCTGCCCATCGTCGATCGCTATCAGGTGCCTGTGGTGGTGAGCGGTTTCGAGCCGGTGGATGTGATGGAGGCGCTCTTGATGATGGTGCGCCAGAAGGTGGAGGGTCGCTACGCGCTGGAGGTGCAGTACAGCCGCGCCGTCACCGCCAGCGGCAATAAAGCCGCCCAGCGGCTGGTCGAGCGCTTTTTCGAGACCCGCGAGCACTTTCGCTGGCGAGGTCTGGGGGATATCAACGCCTCCGCCCTGCGCCTGCGCGATGCCTTCGCCAAACGCGATGCGGAGCGCCACTTTCAACTCAATGATACCCCCATCGATGACCACAAGGCGTGCCAATGCGCCGATATCCTGCGCGGCCTGGCCAAGCCGAACCAGTGCAAAGTCTTTGGCCGGGGCTGCACCCCGACCCAGCCCATGGGCAGTTGCATGGTCAGCTCCGAAGGGGCCTGCAATGCCTACTACCGATATATGGGGATCCAATGAGAGAAATTCAGTTAAGCCACGGCGGTCGGGTGATGAGGAGAGATGAACCAGCCTGTTTCTGCAATCTTGTGGAGAACCAGACCCGATGAGAGAAATCCAGTTAAGTCACGGCGGCGGTGGTGTCGAGATGAACCAGCTGATCAACCAGCTCTTCTTTCGCCACTTTGGCAACGAGATCCTGCTGCGCGGTGAAGATGCCGCCCTGCTGCCGGTAAACGGCCCCGTCGCCTTCACCACCGACAGCTTTACCGTCTCGCCGCTCTTCTTCGAGGGGGGCGATATCGGCAAGCTGGCCATCGCCGGTACGGTCAATGATCTCGCCATGATGGGAGCCAAGCCCGAGTATCTGAGCTGCAGCTTTATCATCGAGGAGGGCTTTCCCTACGCCGATCTCGCCCGCATCGTCGAGTCGATGGCCGCGGAGCTGGCCAAGAGCGGCGCCCGCATCGTCTGCGGCGACACCAAGGTGGTGCCCAAGGGGGCGGCCGACAAGATCTTTATCAACACCAGCGGGGTCGGCACCTTCCCGCTGCCTGAGCAGAGCCGGGGCATCTCGGTACGCAACCTCAAGGCCGGTGACGCCATTCTGGTGTCGCGGGATATCGGCAGCCACGGCGCCTGCATCCTGATGGCCCGCGACGCCCTGCAGCTGGGATCTGATCTCAAAAGCGACTGCACCACCCTCTGGCCGCAGGTCGAAGCGCTGCTAAAAGCGGGGATTACCCCTCACGCCCTGCGCGACGCCACCCGCGGCGGCCTTGCGGCCGTGCTGAATGAATGGAGCACAGCCTCCCAGGTGGCCATCGAGCTGGAGGAGTCCGCCATTCCGGTCTGCGATCCGGTGCGTGGCCTGTGCGAGCTCTACGGCTTCGAGCCCCATGATCTCGCCAACGAGGGAACCATGGTACTGGCCCTGCCTGCCGAACAGGCGCAAGACGCACTGGGCATCTTGCGGCAATTCAACCCCGCCGCCAGCCAGATCGGCGTGGTACAGGCAAGCGATCGCCACAAGGTGATCCTGAGCAACCCCTGGGGCAGCCGCCGTTATCTGGAGCTGCCTCAAGGGGAGCTGCTTCCGCGGATCTGTTGAGCGGCCATGCCGTTCCGTCAATTACAGGGAGGAGTCACTCCTCCCCATATCGGTTAAGGAGCCACCATGCACGAAATGTCTCTGGCCATGGCCGCCATCGATCTCGCGGCCGAACAGGCCACCCAGCGGGGCTTTACCAAGGTGACCGCCCTCTGGCTCGAGGTCGGCAGCTTCTCCTGCGTCGACCCGGACACCATTGCCTTCTGTTTCGAGGCCGCCGCCAAGGGCACAGCCGTCGAAGGGGCCCAGCTGCACTTTCAGCACCAGGCGGCAGAGGCCTGGTGTTACGACTGCAACCAGACGGTCACCCTCACCGAGCGCGGGCAGGCCTGCCCCGAGTGTGGCGGATACAAATTACGAGTCGCGCAGGGTGATAGCCTGCGCATCACCGACATCGAGGTAAGTTGATATGTGTAGCGTATGCGGATGCGGCCAGGCGCGGATCGCCGGCCATGAGCACGATCATGAGCATCATCACGAGCATGAACATCACCATGAACATGGTCATGAGCACGACCATCATCATGCTCATGACGCCCATCACCATCATGGCCACGAGCAGAGTGCGCCGCGCACCCTGATCATTCACCACCACTACCACCATCAGGGGGATGTCCATCATCACTACCACGGGGTGCTGGCTCCCATAAGCCATGAGGGGCATGATCACTCGCATGAGCACCACCATGATCACCCCCACGACCATCATCATGAACATGCCCACTCTCATGACCACGGCCATTCCCACGCGCATCCCCATGATCACAGCCATGACCATGACCATGACCATGACCATGACCATGACCATGACCACCAGCAGGGTGATCTGCACTACGGCAAAGGGGAAGCGGGATTGTCGGTTCCGGGCATGGGGCAGCGCCAGCTGATCGCCATCGAGATGGATGTGCTGGCCAAGAACAACGCGCTGGCGGCCCACAACCGCGAGCACTTCGACGAGGCGGCCCAGCTGGTGCTCAATCTGGTATCGAGCCCGGGTTCAGGCAAGACCACCCTGCTGTGCGAAACCCTGCGCCAGCTGGCTGACCAGCGGCCTTGCGCGGTGATCGAAGGGGATCAGCAGACCAGCGCCGATGCGGATCGCATCCGTGCTACCGGCGTCCCTGCTGTGCAGATCAACACCGGCAAGGGCTGCCATCTGGACGCCAAAATGGTCCACGACGCCTGCCACCAGCTGCCCGCCAATGAAGGTGGCATCCTCTTTATCGAGAACGTGGGTAATCTGGTCTGTCCCGCCAGCTTCGATCTCGGCGAGAAGTACAAGGTGGCGATCCTCTCCGTCACCGAGGGGGAAGAGAAGCCGCTGAAATACCCGGACATGTTCGCCGCCGCCCAGCTGATGGTGATCAACAAGATTGATCTGCTGCCCTATGTCAGCTTTGACGTGGCCCGCTGCATCGAGAACGCCAAACGGGTCAACCCCTATATTCAGGTGATCCAGGTCAGCGCCACCACGGGTGAAGGGATGGATGCCTGGCTTAACTGGCTGGCCAGTGCCTGAACCGGTTAAACGCCGCTGATAACGGTAGAAAACAAGAGAGGGAGGCTGATGCCTCCCTCTCTTTTATCTGCGAACCTTGCCAGCCGTTCTATCTGCCCAGAATAGGCAGCATCGCACACTCGCGTCCCCTCACCCTGGCCCTCTCCCCAGGGAGAGGGAACCGGTTCGTGGATGCCGAATTCCGCTCTCTTTTCAACAGTGAAAGGGGAGCTTGTTCATGGATGCTGGCAATATGCTCGAAGTACGCGCACTGCGAGCATAACAACCAGCATTGTGCCCCCCAAGCTTGGGGAGAGGCACCTTCAGCTCCCTTCTCCCCTTGCGGGAGAAGGGCTGGGGATGAGGGGACCTAACCCTCAAGCCGCGCTTTCGGTCAGCTCCCCAGATTCGGGCTGCATCTCGCCAAAGCGCAGCACCCGATGGCAGATCTGGCGCAGCAGTGCCTGCTGGTGACTGAAGACAAGCATGCCAAGACCACGCTGCTCGCACTCAACCATCAACTCCCGCCAGAGCTGGCGCTGAATTTGCGGATCCAGCTGGGCGGTCACCTCATCGGCAATCAGCAATCGGGTGCGGGGATCGAGGGCGCGCAGCAACGCGATGCGCGCCAACTCGCCACCGGAGAGCTGACCGGGTTTACGACCGAGCCACGCAGGCTTGACCATAAAGCGGGCCAGCATGGCCTCATCGGGACGCCACACATCCCACAGCGCTTGGCCGGTGGTGCGATAGGGATTGAAGGTGAGTTCCGGGTGCTGGGGCACCAGCTGGATGGGATTGTAGCCTTTCACCTGCTTAGGCAAAGGCTGCCCATCCAGCAGGATCTGCCCGCCAGTCCCAATCGGTTGCCAACCGGCCAATACCCGCCCCAGCGTGGTCTTGCCATGACCGCTCGGGGCGGAGATGCCGAGCCGCTCGCCCGCTTTCACCGTCAGCGATAACCCCTGCCAAAGAGCGCGTTCCCCCTGGGCGATATTGAGATTTCGTACTTCCAACATCAGGAAACCTCCGGCACAGAGAAGAGTGCGTTGAACTCCGGCAGCGCCTGCCACTGAATGTCTGCCGCGCAGCACACGGCTAGTCTCAGAGATACCAACATCAGGAAACCTCCGGCACAGAGAAGAGTGCATTGAACTCCGGCAACGCCTGCCA
The DNA here is from genome assembly GCF_029967615.1 of Aeromonas sp. V90_14. Classification (NCBI taxonomy): domain Bacteria; kingdom Pseudomonadati; phylum Pseudomonadota; class Gammaproteobacteria; order Aeromonadales; family Aeromonadaceae; genus Aeromonas; species Aeromonas sp. V90_14. Next base: position 218,225 of record NZ_JASCAS010000003.1, on the reverse strand, counting down.
GTGGGCTCTGAGCATCTCGCTCCCCTGCCCCTGGCGCAGATGGTGACAGCTCAGGGTATCGCTCACCTGGCCCTGATGCAGCGCCACGATGCGATCGGCAAAGCGGGCTGCCAACGCCAGATCGTGGGTGACCCAGAGGATACCGCTGCCCTGATTGGCCAATTCACGCAACTGGCTGAGCAGCTGGCAGGCCAACCCCTCGTCGAGCCAGGCGGTGATCTCGTCCGCCAGAATGTAGCGAGCGCCGCCAAGGGCCGCGGTGCAGGCCAGAATGCGCTTGGCCATGCCGCCGGAGAGCTGGCGCGGATAGCGGTCCAGAGTGGCGGCGGGCAGCTGGTAGCGCAGCAGTTGCTGGCCGAGCCGATCGCGAGAACCGCTCTGGCCGCACAGACGCGCCGCCCGGCCCAGCTGGCGCTCCACCGTCAGCAACGGATTGAGGGCGCTCACCCCCTGCGGCACATAGCAGAGGGTGTGGCCGCGCAGTCCGGCCCGGCTGGCGTCGCACAGGGGCACGCCATCGAGGGAGATGCTGCCGCGCATGCGCAGGTTGTCCGGCAGCAGGGTCAGGGCGCTTTGCAGCAACAGGCTCTTGCCCTCACCGCTCCCCCCCACCAGCGCGACGATCTCCCCCGGCGCCAATTGCAGGCTGATATCGGTCAGCAGGGGCCGCCAGCTGCGCCGCCCCAGCCAGGAGTAGTGGGCCGCCTCTATGGTCACCTGGTCGAAGCTCAGCATGATTCCCCCCCAAACCAGAGTTGTTGCAGGGCACGGGTGGCCTGATCAAACAGTAAAACCAACGTCAGCAACATCAACCCCGGGAAGAGGGCCAGCCACCAACCGCCACCGGCCAGATAACGCAGGGCATCGGCCAGCAGCAGACCCAGCGAGGCCTCGTGGGCCGCCAGCCCAAAGCCGAGAAAACTCAAGGCCGCGCTGTGCAGCACCGCATGGGGGAACATCAGCAGGGTGCCGATAAACCACTGGGGCAACAGCCCCGGCAACAGGTGGGTGCGCCAGCGGCGCAGCGCCCCCATCCCCTGACAGCGCGCCAGCACCACGTAGTCGCTGCAGGCGATCCGCCGCGCCTCGGCGCAGAGAATGAGCGCCAGCTTGGGCCAGTGGGTGAGCGCCATAGCCAGGATCACCCCGCGCATGCCGCCCCCTGCGGTAAAGCAGATCAGGATCAACAGCAGCATATGGGGCAGCGCCAGCATGGCGTCGATAACCAGCCGCACCGCCGCATCGCACCTGGGGTGAATGAGCGACACGCTTGCCGCCACCATGGCCAGCAGGCCGCTGCACAGGGCCGTGCTGATGCCCAGCTCCAGACTGGTGAGGGTGCCCTGAAAGGCGCGCAGCCAGAGATCCCGTCCCATCTGATCGGTACCGAACCAGTGCACCAGCGAGGGGGGCTGCTGGCGGGCCAGCAGATCCATCGGCACATCCTGATGAGAGAGGCTCCAGCCGTAGCTGGCCAGCAGCAGCAGACAGATCAGCGCAAAGCCCAGACGCAGCAAGGAGGGGAGCGGATTAAACAGCATGTACACCCTCCCAGCCCCGATTGATGCGGGCCAGCAGCACCCGCGCCGCCGTATTGCCCAAAAAGACCAGCAGGGTGCAGAAGAGCACGATTCCCATCAGCAAGGGGATATCTCCCCGCAGCCCCGCATCCACGGTGGCCTGGCCGAGCCCAGGGTAGGAGAAGACCTTCTCTGCCAAGAGCGATCCGCCAATCAGCTCACCAAGGGAGGCAAACTGCAGGCAGAGCGCCGGGGTCAGGGCGTGGCGCAGCACGTGAAAACGCAGCATGGGCCAGCCGCCATCCCCCTGAGCGCGGGCATAGCGGATAAAGTCGCTCGCCAGCACCTCGGCCACCCGCCCCCGGGTATGCAGCGCGATATTGCCTACCCCGAGCAGCGCAAGGGTGGTGACCGGCAGCAACAGATGGCGCGCTCGCATGACCCAATCCGCCTCATCGGCGGAGAGGCCCGGTGTCCAGGCGCAGCAGACCGGCAGCAAGTGCCAGTGCACCGCAAACAGCGCGAGCAGCAAGAGGCCGACCCAGAAGGTGGGCAGGGAGGCGAGCAGATAGGCAAACCGGCAAATCAGGCGATCGGGCCAGCGATTGAGATAGCGACCGGCGCAGAGGCCCAGCAAAATCCCGAAAAAGCCGGAGAGCAGCCAGGCGCCCGCCAGCAGCAGGAAAGAGGCAGCAAAGCGCTGGCCTATGACTTCACCCACAGGCGCGTTGTAGAGCATGGAGTAACCGAGATCCCCCTGCAGCACCTGGCTGAACCAGTGCCAATAGCGCAGCCAGAGCGGCTGATCCAGCCCCCAGCGGGCGGCGATGCGGGCGTACTGCTCCGGCGGCACATGGAGCAGATCGTTGCCGATATAGGCCTTGATGGGATCGATGGGGGAGTAGCTCAGCAACACAAAGGTGGCGACGGATACCAGACAGAGCAGCCCTGCCAGACGCAGCAGGGCTTTCAGAGTGGCAGTCATCATGGAGGACGAACTTAGCGGCACGTCCACCGCCAATCCTGCAGGTTGTTGAGCAAAGACCAGCTGCCGTGAATTTCCGGCGCCCCCTTGCCAAGGTCGATGCAGCGGTTGGCGAGATAGGTATGCTGCACATTGAGCAGCCAGGCCCAGGCGGCATCCCCCTGAACCCCGGCGCCACGCTTGCCATCCCACTCCACCTGCTGCCAGAACGGCACGGCCGCCTGCCAGTTCGGGGCATCCAGCGCCTGCTTGAGGTACGCATCCACCACCGGATTCTGGTAATAGCCCGGGTTGTAGAACTCCACGCCGGCGGAACCGCTCTGGTAGTGGTGATAGAGCTCCATGGGATCCAGACTTCCCCACCCCATCAGCACCGGATTGGCGTGCATCTCGCGCTCCACCTGCTCCCAGCTGCCGGATTTGAGGCTCACCTCGAGGCCGATGGGTTTGAGCATGGCCCGCACCGCTTCCGCCAGATCCCGGCGGGTGCTGTCGCCACTGGTGTACCAGAGGGTAAAGGCGGCGCGCAGGTCGCCCTTGTGGCGAGCGCCGTCGCTCCCCATCTTCCAGCCTGCCTCATCGAGCAGGGCGTTGGCATGGGCCGCATCCCCGTCCTTGAAGGCGGTGGCCTTGTTTAGCCAAGGCAAGCCTTCTACCGCGCTGTAAGCGGGGATGGCGTGCCCTTCCAGCAGCTGATCGGCCAGCAGCTGGCGGTCGATGGCGTAGTTGATGGCGCGGCGCACCGCCACGTCCGAGGTCACGTCGTTGCCGATGGGATACCCCTTGGCATCCTTGCCGCCCGCTGGCGGAATGGGGAAGACGATGCCGCGGTTTTCCACGCTCGGCCGCACCCACAGCTTGAGGGTGTCGGGTACGGTGGGCGCCAGCGACGGGGCGATGCGCACCAGGTCGAGCTGGCTGCTCTGGGCGGCGGCATAGGCGCTCTCTTCATCGATAAAGACAAACACCAGCCGCTTGAAGTCATTGCTGCCGCCGGCGTAATGGGGGTTGGCCTCCACCACCAGCTGCTGGCTAGGCAGGAAGCTCACCAACCGGTAAGGGCCGGCACCGACCGGATGGCGGGCGTAAGCTTTTGCGTCGTAATCCCGCTTCGACACGATTCCGAGCGATCCCAGCACGTTGACGAAGGTGCTCTGGGGGGCACTCAGGGTGATGGCAACCTCGGTAGGCGAGAGCACCTTGGCCGAGACAAAGTTGCCCATGTCGATCTTGCCGCCGCCCTGGGCTGCGCTGTTGTAGGTAAAGGCCACGTCTTCGGCAGTGAGCGGCGCGCCGTTGGAGAATGTCAGATCCGGCTTGAGGCGGATAAGCCACCCCTTGCCATCCTGGTTCGGGGTCACCACCTGGGTAAGCACGTTCTGCCAGCTGAGATCGGAGCTTTGTTTGAGCAGCGGGCTGTGCAGCAGCAGGTAGCTGCCGTGGCTCCAGCCAAGCAGGGGGTCGAACCCTTCGGTGGGCTCACTGCCGATGGCGAGCTTGAGTTCGGCGGGGACGGGCTGGGCCGCCAGCGCCATGGAAGATAAACCGCCCGAGAGCAGGGCCAGCAAGGCGGCCGCAGTGACTGAAAGGCCTTTATGGCGGGCGGCGTTGCTGCCTGAATGGCAGCCAAAGCATTGAATGGTCATAAGATCCCTTGTTCGTTTTACCACTCACTATCGAAAAACAGGGGCACGACAGAAGCGAGTGAGGGGCCAAAACGGCCCCTATTCTAAACCTGATTGCAGATGAGACCTAGCGCTGGGTGTCGCCCACAGGGTCGCCGCGCCGGCCGCTGAACAGGCGACGCCGGCTTAAGTTCATGCCGCCCTCCCCCTGCTGCACCGGAAGCGAAAGCAACATCTTGAGGGTGCTGCTCACCAGCGCGCGCCCCTCGTCGGCCCCCAGATGCGGGTCGATGGGGGACATGAGCGAGCAGGCCAGCAACTGCCCCGTCTCGGGCAATGCCCCCACCATAAAGGTCAGGTTGCCGCAGGGGAGCTGCAGGGCGAGCCGATCGCTGCTGCCGCGCACCGGCCAGAGTTGATCCGGCCCCGGCAGCACCACCACGCTCAACATCCAGGGGGTGAGCACACAGCCGAGCCACTGACCTTCAAACAGCACGCACTCCGCCACGATGGGCATGGTGGCGTGATAGAAGGGCAACGCCTGCATCTCTTCGCGAGCGATCCGCTCGTACTGGGCTACCAGCAGAGGCGCGGGATTGGTGGCAAAACCGGCAAACTCCTGCGCCGGCTCTGTCGCGGCTTCGTTCACTGCCTCATTCACAATGGATTGCGCCATGTGACCTCCCGCGCTCGCTCGGTCTTCTCCTGCTCAGAGAGCGGAATGGCCGGTGCCCCCAGGCTGGCCAGCAGGGTCAGGATCCGATCCGTTGCCTCCCCCATGGCAGCCGCCACCACAGGAGTGAGGCCGATGCGGGGCTCGAGGGATTCAGGCTCGACCCCGATCAGGGTGAGCCGCCTGGGGGATTCCCCCGTCATGTGCAGCGCCGAGAGCACGTCCGCCAGCCCCAGCTGATGGGGGGAGATCTTGCGACCAAACAGGGTCGGGATCTCTTCATCTTTCAGGGTCACCACGGTGCCCGGCGGATTGCCGCTGCGCACCGCGTCCGCCAGTATGATGTGGTCACGACTGGCCATCGCTTCGAGCAGTTCCATGCCGGCAGTACCGCCATCGAGTAACTCGATGCCGGGGGCGAAACGGTAGTCGCGCTCCAGCCCCTCGACGATACGCACTCCGACGGCCTCATCGCTCAACAGCAGGTTGCCCACGCCCAGGATCAGGGTGTTCATCACAGCACCTTCACCTGAGTCGTTTCACCACTCTGGGTATCCACCACATGGACCGCGCAGGACATGCAAGGGTCGAACGAATGGATGGTGCGCACCACCTCCAGCGGCTTGGCGGGGTCGGCCACCGGGGTGCCTACCAGGGATTGCTCGTAGGGGCCGGGTTCGTCGTTGAAGTTGCGCGGGCCCGAGTTCCAGGTCGATGGCACCACCGCCTGATAGTTCTCGATCTTGCCGCCCTTGATGACGATCCAGTGGGAGAGCATGCCGCGCGGCGCCTCTTCAAAGCCTACCCCGCGAAACTCCTTGTCCGCCGGGATCTCGGTCTTGATGTAGGTGCTGAAATCCCCCTTGCCGATGTTGTCCACCAGCGCCTTCCACTGATGGGACAGGGTGTCTTTGAGCACGCAGCAGCGCACCGCCCGGCCGATGATGCGGCCCAGGGTGGAGTGCAGCTGTTCAGTCTTGATGGCTGAACCGGTGAGCGTCTTGTAGAGACCGTTGAGCTGATCGAAGTGCGCCACCGTCTCCGGGTGCTTGGCGGCGAGCTTCACCAAGAGGTCTGCGAGCGGCCCCACCTCCACCACCTTGCCGTAGAAGGTGGGGGATTTGACCCAGGAGTACTTGCCGTCATCCTGCCAGCCGGTGTAGTTGGGCTCGGTCTTGCCCTCCCAGGGCTTGAGGGGTTCGTCATCCTTGTACCAGGCGTGCTTGTTGCTCTCGGCAATGCCATCCATCAGCCAGGCATCCTGATGGCTCTCGATGGGGCGATAGCCGGCCAGATCGCCGTTCTCGATGTAGCCACCGGGCATCAGGAAGCTGCCGCCGTCACCGTCGGTGGGCAGTTCAGGCACGCTCAGGTAGTGCTTGGCCCCCTGCCCCAGGTTCAGCCACTCGGGGTAGTGCGCGGCTATGATGGCGGCATCCACCTTGTAGACCTGCTCGATAAACTCGCCGAGCCGGTCGATAAAGCTCTTCACGTAGAGCAGTCGCTCCAGGTTGAGCACGCTCGGCGCATCCAGGTTGATGGGGTTGGCCACCCCGCCCACCGCCAGGTTCTGGATGTGGGGGGTCTTGCCGCCGAGGATGGCGACGATGCGGTTGGCATCGCGCTGGCACTCCAGTGCCTGCAGGTAGTGGGCCACGGCGATGAGGTTCACCTCCGGGCTCAGTTTCATCGCCTTGTGGCCCCAGTAGCCGTTGGCGAAGATGCCAAGCTGGCCGCTCGCCACCAGGGCGCGGATCTTGTCCTGCACCTTGGTCAGCTCGTCGGCGCTGTTTAGGGACCAGGTCGATACCCCCTTGAGCAGGTCGGCCGCTTTTTGCGGATTGGCCTGCAGGGCGGCGGTGATGTCCACCCAGTCCAGCGCGGAGAGCTGATAGAAGTGGACGATGTGATCGTGGATGTTGTGGGCCGCAATGATCAGGTTGCGGATGTACTGGGCGTTGACCGGCACCTTGGCGCCGATGGCATTCTCCACCGCCCGCACCGAGGCGATGGCGTGAATGGAGGTGCACACCCCGCAGATGCGCTGCACTATCATCCAGGCATCGCGCGGGTCGTTGCCCTTGACGATCTCCTCCATCCCGCGCCACATGGTGCCGGACGACCAGGCCTTGGTGACGACGCCGCCTTCGATTTCACAGTCGATACGCAGGTGACCCTCGATGCGGGTGATGGGGTCTATGGTGATACGTTGGCTCATACGTTGGCTTTCCCTCGGGCCTGATAATCTTGGTGAACACGTTCAAGTGATGGCAGTACCGGCAAGAGCCGGATCAGCAGCAAATAGGCACACACCTCGATGGCGACGAAGCCCAAGGAGATCAGCACTTCCGCCGCGGAGGGGAAGTAGTGGTAGCCATTGCCGGGGTTGAAGGCGAGCAGGGAGTAGTCCAGTCGCCAGAGGGCGGCGCCCAGCAGCATGCTGAGGGCCCCCAGGAACAACATGCGCGAATCGCGGCGGCTCTTGTCCCAGTGGAACACCAGCAGCGGGAAGATCATCAGCGCGATCTCGCTCCAGAACATCAAGGCGTAGCGATCCCACTGGGAGAGGTACTCCGACTTGTCGTTGATGACGATCTCGGCAAAGCGCAGCGCCACGAACAGGATCAGGAAGATGTCGATCACCTGGGTCAGCTTGTAGAACAGCGGCTTCTCATTCGGACCGCGTCCCGCCAGCCCCGCCTGCACCAGAGAGCCTTCAAACACCACGATGGAGAAGCCCATGATGAAGGCGGTGAGCAAGGAGAAGACCGGCAGCAGCTCGTAGCTTTGCCAGAGCGGATGGATCTTCTCCCCCGCCACTATCATCAGGGATCCCATGGAGGATTGGTGCATGGTGGGCAGCAGGGCCCCCAGCGCCAGGATGAAGAACATGACCTTGTTGATCCGCGCAAGGGAGACCTTCCAGCCGAACTTCTCCATCAGCACGGGGGCAAACTCCAGCGCCATCACCCCGATGTAGATGGTCATGCAGACCGCCGTCTCGAACAGCACCGAGGAGGTGTTGAAGAAACCCGGAATGTAGAAATACGGCAGGTTCCAGTAACGGCCGACGTCGATGGTGATGGAGAGGCCGCCCAGCGAATAGCCGAACAGGCTCGCCAGCAGGGCCGGTCGCACCAGGGGGTGATACTCGCCCCGGTTGAAGACGTAGACCGCCCAGGCCAGCGCCCAGCCGCCGCAGGCGAAACCGGTGCCGATCAGCAGATCGAACGAGATCCAGAGCCCCCAGGGATAGCCGCCGTTCAGATCGGTGACCGAGCCCAGCCCGAAGATCAGGCGTTTGAGGATCAGCATGCCGCACAGGATGACGAACGGCGCCAGCACCATGACCGGCCAGCTGACCAGCCTGCCTCCCAGCGGATGTGCCTTGTGATTACTCATGATCCTTGCCTCCCGATTGCTTGTCATGGCCCGCGTGCGGGTCATGATCGTCGCCATCCTGATGGTCCTTGGTGTTGCGGCGAATGAGCACCGAGAGCCCGGTCAGCACCACCAGCGGCAGCACCATCCCCTTGTAGAGGGTGTGCTGGATATGCTCGGAGCGCGCCCCGGAGGAGAGCTCCGGCAAGTCAGGCATGTCGAGCTTGGTGTAGGGCACCCCGGCCAGCACCAGCACCTGGGTGCCGCCCCCCTCCTTCTCGCCATAGACGTAAGGCTGGTAGTTGGGCACCTCGTGCAGGTAGGGATCGTTGGCGCTGAAAGTCTGGCGCGGGTAGGCATATTCGCTGCCCGGGGTGGCCAGCAGCCGGCGCCTGGCCTCGGCCATCAGCGCCTCGCGGGTGCCGAAGATGACGGCGCCGGTGGGGCACACCTCGACGCAGCCGGGCAACTTGCCCTGATCGATGCGCTCAAGCCCCTTCTGGTTGCAGAGCTCGCACTTGTGGATCGCCCCGAACGGGTTGTCGTAGTCATATTTGGGCACGTCGAACGGGCAGCCCACCATGCAGTAGCGACAACCGGTGCAGACGTCAGGGTCATAGTGGACGATGCCGGTTTTGGGATCCTTGGTCAGCGCCTGCACCGGGCAGACGGAGACGCAGTTGGGATCGACACAGTGCATGCACTGCTTCTTGATGTAGGCATAGCCATCCACCAGCTGATCCTTGTGCTCACCCGTGCCGCTCTTCCACACCTGAATGATGTTGTTGGTGTAGGGACTCAGCTTGTCGTTGTTGGACCAGGTCGCTTCCCCGGCCGGATTGGCCGGGTTGCCGTTGAGGCGCTGACACTCCGCCACACAGGCCTGGCAGCCGATGCAGAGGGTGGAGTCGTAGAGCATGCCGAGCGCGCCGGGAATGGGCGGCTTGTTCTCGGCCGCCGCCAGGGCACTGCCGGGGACGGTGGTGCCCGCCGCCAGCGCACCGACGGAGGCGAATTTGAGGAAGTTGCGTCTGTTCACGGTTACTCCTCCCGTGAGGTGTGCTGCCCGGCTTCATGGCGCTTTTGCTGGCGACCGAGCTCGCGCACCGTCATCAGACTCACCCCGACCAGCACCCCGAGCGCCCCACCGATAAGGCCGGTGGCGGTGGGCGACATGTGTCCTCCCTCCTGGATGGCCACGTCGGGCTTGTTCACCCGCGGGGTGGGATTCTCCACCTTGGCGAGCTGGAAGATCCCCTTGCTGAAACCCACCCCCTGCTCGTTGCAGCCGTAGCAGGGATGGCCGATGCCCACTGGCCAGATGCCGCCGCCCACATCGCAGAACTCCAGGGTCGAGCAGTTGCCGTAGGTCTCCGGCCCCTTGCAGCCAAGATGGTAGAGGCACCAGCCCTGACGGTGGCCCTCGTCGCCAAACTCCTTGGCGAAGCGACCGGCGTCGAAATGCGGACGGCGCTCGCAGTTTTCGTGGATCAGCCGCTCATAGGCAAACAGCGGCCGCTTCTTGGCATCGAGCGCCGGCAGCTTGCCGTAGGTGATGTAGTAGGCGACCGTGGTGAGGAAGTTGTGGGGATTGGGCGGGCAGCCCGGGATATTGATAATCGGCGTGCCGAGGTTGCCGAGGGCCTCTTCCAGGCTGACGGCGCCGGTCGGATTGCCACCGCTGGCGGGCACCCCGCCCCAGGCGGCGCAGGAGCCGATGGCGATGACGGCGGCCGCGTCACTGGCGGCGCGGCGAATATGGTCGACGATGGGCTCGCCAGCCACCATGCAGTAGATGCCGCCATCCTTGAGCGGGATGGAACCATCCACCACCAGCACATACTTGCCCTTGTAGCGTTCGATGGCATTGTGCTTGTTCTCTTCGGCCTGATGACCGAAGGCCGCCGAGAGCACCTCGTGGTACTCCAGCGAAATGGTGTTGAGGATCAGGTTCTCGATGGTGGGGTGGGTGGCGCGCAGCAGCGACTCGGTGCAACCGGTACACTCCTGCGCCCCTATCCAGATCACCGGTGGCCGCTCGGGGCTGGTGAGCGCGGTGGCCATCTTGGCCACGGCATGCTGGCTTAATCCAAGGGTTGCGGCCATCCCGGCGCACAATTTCATGAAGTCACGGCGATTAATTCCATGAGCCGATAAAAAAGTATCCTCGACCATTCTTTTTATTCCCGTAGTGAGCACTTGTTTGATAAATGCTTAATAGCGGAAATGCTAAGTACTCCCCCCCTGCCCCGCGTTGATCTCCATCAAGTGACGGAACATTATTCAAATAGAAAACTCATCAGCATGGATTTAAAAATTTCATATGTAGCATAGACTTAGAAAGCATGGCGTGAGCCTTCAAAATACCCACTAGGGGGTAATTTTACGTGTTAATGAATTTAATTCATTTAAATTACCCGTTAATTCGTGATGTTAAATAATCAGAATGAAAGCGTTGTCACACTATTTGACCCGGTCTTTATGTTACCAGCAATAGGCTATTTTACCTCGCCAAAAGTGGCTGATAATATATACCTTTATATTTGTATGATTATATGTAAACAAGCGGAATGGACGCGCGAACGATATTTATTATCAGCTTCTAAAATAGGCTCCTCTGCCTATTTCAAGAAATATCCCCCTTGCTTGATTAATTAACTATCATCAACAGGGTATCTGCATTTCCCCCTATTCCCCCTCTTGCAACAGGTGGCCCACCCCCTCCTTCCCGGCTCGGCTGCGCCACCTGGCCGGTACAACTGGCGCCATTTGTCTCTATTAGTCAGTGATGACATAAAAATCTCTCCAACATCAAGCTGTTGAACAACAATTATCACTGAGCCCTGTGCGGGCTCTGCCCTTGGCGCTAAGGGCAAGGAACCCATGAAGTCGATGAGGATGACCGATGAGCAAAACCATACTGGTGGTGGATGATTCCGTGGGGATCAGGGCGGCCATCACCATGACGCTCAGCAGCGCCGGTTTTGAGGTGATTGAGGCCGGCGACGGCGAAGCCGCCCTCATCGAACTGAATCAGCGGCGAGTACACCTCATCATCTCCGATCTCAATATGCCCGGCATGGATGGCATGACCCTGCTAAGACGGGTCAAGGCCCAGCAGACTACCCGCTACCTCCCCTTCATCATGCTGACCACCGAAGACTCCGAGCAGATCAAGCGGGAAGGATTCGAGGCCGGCGCCCGAGTCTGGCTCACCAAGCCGTTCGAACCGCTCAAGCTGCTGGACGATGTCTGCAAGGTGGTGCAGCCATGAGCCTGGCGATCGACACCCGGCAAACGCCGGTGACCGCCACCCTGAGCGGTGAACTCAGCGTCATCACGCTGGGGGATCTGCAGGATGATCTGTTCGGCCTGCTCAATTTCTCGGTATTGACGCTGGATCTCACCCCGCTGGAGATGCTCGATGGCTGCGGTGCCCAGCTTATCGCCATCCTGCAGCAGGAGGCCGGCCAGCAGGGCAAGCAGCTGCGACTCGAGGCCGCTGAAGGGAGCCAGGCCCGCCATGTCTTGAGCCTGATGGGGTTGTGGCCGACCGACCATGGGGAGGGCCGCGCGGATGGACATCAATAAGGCCCGTGCCCTCTTCTTCGAGGAGGCCTACGAGCAGTGCGACAATCTGGAACACGCCCTGCTGGATCGCGACACCTATCCGGCCAACCCCGACACCTACAACCTGATGTTTCGCACCGCCCACACCATCAAGGGCTCGGCCGGCATGCTGGGGCTGGCCATGCTGGTGCGCTTCGCCCACGCCATGGAGAACATGCTGGAGCGGCTGCGCAGCGGCGAGATCGCGCTGGACGAACACCTCATCAACCTGCTGCTGGCCTGCAACGATCAACTGCGCGACCTGCTACAGGGGGCCGAACACAACCCCGAGCTGCAGCAGACCGAGACCCAGCAGATCCTGGCCCTGCTCTCCCAGCTGCAAGGGCACCAGACCCTGCCCAGCCAGCCGCTGATCATGCCGGCTCCCGCACCGGTCAATCAGACGGATCGGCGCGCCTGGCACCTCTCCCTGCGCTTTTATCCGGCCCTCTATCAGGACGGCTTCGATCTGCTGGCCTTCATCCGCTACCTCGGCAACCTGGGGGAGATCCGCGTCATCCAGCCGGTCTGGCAGGAGTGGCCCCCGCTGCAACTGCTCGATGCCACCGAGTGTTTTCTCGGCTACGAGATTGGCCTGCTCAGCGCCGAACCGACCGAGCGGATCCGGAGCACCTTCGATTTCGTTGCCCACGCCAGTCTCATCTGTCTGCTCAGCCCCCATCAGGATCTGGCGCAGTTTTCAGAACAGGGGCAAAAGCTGGCGGCCTGGCGCAATGAGCCGCTCGCGGCCCAGCTGCAGCGCTGGGTGCAGACCGGCGCCCTGAGCGAAGAGGAAGCGGCCTGCATCGCGCGGGGCGAGCTGACGCCCGGCGCGGCAAGCGCAGAACCGGCTCTGGCGCCCCCCATCCAGTCAGCCCAGCCGCCGCAGGAGGCCCCCCCACAGCAGGCCAGACCCGCACCGCTGCGGGCGGAGGGACACTACATCCGCATCGAGGCGGCCAAGCTCGATCGGCTGATCAATCGGGTCGGCGAGCTGGTGATCGCCACCTCGGCCACCACCCTGCAGGCGAGGATGAGGGGCGATGCGGAGCTCATTGAATCAGTCGCCATCGTCAACACCCTGGTGGAAGGGATCCGCGACGACGCACTCACCCTGCGCATGGTGCCCATCAACGAGATCTTCAACCGCTTCCCGCGACTGGTGCACGAACTGTCCCAACAGACCGGCAAGGAGATCCAGCTGCAGATCCGCAACGCCGATACCGACATCGACAAGTCGATGGTCGAGAAGCTGACCGACCCCCTGATGCACCTGGTGCGCAACGCCGCCGATCATGGCCTCGAAGAGCAACAGGCTCGGCTCGCCGCCGGCAAGCCGGCGCAGGGCACCATCACCCTCAACGCCTATCACGATGCCGGCGCCGTGGTGGTGGAGGTCAGCGATGACGGCCGCGGCATCGACCGCGACAAGATCCTCGCCAAGGCCCATGGCCAGGGGCTGCTGCCGGAAGGCAAGGTATTGAGTGAACAGGAGATCTTTCAACTGCTGTTTCTGCCCGGCTTCTCGACGGCCAGCGATGTCAGCGATCTCTCCGGGCGGGGAGTCGGGCTCGACGTGGTCAAGCGCAACCTGGAGTTTCTGCGCGGTGAAACCACCATCGATAGCCGGCTGGGGCTGGGCACCACCTTCAGGCTGAGACTGCCGCTCACCCTGGCCATCATCGACGGCTTTCGCATCGAGGTGGATCACGCCTCCCTGGTGATCCCCCTCGACATGATGGTCGAATGCATCGATCTGCCGCCGGATGCCCTGCGCACCCCGGCCCGCCAGATCAACGTGCGCGGCGAATGGGTGCCCTTCATTGTCCTGCGCGAGCTGTTTGCCCTGCCCCCTGCCGACGAACCCGAGTTCGTGGTGATGGTGGACTATGCCGACCATCGTGCCGGCATCGTGGTGGATCGCCTGATTGGCGAGGTACAGGCCGTCATCAAGCCGCTCGGCGAGCTGTTCAAGTCCCTGCGCTACGTGAGCGGCTCCACCATTCTGGGCAACGGTCAGCCGGCGCTCATTCTCGACGTCCCCCAGCTCATCCAGCTGGCCTGGCGGCGGGAACAACATGCGCTCCGGCAACAGGCCGATGCCCTCTACAGCCTCAGAGATTGACCACACACCTTAAGCACATCAACGGAATTGACGGAGTCAGACCATGGACTGGTTTCACAACTTGCAAGTCAGAACAAAGCTGGTGTTCTCGTTCTCCATCCTCATGGTGCTGCTGGTGGTGCTGTCGCTCACCAGCTACTACTCCACCAGGACCATGGTGCAGCTGGTCAGCAACATGCACGCCAACCAGCTGTTGCCGATCAAGGACATCGCCAACGCCAACATCTATGCGGTCTACCAGAACCGGGCCCTCTATCGCTACATCGGCGAGGTCGACCCGGATCTCAAGGCCCAGGCGTTGGTCAATGTCGACAAGTTCGAGAAGGGGATGTGGGATTTTCTGGCCAGCTACCGCAAGACCTATCTCACCCAGCGGGAGGTGGACCTGCTGACCCGCTTCGATCAGGCCTGGGCCACTTACAAGCAGTACGCCAGCGAGATCCTGAAACTGGCTCAGACACCGGGCCAGGATGGGGTGCCCGAGCGCAACGCCTTTCGGCTGATGGGGGACAAGGGGCGCCCCGCCTTCGACATCGCCGATGCCCTGCTGAGCGATCTGGTCAAGGTGAACACCGAGCTGGCTGCCCAGTCCATGGATGAGAGCCAGAACATCTATCAAGACAACCTGCAGATCCTCATCGCCATCGCCAGCGCCGCCTTTCTCATCTGCCTCATCCTGGCCCTGCTGGTGACCCGCAGCATATTGCGCCAGCTGGGGGGCGACCCCTCCTATACGGTGCAGGTGGTGGCCCGGGTCGCGGAGGGGGATCTCTCCACCCCGGTGCTGCTCAAGGCCGACGACACCTCGAGCCTGCTCTATGCAATCAAGAGCATGGCCCACCGCCTCTCCGACACCCTCAACGAAGTAGGCGCCATGTCGGAAGCCATCGGCTCGGCCTCCGAGCAGGTGGCCGCCACCGCCAATGCCCTCTCCCAGACCTCTTCCGAGCTTGCCTCCAGCGTCGAGCAGACCAGTGCCTCGGTCGAGGAGATGACCGCCACCGTCAGCCAGAATGCCGACAATGCCAAGGTGACCGAGAACATCTCCACCCGGGCAGCCAGCAGCGCCACCGAAAGCGGCAAGGCGGTCGGCGAGATGGTGCACGCCATGAAGGAGATAGCATCGCGCATCACCGTCATCAACGACATCGCCAACAAGACCGACCTGCTGGCCATCAACGCCGCCATCGAGGCGGCCCGCGCCGGCGAGCACGGCAAGGGCTTTGCCACCGTCGCCGCCGAGGTGCGCAAACTGGCCGAACGCTCCCAGACCGCAGCCAAGGAGATTGGCGAGCTGGCCGGGCGCTCGGTCAGCGTCGCCGAGCAGGCGGGATCCTTGCTGCGTGAAATGCTGCCCGGCATCGATCAGACCGCCACCCTGGTGCAGGAGATCGCCTCCGCCTCCCGCGAGCAGCGGGCCAGCGTCTCCCAGATCAACATCGCCGTGACCCAGATAAGCGACGGCATGCAGGCCTCGGCCGCCTCGGCGGAAGAGCTCAGCTCCACCTCGGAAGAGCTGAGCTCCACCGCCCTGCAGTTGCAGGAGCTGATGCAGCAGTTCACCCTGCGCGGCGGCAACACCCGCCAGCCCTATACTCCGCACGGCGGCGCCCATGTCATCCGGCGCAGCAAACCGAAGTCTGCATTCTCCCGCCCCTACCCTTTTCATGAAGAGGATCTGGAGCGAGAGATAGACGATGGCAAGTTCACCAACTACTAGGAGCCGGCGATGAGAGACAAGCTTGCCCCTGATACCAGCGCCCACTTTCACTGCGTCACCTTCATGCTGGGCGGCGAACTGTACGGCATCGACATCGGCTGCATCCGCGAGATCATCGAATTCGAGGGGATGACCCCGGTGCCCATGATGCCGCGCTTCGTGCGAGGCATCATCAACCTGCGCGGCGCCGTGGTGCCGGTGATCGACCTCTCCATCCGTTTCGGCCGGGGCCAGACCCTGCTGCAACCCACCACCTGCGTCGCCATCCTCTCCCTGCCCAACAGCACCGGCGAGGAGCAGGAGATCGGCATGCTGCTGGATGCGGTCTGCGAGGTGTTGGAGATCCGCAGCGACGCCATCGAACCGGCCCCCACCTTCGGCACCCACATCCGCGGTGACTTCATTCAGGGGGTGGTCACCATCGATCAGCAGTTCGCCATCCTGCTCGACATGCACAGGGCCCTCTCCATCGCCGAGCTGAGCGCCATGGCCGAGGCGGCCACCGAGCAGCAGTTCTCCCCGGAACAGGGCGGCTGACCATGGTGGCGCCCCCCTTCACCGCCGAACTCACCCCGACTCTCAGCCAGAGCGAGTTCGATCTGTTTCGCCGCTTCATTCTGAATTCGGCCGGCATCGACCTTGCCCCCTGCAAACGGGCGCTGGTGCAGTCCCGGCTCGCCAAGCGGCTGCGGGCACTGCACCTCTCCAGCTATCACGCCTACTGGGAGCGGATCAACCAGTCCGTCGATCCCCACGAGCGGCAGCTCGCCATCAACCTGCTCTCCACCAACGAGACCTATTTCTTTCGCGAATCCCAGCACTTCAGCTGGCTCAAGCACCATGCCGAACAGCTGCTTGCCACTCGCCGCCAGCCGCTGCGAGTCTGGTCCGCCGCCTGCTCCACCGGGGAAGAGGCCTACTCCGCTGCCATGGTGCTGGCCGAACAGCTCGGCATCAACGATCGCTGGAGCATCCACGGCACCGACATCAACACCCGGGTCATCCCCTTTGCCCGCCGCGCCGTCTACTCGGTCGAGCGGGCCCAGCACGTGCCACCCCATCTGTGGCTGCGCTATTTTCAGCGCGGCCATGACGAGTTCGCCGGCAAGATCCGGGTCAAGCCGGAGCTGGCCGGCAAGGTCACCTTTGCCAACCTCAACCTGCTGACATGCGGCGACTATCCGGAGCGCAACTTCGACGTCATCTTCCTGCGCAACGTGCTCATCTACTTCAATGACGAGACCAAGGCCCGGGTACTGTCGCAGCTCTGCAACCTGTTGCGCCCGGACGGCTACCTGCTGGTCGGCCACTCCGAGATCATTCGCCAGCAGGATCTGCCGCTGGTGCAGGAGGCCCCCTCCCGCTACCGCTGCCTGCCCCTTCAGCCCAAGGAGCTGCCATGACCATACGCGTGCTTATCGTCGACGACTCGGCCCTGGTACGAGAGGTACTGACCCAGATGCTGAGCAAGGCGGAGGACATCGAGGTGATCGGCGCCGCCTTCGATCCTATCTTCGCCATGCAGCAGATGAAGAAGTGCTGGCCCGACGTCATCATTCTCGACATCGAGATGCCACGCATGGACGGCCTCACCTTCCTCAAGAAGATCATGGCCGAGCACCCCACCCCGGTCATCATCTGCTCCTCCCTCACCGAAGAGGGAGCCATGATCACCCTGGAGGCGATGTCGGCGGGGGCCATCTCCATCGTCACCAAGCCCAGCGTCGGCATCAAGAGCTTCCTGCAGCAGTCCGCCAACGACTTCATCCAGGAGATCCGGGGCGCCGTCGGCGCCAAGCTGCGCAATCTGCTGCCCGGTGCCGCCCCGCTGCCGGTCACCCCGAGGCGCAATGCCGACGAGGTACTCTCCCCGCCGGCGGAGCGGATCTCCTTTCGCACCACCGAGAAGATAGTTGCGCTCGGCACCTCAACCGGTGGTACCCAGGCGCTGGAGTACCTGCTCTCCCGCCTGCCCGCCACCTGCCCGGGGATCGCCATCGTCCAGCACATGCCGGCCCGCTTCACCGCCTCCTTTGCCGAGCGGATCAACGGCCTCTCCCAACTGGAGGTGAAAGAGGCCGAGACCGGCGATCGCCTGCTGCCCGGGGTCGCCATCATAGCGCCGGGGGGCAAGCACCTGCTGATCCAGCGCAGCGGCACCCAGTATCTGGCGGAAGTCAAAGAGGGGCCGCCGGTCTCCCGTCACTGCCCCTCGGTGGACGTGCTGTTTCGCTCGGTGGCGGTGAGTGCGGGGCGCAACGCCCTCGGCGTCATCATGACCGGCATGGGGGATGACGGTGCCCGCGGCATGCGGGAGCTGCACGACACGGGCGCTCGCACCATTGCCCAGGATGAAGCCAGTTGCGTGGTGTTCGGCATGCCCAAAGAGGCCATAGCCCACGGCGGAGTGGATGAAGTCATGTCCCTCACCCACATTACCCAGACGCTCAGCCGTCCGGATCTACGAGGCGTGTAATTATGTCATTGGAAAAATGGCAAGGCCGCAGTGCCATGGTGGTGGATGACTCCCGCACCCAGCAGTACGAAGTGACCTGTCTGCTGCAGGAGCTGGGGTTCGGCCAGATCCACGTTGCCCATGATGGCCAGGATGCCCTAGACAAGCTGCAGCAGCTCGAGCGCATCGATCTGCTGCTGACCGATCTCAACATGCCCGGAATGGACGGAGTCGAGCTCATCAGCAACCTGGAGAAGAATACCCACTACCGGATGTTCGTGGCCGTGATGAGCGGGGTGGAGCGGGACGTGCTGGACGTGATCCACGCCATCGCCGATGCCAGCACCCTGGAGGTGATCGGCGTGCTGTCAAAACCGCTGCGACAGAGCGATCTGCGCAACATGCTGCAGCATTGCGATCCGCTGGCGCACCGGGAAAACAAGAAGTGGATGCAGCTCACCTTCACCGCCGAGGATGTGCAGCAGGCGCTGGACAACCGCCAGCTGATCCCCTTTCTGCAGCCCAAGGTGCTGATGGCGGACGCCAGTCTCTACGGCTTCGAGGCGCTGGTGCGCTGGATCCATCCCGACCACGGGGTCATTCCCCCCATCTGCTTCGTTCATCACCTGGAAGAGGGGCAGCTGGCGCTCGATTTCTTCTACCAGTTCCTGCACGCCACCTGCGAGGCGATCACCACTCTGGGCGCACTGTCCGAGCACCCCACCTGCTCCATCAACATGCCGGTCAGTCTGCTGCTGACAGACAAGCTGGTCGAGAACATGATTACCATCGTGCAGGCCCATCAACTGCCCTGCAGCGCCATCATCATCGAAGTCACCGAGACCACCTTCATGTCCAACCTCGCCATGTCGCTGGGCACCCTGGCACGCTTGAGACTGCGTGGATTTGGCATCGCAATGGATGATTATGGCACCGGCTACTCCTCCATGAAGCAGCTATCTCGCTGTCCTTTCACCGAGATCAAGATTGACAAGGAATTCGTGCACGACGCCCATAGCAGCCCCAAGAAGCTGGCTATATTGACCTCAGCGATCGTCATGAGCCAGAAGCTCAACCTCAAGACGGTCGCCGAGGGAGTGGAGACCGAAGAGGACTGGAAACAGCTGGCACTGCTCGGCTGCGAGCTGGCGCAAGGCTACTACATCAGCCGACCGCTGCCGGTCGATCAGATTGAAAAATGGTTTGCCGAATGGCAGGCCAGGGCGACCTGAATCGTGTCCCTTTGCGCTATTGAGGAACCCCGCTCTGACAGGGCGGGATAACAACACCGGCAGTATCGACATCGCTGCATGGACGCTTGAAACAAGCATGAGGCTACCATGAACAACCTACTTCGCCAGCTCTCCATCAAGACGCGGCTTATCGTCTCCTTCCTGTTGCTGAATCTCATCCTGATCGGGGTCGGACTCTACGGCAAGCAGAACACCAACACCATCAATGACATGCTCAACGACATGTACCTCAACATCCTGACCCCCATCACGGATGTCGCCAACGCCAACATGCAGGCCATCTATCACAACCGCTCGCTGTTCGATTACGTCATCGAGCCGACCCAAAGCGGCATGGACAAGATTGCCAGGGATATGGATCTGCACGAGCAGAAGATGGCCGCCTTGCTGGACAAGTACCGGGCAACCCAGCTGAGCGAACCGGAGAAACTGGCTCTGGCGGACTTTGACCGCGCCTGGCCGCTTTACAAGGAAGCGGCGCACAAGGCGATGGCGGCAAGTGCAGCCAACGACAACGACAGCGCCATCAAGCTGATGAAGGGCGAGGCCGCCACCACGTTTCAGGTGGTGGACGATCTGCTCAGCAAGCTGGTCGACATCAATCAGGGGCTGGGCAAACAGGCCTTTGATGAGAGCGACGTGATTGCCAGCGACATCACCACCGCCACCTACACCATACTCGCCATCTCGGTGCTGCTCTCCTTGCTGCTGGGCTGGTTGCTCAGCAGCAGCATCAACCAGCCGCTGCTCGCCATCATGCAGGATCTGCAGCAACTGGCGCAGGGCCGGCTCACCGCCCCGGATCAGGCCGAGGGCAACGACGAGCTGACCCGCATGCAGCAGGCGATGATCAGCACCCGCCGCAGCCTGCGCGACATCGTCTCGACCATGCAGCATGCCGCCGAGAGCCTCACCGCCAGCGCCTCCCAGCTGGGGGCGGCGGCCGAGCAGGTCAATACCAGCTCCCAGCAGCAATCCCTCGCCACCGCCAACACGGCCGCCTCGGTCGAAGAGCTCACTACCTCAGTCTCCCAGCTCTCCTCGTTCGCCAATCAGGCCAACAGCGTGGTGATGCAATCCGGGGAGATTGCCCAGGCCGGCGAGAAGCAGGTCAAACACGCCTCCCAGGAGGTGCTCAGGGTTACCACGGCGGTCAACGACTCCGCCAAGCAGGTGCAGGGACTGTTTGACGACATCACCCGCATCAGCCAGATCTCGGTGATGATCCAGGGGGTCGCGGATCAGACCAACCTGCTGGCGCTCAACGCCGCCATCGAAGCGGCCCGGGCCGGCGACATGGGCCGCGGTTTCGCCGTGGTGGCCGACGAGGTGCGGACCCTGGCGGCACGCACTACCCAGGCCACCCAGGAGATCAACGAGATGCTCACCTCCATCCAGCAAGGGGCCACCAGCGCGGTCAAGGGGATGAACGCCTGCTCCGACAGCATGAGCACGGTGCGGGAGACCACCGAGGGGGCCAGCGAAACCATGGCCCAGGTGGATCAGAGCTCCCGCAAGGTGGTGGAGCTGATCCAGGAGATAAGCTCCATGCTCCATGAGCAGGCCGCCGCCAGCCAGCTCATCGCCCAGTCCGTGGAAGAGATCACCCAGATGTCGCTGGAGAACGTCTCCGCCGCCGAGAGCGTCAATCACGACGCCTCCCAGCTGACCACCATCATCCAGCAGCTCAACCAGGGCATCGGGTTCTTCAAGGTCTAATAAAAACTCCGAGACCCGCCCGGCCATAGGCCTGGCGGGTCTCTCCCCCTCACCTTTCCATCAAGATCCCATCTTCACCCTTCCTCTTTGCCACGAGCTCACGACGGCCCGGCGCTGGAATGCCGACATCAGAGCGGCATCAGCTCAAACATCCATCAAAAACAGTCCAAAACAGCCTCATTCCCCTCCCGTTTGGAGGGATAAAACCAGTGATAAATACTGGGTCATAGGGAGCCAGAGAAAGCATTGGCAGGCAAATTTATACAGAGGAATACCCCGTATTTTGCGCATTTACACATTCCTATTCGCCACATAATTTACCAACCAAAAAACAACTGATAACATCTTTTTACATTTTAAAGCATATAAAACAACATGATTCAGTGGCCCCCCGTTTGCTCGTCGCGGCAGCCAGGATCACCGGATCAGGATTGAAACCAGCAGCCAACTTCTCATCGAGCAGACACCCGACCCCATGATGAACACAGTTACGGCCAGCATCGATATCGATGCACTCCAGCACAATTTCGCCGTGGTGCGCCGCCATGCCCCCCACAGCAAGATCATCGCGGTACTCAAGGCCAATGCCTATGGCCACGGGCTGCTGCCGGTGGCCCATGCACTCGCCCAGGCCGATGCCTATGCGGTGGCCAGGGTTGAGGAGGCGCTGGTGCTGCGCGCCAACGCCATCACCAAGCCCATTCTGGTGCTGGGAGGCTTCTTCAGTGCCGAGGCGCTGCCGCTGCTGGCGAAACACGAACTGCAAACCACCTTGCATACCTGGGAGCAGCTGGCACTGCTCGAGCAGGCCAGTCTGCCCGCCCCCATCAAGGTGTGGCTCAAGCTCGATACCGGAATGAACCGGCTCGGGCTGCGCGCCGAGGAGTTGCCCGCCTTCATCGAGCGGCTGAGCCATTGTCGCAACGTGGTGCAGCCGTTCCATCTGATGACCCACTTCAGCCAGTCCGATGAACAGGATACCCAGGCCACTCAGTTGCAGATCGAGGAGTTCAACCGCCTCTCTGCTCATCTGCCTGGCGAGCGGGCCATGGCCAACTCCGCCGGCATCCTCGCCTGGCCGGCATCCCGCAGCGACTGGATCCGGCCCGGCCTCATGCTCTACGGCGCCTCCCCGTTTGCCGGTCAGCTCGCCGCCGACCATGACCTGCGCCCGGTCATGACCCTCAAGAGCCAGCTCATCGCCACCCGCGCCTGCGCGCAGGGCGAAGCGGTCGGCTATGGGGGACACTGGGTGGCGGATCGCAATACCACCCTCGGCGTGGTGGCGGCGGGCTACGGGGATGGCTATCCGCGCATGGCACCCGAAGGGACCCCCATGCTGATCAATGGCCGCCGGGTACCCATCGTGGGTCGGGTTTCCATGGACATGATCACCGTCGATCTGGGGCCGGCGGCCAGCGACAAGGTGGGAGACGAGGTGACGCTGTGGGGGGAAGGGCTGCCGGTGGAACAGGTGGCCGAAAAGATAGGCACCATCCCCTACGAGCTGCTGACCCGCCTGACCAGCCGGGTCCATCTCAGGCACTGCGACAAACACGAACAGATGCCGCTGTTGAAGCTGGCCTGAGCAAGCGGGGACGGGCCTGCGATCTGGGCCCTGTTATGCCGTCATCAGGCAATAAGTTGGCCTCTCCTCATGGCGGGAGCTGCAATACCGCGGCAGGAACGCCCTTCCTCCCAGCGTTGGAATGAAGGGCGCCCCTGCTGCCGGGTTCAAGGAAGATCGAAGCCGACCAGGCTCTGCTCGATGCGGGCGTCAGGCATCATGCGCCGCAGCCCGTTCACCAGCCTGGTAGCGGCCTCCTGCAACGCCGCCAGCGGCATCTCGGGCAGGCTCTCCAGAATGAACCACATCTGTCTGGCATCGCTATCCAGGCTCGTTCTCACCCCTTGACGCCAGTTCCAGCGCCGGCAGGTAACGCCCAGATCGTCGCGCCAGATCACCTCGCCCGCCTCCGGGCACTCCTGCGCCGGCGCCCCCTCTTTCATGGTGTCAAAGGCTTCGCTGCCATCGGCAATGACCAGCCGGGGCGTCCCGACATAGGCGGCCAGGTTTTCCCCGCCGACCGGGAGGGCGTAGGCGAGGCTGATGGCGTTGTAGAGATCCACCACGGGATCGATGCTCGGCAGAGCGCCATCACGCAGCACCCGCTTGCGCAGGGCATCCGCCGAACAGGGAGTACGCTGGGGCTTGGCGCCAAACCCCTTGAATACCTCGGCCCAAGCGGCCAGATGCGCCTCGGTCCAGGGAGCGGGGTCGTGCAGAACCCGCTGGCAGGCCTGCGCCAGCTCATCGACGGCGATGGCCGGATTGACGATCTCGTCGGTCTGCAGGGTAATGCTGATAGCCCGAAATCCCGGGGCCAGCGTCGCCAGCGCGGGATCGATTGACGGTTGTACCGATCTCATGGAATATCCTTATATCGACTATTTTATTTCATGATAATGACCGATGACCAAGAGAGTCAATATAACGACCGATACCGGCGCCGACGTGGGGCATGTCACCGCCGCCGTCTCCCGCCGGCTCAAGGAGTACAGACAACAGGGCCGGCTGTCGCTCGATGAGCTGTCGCGCCGGGCCGGGGTGAGCAAGGGGATGCTGGTCGAAATCGAAAAGGGGGCGGCCAACCCCAGCATCGCCATCCTGTGCAAGCTGGCCGCCGCGCTCGGGGTATCGGTTGCCGATATCGTCGACGTGGCCAGTACCCCGACGGTGCACCTGATCGAGCCGCAAGCCATCCCGACCCTGTGGCAGGGCCCGCTCGGCGGCTCGGCCCGCCTGCTGGCCGGCACCCGGGGACCGGACATGATAGAGCTGTGGCACTGGCAACTGTACCCCGGCGAGCAGTTTGACTCTGACGGCCACCCGCCCGGCACGGTGGAACTGTTTCACGTCGAGCAGGGCACCCTGCAACTGCAGCTGGGAGAGAGCGAGCTTGCCGTCACTCAGGGCTGCTCTGCGGTGGCCCGCACCGACCTGCCCCACGCCTATCGCAACGCGGGCGACAGCGTGCTGCGCTTTACCATGACGGTAGTGGAGCCGCACGGCTGAGGCTGGCCGCTGCGAGGTGACAAGCCGTATCCTGGTAAACACGCCTCCTGATAAACAAAAAGGCCCCGTCTTGCGACGGGGCCTTTACCAATTGTTAGCGAGAGCAGGTATTGCTACGCCCAAAAAAAACCGACCATCAGGTCGGTTCTTCAATATGGGCGATGGGTCGGGATTGACTCACGCCATCCCTGGCGCTCGCCCTGCGGGCGGCCTCTGGCGGTCCAGATGGGCTGTCCTGCCCACCTGTCGAACCAGGGCTCGAACCACGCCGCCCCTCACCGGATAAAGCAAAAGGGCCTGTCTTGCGACAGGCCCTTTTGCTTTATCCGGTGAGGGAGGGATGATTCGCCACTGCGTGGCTCACCCCTTCGGGGCGGCCTGCGGCCGTTCATCGCAGCAAGCTGCTCTGCTCGAACCCTGCGAGGGTTCTTACCCTCCCTCTTCGACATGAGCTGATAATTCTTCCCCCAAAGCAAAAAACCGACCATCAGGTCGGTTTTTTGTAATTTGGCGGTGAGGGAGGGATTCGAACCCTCGATACGTTGCCGTATACACACTTTCCAGGCGTGCTCCTTCAGCCACTCGGACACCTCACCAAATTTTGGTCTGTTGTTTAACGTGCTCAGCCAGCACGATGTTCACTGCGCTGTTGCGCTGGAACGGGGCGTAATGTACGGGATACGACGGCATGCGGTCAATGCAATTTTTCACTTTTTGCGTTCGTTTGCTCATTATCCGAACCAAGTGACTAAAAACATGCCATTTCGTATCCCTTTCCATCAATTTCCAGTCGCTTCGTGCAAGTGCTCGCCTTTGAGCGCCTCTTCCAGCGAGCCATAAAACTCCAACTGACCGGGCACCGGACGCACCTTGGCGCGCGCCAGAGTCTTGAGCGGCTGGAACTGCAACTCGGCGACCCGCAGTTGCACCCCCGCCTTGGCCATCTGCTTTTCAAACTGCAGGAAGGCGGAGAGCCCGCCGGCGTCCAGGATGGAGACCGCCTCCATCTGCAGCACCAGCAGCTTGTGGCCCTTGACCTGGGCTACCAGCTCGCCGAACACCCGCTCGGCAGCGGCAAAGAACAGCGGGCCGTTGATCTTGTAGAGCAGCGCCTGCTCCGGCACCTCATGGGCATAGCGCTTGTGATCCGCCAGATCGTGCAGCTTGGTCATCTTGGCAATCTCGCGCATGAACAGCAGGGAGGCGAGGATCACCCCGAAGGTGATGGCGATGACCATGTCGAAGATCACGGTCAGCGACAGACAGACCAGCAGCACCAGCACGTCGGATTTTGGTGCACGCCGGATCAGCTCCACCACCTTGTGCGCCTCGCTCATGTTCCAGGCGACGATGAGCAGCAGGGCTGCCATGGCCGAGAGCGGCAGCCAGGAGAGCCAGGGCGCCAGCACCAGGATGGCCGCCAGCACCACCAGCGCATGAACGATGCCGGAGATGGGAGAAGTAGCCCCGGCCCGCACGTTGGCGGCGGAGCGGGCAATGGCGGCGGTGGCGGTGATGCCGCCGAAGAAGGGGGCGACGATGTTGCCAAGCCCCTGCCCCACCAGCTCGGCGTTGGAGCTGTGCTTGCGACCTGTCATGCCGTCCAGCACCACGGCGCAGAGCAAGGATTCGATGGCCCCCAGCATCGCCATGGAAAAGGCGGCGGGCAACAGGCGCTCGATGGCGGCCAGGTTCCACTCCACCGGCGAGCCATCCGGCCCCGGCAGAGCCCATGGCATCACCAGAGTCGGCGCGATGGGCGGGATCCCCATGCCCTGACTGCCGTCGGCCAGGGTATAGCTGAACTTGCTGCCGATGGTGGCGACGTCCACCCCGAACTGATGCAGGCCAAAGCCAAGGCCCACCCCCACCAGCACGGCGGGCAGGTGGCCTGGCACTGGCAGCCGCAGGCGCGGCCAGAGCAGCAGCACCGCCAGGGTCGCAATGCCGACCAGGGTATCCCCCCACTGCCAGCTGGGCAGGGCATGGGCCAGCGCCTCGACCTTGCCGAGGTAGGTTTCCGGCATCTCGGGCACGTGCAGACCGAAGAAGTCCTTGATCTGCAGGGTTGCGATCACGATGGCGATACCACCGGTGAAGCCCAGGGTCACCGAAGGCGGAATGTACTCGATGAGGCGTCCGAGCCGGGCCACCCCCATGGCCACCAGAAAAAAGCCCGAGATCAGGGTCGCCATCAACAGGCCGCCCACGCCGAACTGCTGGGCCACCGGATAGAGGATCACCACGAAAGCGGCGGTCGGTCCCGAAATGGAGAAGCGGGAGCCGCCGGTCACGGCGATCACGATGCCGGCGATGATGGCGGTATAGAGACCGTGCTGCGGCGGCACGCCACTGGCGATGGCCAGCGCCATGGCCAGCGGAATGGCGATGATGCCGACCGTGATGCCGGCGATCAGGTCGCGGCCGAAGCGGGGAACGCTGTAGGGTTCGTCAATACAGGATTGGCGTAAAGCAATGGCCAGCTTCACGCTTTGCAAAGGTGCTTGGTTGTGCATGTATTCGTAATACCAGAAGAGGGAGATAAAGGCCGGATTGAACCGGCGCCCGATCATCATCAAGGGCCGGCAGAGCTGTCGACACGGCGATGGTATCCTGGCCAACCATACCCCAGCCGATGAAATATTTCGATGGGCGGGATCAATGAATGGCCGTTACCACGCAGAATTACCGTTTATTGTCAGCATATCGACCACTTTTCTCACCATTACGCAGCACACTCACTTCGCCTGCTAACCAATTTATCCCGCCCTTATGCGTGCCCCGCCCCTTCCCTCCTTTATGTCTGCCATTGCTCGGCCATAAGACAGCTGCTTATCCCGCACCATGCCATCCCGAGCACCGACATCTCCTCACCCATTCCCTCTTCATGCCACTGAACCGTCTCGATGAGCCCGAGAGGCCAGCGCCAAGCTGCTGATTGTGCTGAAAATAGTCCGCAGCGGCCAAGTTTTGGGCAAACGGGCCGAAATCCCCTTTTTGCAGCGGATCGCGGGTTGACACCCGGCGGATGGGCCATTAATATCCGCACCGTCTCGACGAGACAGGCAATTCCTCCTTAGTTCAGTCGGTAGAACGGCGGACTGTTAATCCGTATGTCACTGGTTCAAGTCCAGTAGGAGGAGCCAATTCCCTCGTAGTTCAGTCGGTAGAACGGCGGACTGTTAATCCGTATGTCACAGGTTCAAGTCCTGTCGAGGGAGCCACATTCTAAAGCCCAGCCTTATGGCTGGGCTTTTTTCGTTTCCGCTTGCTCTGCCGCCATCAGCCCTCTGTGCGCAAACAGGGATGCCCTCGATCGCGGATCCGCGCCATAATCAGCGCAACCTCACCCTCTTCAGGAGTTTTCATGCGCCGTTTCAACTTCATGCTCAATGGCAGCCGGTTGATGATGTTCCCCTTCTATGTCTGCATTCTGGTCTGCGTGGCCCTGCTGATGGTGAAATTCGCCATGCTGCTTTATGCCCTGTGCATCGACATCGTGGGCATTCACTACATGGATCTCATCACCGGCGTGCTCACCCTGGTGGACTTCGTGCTGGTGGCCCAGATGCTGATACTGGTATCCATCTGCGGCTATGTGCAGTTCATCCAGACCCAGGAGCAGCGCGAGGCGCTTGGCAACAACTGGCTCAGCAAGATCAACTTCGCCTCCCTCAAGCTCATCGTCATCAACTCCCTGGTCACCATTGCCGGGATTGAAGTGCTCAAGGCCTTCCTGGATGACGGGGTCGGCAACGAGGTGGAGATGAAGTGGTCGGTGATCGTGTTCCTCGCCTTCTCCACCGCGGCGCTCATCTACGCGGTGACCGAGCGGCTGGCGGACCACAAATAGCGCTGGTTTTCATTCAGCCTTTATTCATCAAGAGCGGAATTGATAACTCTTTTCATTACCTTTCCTGCATTGTAAACTTGCTCCCCCGGGCTGAACTGCCCGGGCGTTGGAGCACCTATGACAAGCCTTTCCCTCTCACCACGACACTGCTGGCAGTGGCTGGCCTATCACCATCAGGCCGCCGAGGGCTCCCTCTATCTGATGTTCTTCTCCGGCCTGCTGCTGTGGGAACCCCTGACCCCGCTCTGGTCACTGGCACGCTGGAACCTGTTTCTGCACGTCGCCCTCTCGCTCACCCTGTTCCCCTTGCTGTTCGGCGCGTTCTGGCTCTCCCATCGCAGCCTGCTGAGCAAAAGCCGCAAGCCTTTCTTGCGCACCACCGGCCGCATCATCGAAGCCTTGCTGCTGATCTGTCTGGCCAGCGGGCTGCTGCTGGTACTGCACGGCACCCCGGGCGATGGCCTGGGCAACCTTGCCAGCTGGTCCCACTGGCTGAGCGCGCTCGCGTTGACTCCCCTGGTGCTGCGCCATGCCTGGCGCTGGACCATCTTGAAATGGCGCACCTGATCTTATGTTGAAGTTGTTGTTATCCCTGATGTTGGCCACCCTGCTGCTGGGGACCGCCTCGGCCCAGGAGATGGGCACCGCCATGATTGCCTATGACGAGGGGAACGCTCCGCGCCTTGTCACCGCCAACCAGAACGCCGGCTCGGTCACCCTGCTTGAGCGCAATAGCGGCAAGCGACTGAAAGAGGCACAACTGGGAGGCGATCTGCGCCAGCTGGCCCGCGCCGATGACGGCACCCTGCTGGTGAGCGATTATCGCGGCGATCGCCTGCTGCTGCTGGATGATGATCTCGACCTAGACAAGGCGATCCCCACCGGCCATCGTCCCTACGGGGTCATCTTCGATCCCAAGCGGCAGTGGTTCTGGGTCACGCTGTTCGAATCCGCTCGCCTGCAAGCCTACGACACGGCGGGCAAGCTGCAGCTGGATGTGGCCACTGCCGAGACCCCGCGCGGGCTGGCCTTGACCGACAATGACCGCCTGCTGCTCACCCACGCCATGACCGGCCAGCTCGCCATCTATGATCTCGCCAAGCTTGAGAAGGACGCGAAGAGTGCTGCCTTGCCCAAACCCAGACTCATCACCCTGGCCGAGACCCACAGCGACACCCCAAGCGACTCCCAGGGATTGCCGCGCCTGCTGGACGGCATCACCCTCTCCCCCGATGGCAGCGAAGCCTGGCTGCCCCACGTGCTGTGGAGTTTCGACCACCCCTTCCAGTTTCAAAGCACCGTCTTCCCGGCCGTCTCCATCATCGATCTCGATGAAGAGAAAGAGCGGGTGGACGAGCGCAAGCAGCTCTTTTTGCAGATCAACCTGCCGAGCGTCGGCAACCGCAGCCAGATCGTCTCCAACCCGTTCGCGGCGCGCTTCGCCGCCGACGGCAAGCGGGTCTACCTGACCCTGGCGGGCTCGGAGGATCTGCTGGTGTTCGACCTGTCGCGCAGCGGCAAGCAAAACAGCAACCGCCACCGCCGCAAGAAGTTCCAAGGCGGCGCCAAGGCGACCCAGCTCCTTCGCCACCTGCCGGGCCAGAATCCGCGGGATCTGCTGATCGATGGCGACCACATCCTGGTGCACAACGTCATGGGGCAGGATCTTACCCGCCTCAACACCGGCGGCAGCGGCCCGTTTGCCCGGGTCACCGTCGATCTGCCCCACTTCGCCAGGCTGGTGGAGACGGATCCGCGCCCGGAAGCCCTCAAGCGCGGCGAGCGGCTGTTCAACCTGGGCAACACTGCCGCCAACAGCCGCTTCCCCATGGCGGGGGACAACTGGATGAGCTGCAACTCCTGCCATCTGGACGGGTTCAACTTCACCAACCGCTATCTGATGGCGGCCCACCGCCAGCAGAGCGGCGACAACGCCATCAACGGCCACGCCAACCTCGCCAACATGGTGGCCGGGGACTTTATCGGCGAATACCTGCGCATGACCCAGCAGACCCAGGGCGGCATGGGTCATGACACCCGCGATGGCGCCGAGCCGGTCGACCCCGCCAGGCCCCAGCCTGAGGTGAAGGCGATGATGGAGGAGTTGCATGCCTTCGTCACCGCCGATGGCAACCTCCCCTATCTTGCCAACTGGCTCAGGCTCGATGCCCCGCGCAGGGATCCTGCCAAGGCACCGACCACCCATCCCAGGGAGTGGCTCAACTCCGCCTCCTGCCAGAACTGCCACCAACAGGCGTTCCAGGACTGGAGCGAGAGCAACCACCGGCTGATGGGCAACTCCCACCCCTACTACAAGGCGGTGCAGGCGCTGGCCCGCGAAACCGAGGGCGAAGCCTTCGGCCAGTGGTGCCAGGGCTGCCACATGCCCCAGCAGGTGATGAACGGTCAGCAGGATCTACCCAAGGGCTCCCACATGTTCGAGCAGGGCGGCGCCTCGCTGATCGCAGCCCACAAAGCAGGCGAACCGGTGGTGGAAGAAGGCACCGGCTGCGTGCTCTGCCATCGCATCACCCGGCTTGAGGATGCCGGCGGCAACAGCGCCTTTACCGTGAATCTGAAAGACCGCGAGAGCTATGTGTTCGAGGATGCCGCCGGCGGCAGCCTCCAGCACTGGCTGGCAGAGCGGCAGATCAACGCCCGCCCCGCCATGCACAAGGCCTCCTACCAGAAGGATTTCTACCGCGACGCCGCCCTGTGCAAGTCGTGCCACAACGAGTTTGCCCCCGGCACCGGCGCCAACATCGTCAACACCTGGGACGAGTGGGAAAACTCCAGCTTCGCCAAGGCGGACGATCCCGCCAAGCGGCGCACCTGCATCGACTGCCACATGAGCCCCGAACCGGGCAACGGCGGCGCGCCGGTGGCGGGCCAGTCCACCGAAAACGGCACCGTGAAAGAACGGCTCTATCGC
The DNA here is from genome assembly GCF_029967615.1 of Aeromonas sp. V90_14. Lineage (NCBI taxonomy): Bacteria > Pseudomonadati > Pseudomonadota > Gammaproteobacteria > Aeromonadales > Aeromonadaceae > Aeromonas > Aeromonas sp. V90_14. The sequence continues at coordinate 187,299 of NZ_JASCAS010000003.1, read as the reverse complement.
CACAACTTCACCGGCGCCCAGCATCAGCTGGTGGGGCTGAGAAGTGCAACCCTCGAGCAGGAGAGCCTGGCGCTCTTGCGCTCAAGCGCCACCCTCTCGGCCCGTATCGAAGGGGCTGCCGATAACCAGCAACTGGTGGTGCGGGTCGCCAATACAGGCGCGGGCCACGCCCTGCCCACCGGGGTTGCCGATTTCCGCGAACTCTGGCTGGAGCTGACCGTCACCGACGCCAGCGGCAAGGTGGTGCTCCAAAGCGGCCAGCCGGTGGATGGCGCCGTGCCCGACAATGCGCGGCTATTCAGAAAAGTGTTCGGCGATGCCGAGGGCAAGCCGGTGGGGCTCAAGTTCTGGCGCTACGCCAAGCTCTTGGAAGATACCCGCATTCCGGCCGATGGCTGGCGCGACGAAGCCTGGCCGCTGCCGGCGGATGCCAAGGGGCCCTTCAAGGCCGATATCAGACTCAATTTCCGCACCTACCCCAAGTGGGTCAGTGATGCGGTGCGCGCCGCCGAGCCGAGCTTGCCGGCGCCACCCATAGTGCTACTCAATCGGCTGCAACTCACCTTGCTGCCTCTCCCCGTCACGCCCGCTACGGAGCCTCAATCCTGATGTTTGCAAGTTTTCTCATTACCCTGCGCGAGGGGCTGGAAGCCTTCCTGCTGGTCGGCATCTGCCTCTCCTACCTCGCCAAGCTGGGGGCGAGCCGCTACAACAAATTCGTCTATCTGGGGGTGGGGCTGGGTCTGCTTGCCTCCCTTGTCGTCGCCTTCCTGTTCCAGGTGGTGGTGAGCCAGTTCGAGAGCGAGCGCTACAACCATTTGCTGATGGCGGGGATCCTCATTTTCGCCACCCTGGTGCTCACCTACATGGCGGTCTGGATGCAGAAGCAGGCCAAATCCCAGGTGGGAGCCATGACGGCACGCATCGATGCCGCCATCGACGGCGGCAACCTGTTTGGTCTGGTGCTGCTCGCCTTCCTGGCGGTGATGCGCGAAGGCTTTGAAACCGTGCTGTTCTTCTCGGCCCTGGTCTACTCCGGGCAAGGGGTGGATCTGCACGAGGGGCTGATGGGGGCGCTGGGCGGCCTGCTGCTGTCGGTGGTGCTGGTGTGGGGCCTGCTGCGTTCCACCCGCAAGGTGGCGCTGGCGCCCTTCTTCCGTTGGACCGGCCTGCTCATCATCATCATCGCCGCCGGGCTGCTGTCGTCCGCCGTCAACATGCTGCAGGCAGCCGGGCTCATCACCTTCTGGACGACGCCTGTCTTCAACATCAGTCACATTCTCGACGATCAGGGGGTATTTGGTACCTTCCTGCGCGCCCTGTTTGGCTACAATGCCTCACCAGCCGGCCTGCAGTTGCTGACCTGGGCCAGCTACCTGGTGATCTTCGTCACCGTCTGGCATCGCAACTATCGTCCCCAGCCCCAGCGCTGATCGCTCGGCGCGGCGCAGCAGCGGATGACAAGGCGGCTCAGCGGGGCCGCCTTTTCAACGTCTTCTCTTTTGGTCAGCTTTTCGGATAACAGAGTCATGAGCGACAACAACACACAACACATTGCGGTATTGGGCGCTGGCCCCGCCGGTCTGATGGCCGCCTGGCGCCTGCGCCAAGCCGGTTTTGCAGTCACCCTGTTCGAGCAGGAGAGCGTGGTGGGCGGTATGTGCGCCACCCAGACCTTCAAGGGGCGCGATGGGGAGTATCGCTTCGACTACGGCGGCCACCGCTTCATCACCAAGAACCCCGAGCTGCTCGCCTTTATCGACGAGCTGATGGGGGACGATCTGCTCCACGCCGAGCGCAAGAGCGTGATCCGCTTTGGCGGGCGCACCTATGACTACCCCTTGAACCTGCCCAACCTGCTCAAGACGGCGCCGCTCGCCCTGATGGCCGGTGCGGTGAAAGACTTGCTGCTGTTGCCTTTTGCCAAGAAGCCCACCGATTTTGCCAAGGCGAGCTTTGCCGAGTGGATCCAGAGCCACTTCGGCCGCACCCTCTATCGCCAGTTCTTCGAGGGCTATACCGGCAAGCTCTGGGGCATCAACCCGGACCAGCTCTCCGCCGACTGGGCCGGTCAGCGCATCAGCCTGATCGATCTCAAAGACGTGGCGCGCCGCCTGCTGCCAAGACGCAACGGCAGCATCTCGGTGCGTACCTATGCCCGCAAATACCGCTACCCCAAATATGGCTTCGGGCAGATCTTCACCACCCTGGGGGAGCGGTTGGTTGCCGAGGGAGTTGAGCTCAAAACCGGCGCCACCATCACCCGCCTCCAGCAGGCTGATGGCCGGATTGAACGGGTTTATTGGTCACAAGATAACGTGGAGCAGAGCGAGCGCTTTGATCAGGTGATCTCCACCCTGCCGCTGCCGCTTACCTGCCAGCATCTGGGCTTGCCGTGCGATCTGCACTACCGATCCTTGCGCTTCGTCAATATACCCCTCAAACAGGAGAACCTGTCGGACAACACCTGGCAGTACCTCTCCGACCCCCATATCCTGGCTACCCGCCTGCAGGAGCCGCGCCGGCGCAGCCCCTTTATGGCGCCAATGGGCCAGACATCCGTGATGCTGGAGATCCCCTGCAACCCGGGGGATGCCACCTGGCAGGCGCCGCTCGCTGATCTGCGCGGTCGGGTTACCGCCGATCTGGCCAGCCTCGGCGTCGATACCCAGAAACTTGGCGATGAGACCTTCGAAGCCCGCAGTGAGTACGCCTATCCGCTGATGGATCTCGGCTATCAGGCCCGCCGCAACGAAGCCATCAAGGCGCTGATGCCGATCAGTAACCTCATCATGACCGGCCGTCAGGGGACATTCCGCTACATCTTCACCGACACTGCCATGGAGATGGGGATGATGGCCGCTGACATGGTGATCGACGGGGTGGACAGACGTCATGCCATCTTTAACCATCGCAACGAAAATACCGTGATTGAAACCCAGAGCGTGGCCTGAGTGCCGCGCCATTGGCATAAGTAAGGAGAACAGGATGACCATCCGCCCGGGTTTACTCGCCCTCACCCTGCTGCTGGCCCTGAGCGGGCAGGCGCAGGCTTACTCCTACGCCGCCGCCGGCAAGGAGCCGCTGATCGATGCCCGCGAGGCGCTGCTGGGCGCCGCCACTGACGGCAAGGATGCCAGCGCCACCTTGAGCGAGATTGCCGAGGAGCTGACCTATCTGGAGGAGCATCACAAGGTCGAGCTGCAAGCTCCGCTGGCGGCCGCCATCAAGGCCAAAGACACCGCGGCTACCGCGGCTCTGCTCAACCGGGCCTACAAGGCGGAGATCGAACGCCGCCTCGAGGGGGCCAGCCAGAACCTTGGCGACTACCAGACCGCCAAGGTGCTGGTGGTCAAGAGCAAGCGCTTCCTGGATCTCATCCTCCCCTCCCTGAGCGAAGGGGATCGCAAGGCCGCCGAACAGGCGCTGGCCAAGGTACTGGATGCCATCGGCAACCCTGGGGTGTTCGGGGTGGGCGCCAAGCCCGCCGATGCCGCCGCCTTCGCCGAGGCCGAAAAAGCGCTGATGGCCGTGCTGGCACCGCTTTGATGGCAATCTGCCCATCATTGCGCCACCTCGCTGTGACAAACGGTGGGTTTCGCTGCGCGCTACCCACCCTACGCGCGGCCGGCCGATAGATGCACCGGGACGCCGGTTTGCCCCCTTCTCCCCTTGCGGGAGAAGGGGGGGGTCACCACGGCCGATTGCGCCTCGCCAATCGACCCTACTTGCTTGCCCTGCTGCAATTGGCCTGGCTGGGCTGGTTGCTGGCCTTCCCGGTGGCGCTCGACTCCGACGATGCCCTCAATTTCGCCCACGGGGTGACGCGCTTCAGCGTGCTGGAGTTCTCCCCCCACTTTCCGGGCTACCCCGCCTTTATCTGGCTGGCGCGGCTGATCAATCTGTTGGTGGACGAGCCGGCCCGCGCGGTGCAGTGGGCAAGCCTCTTGGGTAGCAGTTTGCTGGCGCCGCTCGCCGCCTCCCTCGCGGTCAGGTTGTGGCAGCGGCCAAGCTTGCTGGCGCCGGTCTGGCTGCTGGTATTGTCCCTGCCGCTCACCCCCACGCTGGCGCTCTCCGGCCTCTCGGACGGGCCGGCGCTGGCCGCCTGGCTGGGCGCGCTCCTGGCTTTGCAACAGCGCAAGATAGCCCTGGCGGGTCTGCTGCTGGGCTTCATGCTGGCGCTGCGTCCCTCCTACTTCGTGCTGGCCCTGTTGCCCCTGTGGCTGGGGATGGCGCAAAAAGGTCAGCGGCTTAACTTTCTGCTCCCCATCGCGCTGGTGGGGCTAGCCTGCCTGCTGTTTGTCTGGCAGGCCGATGGCTGGGCCTATTTCAGCGAGGGGCGCCGCTTTACCGACGGTCACTTTACCCTGTGGGGCAACACGGCGGCGGCCCACGGCGATCGGGTGCTGAGCTGGGCCCGTACCTTCAACGAGCAGCTGACCCCGCTCTGGCCCCTGTTGATGGGAGCCTTGCTGGTAATGCCGCTCTGGCAACGGTCAAAGGATCACAATGCCGCCCCCTCCGTGCTCTGGCCCCTCTACTGGCTCGTCCTGCTGCTGTGGACCTTATTTGGCCAGAATCCGGACAATCCCCGCCATCTGGCGCCCATCACTCTGCTCGGCCTGGTGCTGCTGGCAGGCTGGCTGCCGCGCCGGGGCGAGCTGCCAGCCATGCTGGGATCCCTCTTGCTGCTGCTCTGCACCCTCACCCCGCCGGCGGCGCCAGCCATGACCCGGGCCGCCAGGCTGGCCGAGCAGGCGTGCCCGGCGCTGGTGACCCAGTGGGGGGTGAGGCTGCTGCGCGAAACCACGGCCCTGCCCGTCACCGACGGCTGGTATCAGGGGGATGCCCGCCTTGCATTGGCGCAAGGGGCCTGCCGGCTCAGCCGGCGTCCCCTCAGCCCGGAGGAGCTGCACGCCGGCAGCCAACGGGTCTGGTTTGCCCCCCGCTTTCACGCCGAGCCCGGCCTGTGGCTCGGCATACAGGATCACCCCCGTCACCAAAACTGGTAGACTGGATGTTTGTCACTCCCTGACTTCGCACTCATCAAGACTGGATAGCCTATGCCCCACGCCCCCCTCTCCCCCCGTTTTCTGTTCATCCTGCTCGGCGCGCTGGCGGGCCTGACCCCGCTCGCGGTCGACATGTACCTGCCCGCCATTCCGTCCATCGCCCGGGATCTGGCCACCAGCATCGACGGTGCCCAGCTCACCATCAGCGCCTTTCTGGGCGGCTTCGCCATCGGCCAGCTCTTTTACGGCCCGCTCGCCGACAGCTATGGCCGCAAGCCGGTGATCCTGGCGGGGCTGGTGATGTTTGCCATCGCCTCGGTGGGCTGCGCCATGGCGGACTCCCTGCCCGAGCTGCTGGCGTATCGGATGCTGCAGGCGGCTGGCGGGGCGGCCGGCTCGGTGGTGGTCAATGCCCTGCTGCGCGACCTGTTCGAGAAGGAGGCCTTCTCCCGCGCCATGTCGTTCGTGATCCTGGTGATGACGCTCGCCCCTCTTGTCGCACCGGTGGTGGGCGGCTACATCAGCGCCCACAGCGACTGGCGGGTGATCTTCTGGCTGCTGGTGGGGATCAGCCTGCTCATCTGCCTGATGATGCAGTGGAAAATTCAGGAGACCCTGAAGCCCGAGCACAAGCAGCCCCTCAACCTCGGCCAGATCCTGAAGAACTACTGGGGCGTGCTCTCCCATCGCGGCGCCATGGGCTACGTGCTGTGTGGCTCGCTCTCAAGCTCGGGCATGTTCGCCTTCCTGAGCGCCTCCCCCTACGTCTACATCGAGTACTTCAAGGTACCGACCGAGCACTACGGCTGGCTGTTTGGCCTCAACATCCTGCTGATGATGGTGGTCACCTTCGTCAACAGCCGGCTGGTGAAGGGGGTGGGCGCCGAGCGGATGCTGCAATACGGCCTGCTGGTGCTGCCCTGTGCCGGCGCCCTGCTCATCTACAACGCCTGGAGCCAGACCGGCGGCCTGTGGGGTATCGTCATTCCGGTGGTGCTGTTCGTCGGCCACATCAGCCTGGTGGGTGCCAACGCCATGACCGGCCTGATGGGTCACTTCCCGCAATCGGCAGGCACTGCCTCGGCACTGGCGGGCACCCTGCGCTTTGGCATCGGCGCCGTGGTGGGGATCCTGGTCAACCTCAATCCTCCCGAATCCCCGCTGCCGATGGCCATCGCCATCGCCGGCTGCGGGTTCGGCTCGACCCTGAGCTACTGGCTGCTGACCGGCAAAAAATAAGCCCCGACCACCAACAAGCGACAAACAACAAGGCCGCCCACCTGCATCGCAGGGGGCGGCCTTGTGTTATCTGCACGTTGTCAACGGATCCTCTGCCCCGAGGGATGAGGGCTCAGCCTACTTCTTGCCAAACCCCGAGCGCTTGAGGGTGTAGCCGGCGCTGTTTTGCCAGGCGTCCAGCCCGCTGCGGTTGTTGCCCGCCACCAGGCTGGCGGCCAGGCTCGGGCTGTTGAACAGCTGATCGGCAGTAAAGACGAAGCCCCCTTCACTGCGCGGGGCCAGGATCCCCTTGCCCAGCAGCTCCTGGCGCAGTTCGATCACCGCCTCGCGCAGGGAAGCCGCATCCTCGCCGTTGGCGGTGGAGCCCGCCAGCACCATGAAGCCGGGGTTCTGCCGTTTGCCCACCGGATAACCGTGCGCCTCGGCCCCCTTGCCGTTGAAGTGGTAGAGCTCGCGCTCGCCCGGCTTGTTGTCGGAGAGCGCCTTTTGCAGGGTCATCAGCTCGTTGTAAATCTCGATGGGGACCACGGCAGCCTGCTTGTTGCCCTTGCTGTCGATGATAAAACTGACTTGCTTGTGTAACATCCTTGCGCATCCTGTGACCCATGGAGGCCCCTATTCTAACCACCACAGGTGAGCGGGATCCAGCCAGGATCCTCACCTCTTTTGCAGCCTTGATCACTAACTGGCACTCTCGCGCAAAGGCAAAGCCGCGTGATCATTAGGCAGGGGAGCAACCTACATGGCATGATGAAAGCCATTGACCATCAACCGGTTATCCCATGCTGACCCTGCGCAATCTCGGCAAGAGCTTCGATAACGGCAGCGAACGGCTGCCGCTGTTTCACCACCTTGATCTGACCCTGGCGGCCGGCGAGATCACCCTGCTGCTGGGGCAGAGCGGCTGCGGCAAGTCGACCCTGCTCAATCTCATTGCCGGCCTCCTCCCCCCGGATGAGGGGGAGATCTGGCTGGGGGAGACCCGCCTTGACAACCAGTCGGCGGACGAGCGGGCCCGTCTGCGCGGCCGCCACTTCGGCATCGTCTATCAGGACTTCAACCTGCTGCCGACCCTGACCGTGGCCGAGAACCTCGCCCTTCCCCTTGCCATCAACCAGCTTGTCCACGATGAGGCACGCATTGACGGCCTGCTGGAGCGCCTCGATCTCGCTCACAAGCGCCACGCCTGGCCGGAGCAGCTCTCCGGCGGCCAGCGCCAGCGGGTGGCGCTGGCCCGCGCCCTCATTCACCAGCCCCAGTGGCTGCTCGCCGACGAGCCCACCGGCAGTCTCGATGAACACAACGCCGAACAGGTGATGGCGCTGATGATGACGGCGGTGCGGGGCACCGGCGCCGGCCTCTTGCTGGTGAGCCACAACCCCGCCTATGGCGCCCTGGCGGATCGGGTGCTGCGCCTTGAAGGGGGTCAGCTGGTCGAGCTCAAGGGGCACCACCATGACTGACGCCCGCCACGGAGGGCAGTGATGTTGCCGCTGCCGCTCAAGGCGCTGCTGCGCCTCTATCGCGCTCATCCCTGGCTGCTGCTGATGAGCCTGGTCGGGCTCACCCTCGGGGTCTCTTTGGTGGTGGCCATCGAGCTCTTGAACCACAGCGCCCGCACCAACTTTGTCGCCGCCCGCAGCCAGCTGGCGGGGGAAGCGAACTACCGGCTGGCGCCGGACGGCGGGCTGGACGAGCAGATCTATGTGACGCTGGTGCGCAGCCAACCGAACCTCGACGCCATGCCCCAGCTGCACGGCTGGCTGCAAGATGAGCAGGGGCGCAGTTTTCAGCTGCTGGGGATGGATCTGTTCAACCCCGGCCCCTTGCGCCGGCTGTTTGGCGCCGCGCCGGACCAAGAGCCCACCTTCTCCCTCACCCGCGCCGACAGCGTCTGGCTGGCTGCCCCCGAGGCCAAGCGCCTGGGCTGGCAAACGGGCCAGAGCCGGCACTTCGTGCTGGGTAGCGGTGAAGGGGCGCCGCCCCGCCCGCTGACCCTCACGTTGGCCGGCACCTTCGAGCCCGGCGCCGTGCCCATGGAGCGGCTGCTGGTGACCGACATCGGCCTCGCCCAGCCGCTGCTTGGCAAGGCGGGCCGACTCGATCGCATCGTCTTCAAGCTCAGCGAGGGCGAGGCCAATACCTTGCAAAGAGCCTTGCAGGCGGCCCTGCCATCCTATGCCCCCCATCAGCCCCTCTGGCTTGAGCCCATCAGCCCGGCGCTCGATGCCAGTCAGCTCGGCGATGCGCTGGCTCTGAACCTCACTGCGCTCTCCCTGCTCGCCATGGCGGTGGGGCTCTTTCTGGTGTTCAACGCCCAGCGCTTCGTGCAGAGCGTGCGCCGCCCCCAGCTGGCCCAGCTCATCATCCTCGGCATGCCGCCGCGCCGGCTGCTGCGCTGGCTGACCCTGGAGATCCTGATCCTCGCCAGCATCGGCACCCTGCTCGGGCTGCTGCTCGGCAGCCTGCTGGCCCTAGCCCTGATGGGGCAGCTCACCCAGGCGCTGGCCGATCTCTATGGTCCCAACCCCATCGATCTGCTGCGCCTCTCCCCCGCCAGCCTTGGCAAGGCGCTGGTGATCGGCCTGCTGGGCACGCTCGCCGCCAACCTGCCCGGCTGGTGGCAACTGCTGCGCCAATCCCCCCTTGAACTGCGAGAGGGCAACAGCCGCCCGCCGGCTCATCCCTGGCAACGTCGGGGGCTCGCCATCGCCATCTTGCTGCTCTGCGCCTTGTGCCTGTGGCGGCCAGAAACCGGGCTGGGCGGCGCCCTCTTTGTGGCCGGCGGCTGGCTGCTGGCCATGGCGCTCGCCCTGCCCGATGTGCTGCGCGCCGTGCTGGGCCGGCTGCGCCGACGCGAGCGCGGCCCCCTCAGCGCCCGGCTCGGGGTGGCCGAAACCCTCTATCACCTGGATCGCACCGCCATCGCGGTGATGGCGCTGCAACTGGCCATCGCCGCAGCCATCGGCATCGGAGTCATGGTGTCGAGCTTTCGCTCGAGCGTGGAGATCTGGCTCGGCCAGCGCCTGGCCGCCGATCTCTACGTCACCGCCCCCAAGGGGGTGGCCGGCAGCAAGGGCGCCCTGAGCGAGCAGACCTTCAACACCATACTCGCAGCACCGGATATGCGCGCCGCCTCGCGCCGCTCGGTGCACCCGGCCCGCTGGCAGGGGCAGCCCATCGAGTGGGCACAGATGGACTTTATCCCCGAGCTAAAAGCCGCCTACCCGCTGCTGACCGGACGCTGGCCCGCCACCCCCGACGAGGTGCTGGCGAGCGAACCGCTGACTGTGCGCCTCGGAGTCAAGGTGGGCCAAAGCCTCGAGGTGAGCGGCGAGCAGGGGCCACGCACGCTCACCGTCACCGGCGTCTATCAGGATTACGGCAGCGACAAGGGGCAGATACTGCACGCCTTCGAAGGGGGCAAGGTGCAATCCCTGGCCCTCTTCAGCCCGCACGTTGATCGCCTCGCCGATCGCCTGCGGGCCCAGTTTGGCGAGCGGGTGAACCTGCTGCCCGCCCCCGCCATCCACGCCGCCGCCCTCAGGGTGTTCGATCAGACCTTTGTGGTGACCGAGCTATTGAAGTTGCTCATTCTGGGGATCGCGTTCGTCGGCATCGGCTCGGCCTTCATGGTGCTGGGGCTGGCCCGGCGCGGCGAGTTGCAGACCCTGCAAAGCCTTGGCCTGAGCCCCCGCCACTGCCGACGGTTGCTGGTGTGGCAGGGGGCGGGCTTGGGGCTGCTCACCGCGCTGTTGGCCCTGCCAGTGGGATATGGCCTTGCCTGGGTGCTGATTGAGGTGGTCAACCCCCGCGCCTTCGGCTGGCGGCTGGCCTTCGAGGCTGCCCCCTTGCACGCCGTCACGGCGCTCCTGCTCGCCCCCGTCTGTGGTGCGCTCGCCTCCTGGTACGCCGCAAGGAGAGTGGTATGAAAACATTCAACATCTGGTCGCTGGCGCTGATCTGCACCCTGTATGGCGCCGGGATAAATGCCAACGATCTGGGCGCCATCCTTGGCGGCGGCAACAATCACTTCAAAAAGGCCCTGCCGGGTCAATCCATCCACCTGCCCGCGGATCACGCTGCCCACCCCGACTACCGCTCCGAGTGGTGGTATCTCACCGGCAACCTGAAAGACGAGCAGGGGCGCGGCTACGGCATGCAGTGGACCCTGTTTCGCCAAGGCATCGAGCAGGAGATAACATCCGACAACCCCTGGCTCACGCCCCAGCTCTGGCTGGCCCAGTTCGCCATCACGGATGTGAGCAAAGGCAGCCACCAGCAGGACGAGCGCACCAGCCGCCAGGGGCCAGGGCTCGCCGGGGCCAGTGGCGGCGAATACTGGCTAAGAGAGTGGCGGCTTGCCTCTCAAGGGGAATCGCTCTTTCCTGCCACCCTCAAGGTGCAGAGCAAGGCGGGGGATCTTGATTTGAAAGTAAGCGCCGCCAAGCCAGCGGTGCTGCAGGGTCAACAGGGTTACAGCGAGAAGAGCCCGGGCAACGCCTCCTTTTACTACTCCTACCCGCGCCTGACCATCAGCGGCACCTTGACCTTGGATGGCGAGACCCGCAACGTCAGCGGCCAGGGCTGGTTCGATCACGAGTGGAGCAGCTCGGTATTGGCCCAGTGGCAATCCGGCTGGGACTGGTTTTCGCTGCAATTTGAGGATGGCCGCGAGTTGATGCTGTTTCGCCTGCGCACCAAATCGGGCCGCACTGAGCCGGAGAACCGCTACGGCATCCTGATTGAGCGTGACGGCAGCAGTCGGGTGCTGAACCCTGCGCAGATCCGCCTCACCCCCGGCAAGACTTGGCGCGGGCCCAAGGGGCAACCCTACCCCATCGAGTGGCAGCTTAAGGCCGGGGATCTCAACCTCCGCATTCAGGCGCGCCAGCCCGATCAGGCCATGACGGGACGCTTTGACTACTGGGAGGGAGCGGTCTCCGTCTCGGGGGATGCCAAGGGGGTCGGCTATCTGGAGATGACGGGGTATTGAGCTGTTCAGATATTCGGAAATGAGTTTGTTCACCTGATTTCTGAATGGCTTTCTCTTACCATACTCAATAGATTGAAAATAAAGGGTTTTTATTCTCAGATAAAATAGCAGAGATCCACCGCATGCAAAGTGTCAGATCTTGCAGTTGATACTTATATAGAGAGTGTTGAACATCTATCGGCAATCAGAAAAGTCTTCATGTCTTTAATTTCATCAGTGTCCTTGATGGCAAGTTAAATCGTCCATCCGGCCTCTTCGAAATTAAAAAACAGCATCATTACTACAAATTAGAGGATGATAATATGGGAAGTTTAACCATAGTGAATGCCCTGGGTGTTGATGTAGAAATTATCGAAGCAAGCCCTTATCAATTCATGACGCTGACCATCAAGAATGGCCAGTCAGCAGTGGCAAACGTTGCAACCAATTTTGAACGATTCATATTGAAAATCAGAGTGCTGGGAAATATATATTTCTATGACCTTAATAAAGGACACTGGTATGGTGGCGATGGTGATAACCACTACCCTAACCCAGGCAGCAAGGTAAATATCATTTTGACTGGGGATCGTGGTAGTTATATTGAAACCAGCTACAACTATGCAGCTGATAACACAACAGTCATGTGCAAATACGCATCAGACACCAAGGCATTGGATAAAGTCTAAATCCTTCCCTCAAAACTTTTAAGATTGTGCCAAATAGACCCTAGGCATGTCCTAGGGTCTTGATTAAAAACGTAATGCTGTCAGAACTTTTCGCCCATCACCATCAGGCCGTTTTGCTCAGGAAAGCCCACCACCAGGGTCGTCTTGCGGGTGTCCGGCATCTCGAACGCGGCGACGTAGGCCGTTGCCCCCTCTTTGGCCTTGGCCAGGCCCAGCATCCACTTGTTCTCAAGCGGGCTGAGATCGCTTGATGCCTTGAAGCTGCACTTGCCAAACCCGCTCAGGTTAAGCTTGCTGAGCCCCTTGCCAGACTCTGCACTGCCCTTGCCGGTCAGGGTACAGCCCGCCTTGGGAAATTCGATCTCCAGGGTCAGGGAGCCGCCATTGTTGGTGCTGCGGATCAGCCCCACCATGGCATCGCCAAAGCCGGCGTCCTCTGCCACCCGCCAGCTGTCGCTGGTGATCGTCCGGGTGGCGAGCTTGCTCACGGCAAGGTGGCCGCTCCAGTCGCGATAGAGAGCGGTGCTCTGATCCGGATCCCGGAACTGGGTGCCGGTACGGCTGAAATCAAAGGTCCAGCGCTTGACCTCCTTGCCAGCCAGATCGGTTACCGCCTTGTCTTGAAAGCTGATGAGGTTGTGGTCGTTGCTCTGGGCATCGAGCCGCTTGCCCCGCACCGAGGTGCGCTCCAGCAACACCGGATAGATACCATCCTTGTTCTCTTTCTGGGCCGCCAGCCCCATCCATTGCGAAGAGGTAATCGACTTGCCGTCGTTCTCGACCCAGACGCCCCAGCGCTGCTCGCCATCCCCCTTGGGATAGACCAGCGCCAATCCCTCCACTCCCTTGATCATCTTCAGCGGCCCCTGATCGCCATCGCGGCTGAGCAGGTTCGCCTCATAGACGCCGGCATCGGGCAACGGCAGCGGCGCGCGCTTGGCGATGCTGTTGGCCGCCTTCTCGCTGTCACAGGCGGACAGGGCGGCGGTGCAGGCGATGGCCAGCATGGCTTTGTGGTGCATTCTCATGACTCTTGTTCCTTGCAATTGCTTTGTTATGTGAGGTGCATTCAATCGCCGCTGAATTTACTGGAGGAAGGGTTCGCCGGTCGACGCAAGATCTGTAACCAGCTGTTACAAGGCATTGATGAGCAAGAGATAACACATGACTTGGTTGACCGGGCGGTGCAGCAAAGTGGTATTACAAAAACACAAGTAACAAGGCTCTCAAGAGGGATGTATGCAACGGGGCATTGCAAGGCGTGACCAGGCACTGCTGCTCAAAAAAACACCACAACTCACTCTAACAGGGCTTTATGTATCTCTTCGTCTCACAGAATACTGTGATAAGGAATGTCAGTGTGATGGCTGAAAATTAGCTGGACCTAAATATACCCATGCTACGATAAATGACCGGCATCCCATTATTAAACAAAACATTTAAATGGCGAACCCCACCGATTTTCACTCTTCTTCCAACAGCATAATTTATTATGCCCCTCCATTCCGAAGCTAATGTCTGCTCACAATCCCCATCAACTAAAAACACTACCCTCTGCAAAGAAAATTCAATGGATGCTACAGAACACTAAAGATTCAAATAAATTAGATCAATATTGCCCCCCACATGGGTACTTCACCCACAATTAATCCATCTGTAGCATGACTTATTCACATTGGAGGAAAAACATGAAAAAGTTTTTGCTAATGGTATTGTTTTCAATTCCAGCGTTCGCTAACGAAAATACAAAGCTGCCATTCTCATTTATTACTGAATGTAAAAAGGTTTTCAATGTAGGTGAGGTTAAAAGAGCAGACAATAGATATTCTTGGAAAGAGGATGACTGTCAATTTCTTCCTCAAGGACAATGTCTTGGCTCTATTAGTGTGCATAGTATATGTGGTGGAGCAGAGGATGGTGTGACTGTTATGAACCCAAAACAGGCACAAGATATGCCAAATGGTGGTGTCCTATTCTACACCACATATAATAGAGAGCCATGTGACTGGGGAACAGGGAAGAGTGCTCATATCGCAGTGGTATATCAATGTTTTACTCCTACTACGAAGTAAACTCTATTTTCGTGAATGGCTTTCAATCCAAAATTGAGAGTTCTATTTTACATGGAATTTCATATGAAATGAAAAGTATGCCTGCATATATTTAAGTCACATTGACCAATACAAAGGCAACATGAATTACTAAAAAACACTCACTCTTCTTGAGATAGCCCCCTGACAGAATATATTCTGCCGGGGGGATTATCTATTTCGCAGCCTGATCCACCAGATAGAGGATGCTGTGATAGGGAATGCCGGCGTGCTGGCTCAGTCCCATCTCGCAGGTACGGCTGTTGCTGAATCCCTGACGGCAATCGCTGGGCACCTGGGTGGGCAGGCTGGCGAGCGCGGCTGCGTTGAGCTCCGGGGTCATCAGCCCCTTGTCGCCGGCAAAGCCGCAGCACTGGATATGCTCAGGCACGATCACCTCGCGGGCGCAGGCGCGAGCCAGCGCCAGCATATTCTCCCCCAGCCCCATGCGCCGGCTGCTGCAGGTGATATGGAGCATCACGGTCTCATCGATGGGGGTCAGCTCAAGGTGGGGCAGCAGGTGTTCCAGCACAAAGGTAGCGGGCTCAAACACCCGCAGGCCCTTGCCGAGCGCACCTGAAAGCAGTCGCTGCACGCAGGGGCTGGTATCGAGCAGCACGGGCCAGCGCCCCTGCTCGCTTGCCTGCCACAGGGCCGCCGCCAGCTCAGTACGCTTGGCGGCAGCCACCTCGCTCATCCCCTTGCTGTCATAGGGCATGCCACAGCAGAGTCCCTCAATGCCTTTCGGCACTATGACTAGGCAACCCGCCTTCTTGAGCAGGGATAACACCACGTCTGGCAGTGACGGGGCATCCTCCTGCTGGCCGAATACCCGGCTGGCGCACGACGGCAGATAAACCACAGCGCGCTCGCTGGATCCGCCATGGCTTCCCTCCCCTTGCGACCACTGGTAACGGCTCGGCCCCGGCAGGGTGGGCAGCCAGGCGGGTGTGCGCTGGCCGCTCAGATGGCGAACCCCATTCACCAATCCCGCCAGCGCTGTGTCTCCCAACAGCTTGCCGACAATGGCTTTGAGGCCCAGCGCACTGCGCGCCGTGCGGGTAACGCCAGCGAAGTGATCGGCGCTCCAGCGGGCGATGGGCACGAAGCGCTGGTACTTGTCAGTGCGCAGCTTCTTGATGAGCGCTCCGGTGTTGATGCCGACCGGGCAGCGATCGGCGCAGAGCCCAGTGGCGGCGCAGGTGTCGATGCCCTGATAGTCAAACAGCCGGGCCAACTGGTTGGAGGGCTCATCGGCACGATTGCGGCGGGCCAGCTCGCGATAGAGCACGATGCGCTGGCGCGGCGACAGTGACAGGGTGCGCGAGGGGCAGACTGCCTCGCAAAAGCCGCACTCGATACACGGATCGACGATGGCATCGCTCGCCGGCATGGGCTTGAGGTGGGTCAGGTGGGCCTTGGGGTCGTCGTTGATGATGACGCCGGGATTGAGCATGCCAGCTGGGTCCAGCAGCGCCTTGATGCGCCGCATCAGCGCCATCCCCTCCGGCCCCCATTCCAGCTCCACATAGGGGGCCATGTTGCGGCCGGTGCCGTGCTCGGCCTTGAGCGACCCGCCAAAGCGCACCGCGACCAGCTCGGCTACCGCATCCATAAAGGCGCCGTAGCGGGCCACCTGGGCCGGATCGTCAAAGCCCTGGGTAAAGACGAAGTGCAGGTTCCCCTCCAGCGCGTGGCCAAAGATGATGGCTTCACCGTATTCGAAGCGATCGAACAGTTGCTGCAGCCCCGCCACCCCTTCGGCCAGACGTTCGATGGGAAAGGCGACATCCTCGATGATGACGGTGGTGCCGGTGGTGCGCACCGCCCCCACCGCCGGGAAGAGCCCCTTGCGAATGGCCCAGAGGCCGGCGCTGTCGCTGGTAAAAGGCACCGAGGCGACCTGGGCGAACTCGGCGGCCATGCCCATCACCTGCTCGCAGCGATCGACCAGCTCCTCTTTCGACTCCCCATGCACCTCGACAAGCAGGGCGCAGGCAGCCAGATCCAGCGCCTTGATAAAGTCCGGCAGGCCGGGCTTGCCCGCCACCGAGCGAAGGGAGCGCCCATCCATCAGCTCCACCGCTGCCACCGGCGCACTTTTCAGGCGCGAGGTGGCCAGACACGCTTGCTCCGCGTCCCGAAACACCAGCAGGGCCGAGGCCTTGTGGGGGTATTCGGGCACTGTGTCGAGCACCACCTCGGCGATAAAGCCGAGGGTCCCCTCCGAGCCAATCATCAGGTGGGTGAGGATATCGATAGGGTCCTCATGGTCGAGCAGGGCATTGATGGCGTAGCCGGTGGTGTTCTTGAGCCGGTACTTGTGGCGAATTTTCGCGGCAAGCTCGGCGTTCGCCAGCACCTCGGCGCGCAATGCGGCGAGCCCGGCCAGCAGCTCCGGGCGCCTGGCCGCCAAGGCGGCGCGGCTGTGGGGATCACCGCTGTCCAGCACTGTGCCATCTGCCAGCAGCAAGGTCATGGCGTGCAAGGTGTGATAGCTGTTGTGGGCGGTGCCGCAGCACATGCCGCTCGCGTTGTTGGCGGCGATGCCGCCAAGCTTGCAGGCGTTGATGGAGGCCGGATCAGGCCCAATCTTGCGGCCCAGAGGCGCCAGATAGCGGTTGGCATCGGCGCCGATCACCCCGGGTTGCAGGGCGATGCGCGCCCCCTCGTCCAGAATGTGATGACCGCGCCAACTGTCGGTCAGGGTGATGAGCACCGAATCGCTCAGGGCCTGGCCCGAGAGGCTGGTGCCGGCGGCGCGAAAGGTGCACGGTAGGCCCAATTCGCGGCACACCCCGAGCACGAAGCGCACCTCATCAAGGGAGTCGAGGCGCACGATGCGCTCGGGTACCAGCCGGTAGAAGCTGGCGTCCGTGCCGTGGGCCAGCCGAAGATCAGGGTCGCTCACCAGCCGCTCCGGCGGGATGCACTCAAGCACGGCGGCGTCAAACTGGTTCCAAGGCATCAGCAATCCTCCACCAGCACTACCAAGAGGCGGCTCGGGCCGTGGGCGCCGTAGGCCAGGGTCTGCTGGATGTCGGCGGTCTTGGAGGGGCCGGAGACCAGCAGCAGGTTGGTGGGCATGGCCTGCTGCCAGCGCCCGGCCGCCACCAGCCCCGCCAGGTTGTCGGCGATGGTGGAAGCCGCCAGCAGGGCGATATGGCAGGGGGGCACAAGCGAAATAGTGCGCGGCTCGCCACCATCGGGCAGCAACACCAGCGTCCCGGTATCGGCGATGGCCCCCGCGCAGTGGGTGATGCCCGCCTGACAGACGTCAAACAGATCGTCTTTCCAGCTGGCAAACTCCCCCGCCGGGGTCAACACAGATCGCCCGACGCAAGCCGCCGCAACCGCCGCCTGCCAGCGGCCACCCTGACCACAGGCCAGATGCGTCATGCCTTCTTCATCCAGCCAGGCGCTCAGATCCTGGGCCAGGTTTGCCTCCTTGACGGTGAGGATCTCGGCGTGGCTGGCGCAGATCCCGGCAACAAAGCGCTCGCGCCGTGCCTGTTCATCCTCCCCGCGCCAAGGCTGCCAGCCATGGTGGGCATGTGCCATGGGGGGGGCGGCGCCGCGCAGGCGGCTTAATATGGCCTCTTTGCTCGACATATCAGGACTCCTTCTTCTTCTGGCGCAGCAGGGCGTGCAGGCTCTGGGGGGCGGGTTTGGGGGCCTCGCGGCACTGGGTCCAGGGGCCCAGATGTTTGGGCATCAAGCCCCGCAGGCGACCGGCCACCCCGGTCGCGGCGTGATAGAGGCGCGGGTGGGTGGCGGCAAAGGCAAAGCCCTGCATGGCAAGCGTCTCGAGCCGGCTCTTGGCCGCCCCCTGCCCCGCCAGCGGTGCGTGGCCGGGCTGTGCGTCGTGTTTGGCCTCCCGGCGCAGGCGCTGCAACAGGTCGGGTATGGGGATGCGCACCGGGCACACCTCGCCACAGGCGCCGCACAGGCTCGACGCCGTCACCAGATCACTCGTGCTTTTCAGCCCCAGCAGGTGGGGGGAAACTATCTTGCCGATGGGGCCCGGGTAGATGGTGCCGTAGGCGTGGCCGCCGATGCGGGTGTAGACCGGGCAGTGGTTCATGCAGGCGCCGCAGCGGATGCACTGCAATGTCTTGCGCAGCTCCTCGTCCCGGTAAGCCTGGCTGCGGCCGTTGTCCAGCAGCACCAGGTGCACCTCGTCCGGGCCGTCCAGCTCCCCTGCCCGGCGCGGGCCGCTGATGACGTTGAAGTAGGTGGTGATGGCCTGACCGGTGGCCGAGCGGGTCAGGGCGCTGTAAAGGGGCGGCACGTCGGATAAGCACTCCACCACCTTCTCGATGCCGGTGATGGCCACGTGCACTTTCGGCACCGTGGTGCACATGCGCCCGTTGCCCTCGTTCTCGACGAGGCACAGGCTGCCGGTCTCGGCCACCGCAAAGTTGACGCCGGAGAGCCCCATGCCGGCGCGGCGAAACTCTTCACGCAGGGCCCGCCGCCCGGTCTGGATCAGGGCGTCCACGTCCGTGGTGGGGGTGAAGCCTTCGAGGTTGCTTGCGAAGGTGTCACTCACCTCCTGCTTGTTCTTGTGGATGGCGGGCATGATGATGTGGGACGGGGTGTCGCCGTCGAGCTGGACGATAAACTCCCCCATGTCGCTCTCAAGGCAGCGGATGCCGTGGCGCGCCATCTCGTGGTTGAAGCCTACCTCCTCGCTCACCATGGACTTGCCCTTGACGATGCTGCTCACCCCATGTTTTTGGGCTATGCGAAGGATGATGGCGTTGGCCTCGACCGGCGTCTGGGCCCAGTGCACCCGGATGCCGTTGCGCTCACAGTTGGCTTCGAGCTGCTCCAAAAGGTCCGGCAGACGCGAGAGACAGCGCTGGCGGATCTGCTCCGCCGCATCGCGCACCGCCGCTTCTTCGGCGGGGTCGGCGAAGGCATCGCGGCGCTTGGCGCGCAGGTAATCCATGGCGCCGCGAAAATTCTGGCGCAGCACGGGGTCGGCCAGGGCCGCCTCGGCCTGGGGATGGAAGCGGCGCGGCGAATACTTGGCGTGCTCACTCATGATGGGCCTCCTGTTTTGGCTCTTGTAAGCACTGAGCCACCGGCTCGCTGTGGGCGAGCAGGAAGCTGGCCAGGTGCATGGCGGGCAGTACCTTGCCCTGATAGGCCAGGGATCCCTTGATGTTCAAGAGGCATCCCCAGTCGGCGCTCACCAGGGTGTCGGCGCCGGTGGCCAGCAGGTGGCGGGTCTTGTCCTCCACCATGGCCTGGCTGATGTGGGGATGGCGCACCGAGAAGGTGCCGCCAAAGCCGCAGCACTCGCTCTCGTAGGCCTGCTCATGCAAGGTGACCCCATCGAGCTGACCCAGCAGGGCACGGGCCCGGCTGTGCACCTGCATCTCGCGCCGGGCCGAGCAGGAGGTGTGCATGACGATGCTTGCACTCCCCACCCCGTGCCAGCGCACCCGGCAGACCTGGGCCAGAAACTCGGTGAGCTCGAACACCCGCTCGCAAAACGCCGCCACCTCGGAGCTCTCGGGAAAGAGGCGCGCATAGTGGTGGTGCATCATGCCGCCGCAGGAGCCCGACAGCACCACCACCGGCCAGGGCTCGGGGAAAAGCGCCATCTGGCTTTGCGCCACCTGGCGCGCCTCCTCTTCATGGCCCGAGGTGTAGGCCGGCTGCCCGCAGCAGGTCTGTTTCTCGACAAAGTGCACCCTTATCCTTTCCCGCTCAAGCAGGGCGATGGCATCGAGCCCCGCCACCGGGTCGAACAGGTCCACCAGACAGGTGGCGTAGAGATAGACATCGGCTGGCTTGGCCGGATAGACCCGCATTACCTTCATCACTTGCTCTCCTTTACTTCAGCTGCAGCAGGACGTCCGAGATGTGGAAGCTGTACATGAGCGCCAGCCCGATCAGGCCGGTGGCCAGCAGGTAGTAGAGGGTCGGCAGCGCGGTCTTACGCAGCGTCGCCCCCTCACGGCCGAGCAGCCCCACGGTGGCCGACGCCGCCACCACGTTGTGAATGGCAATCATGTTGCCGGCGGCGGCGCCCACGGCCTGCAGCGCCAGCATGGCGGCGGTGGAGACACCCAGGGTCTGCGCCACTTCAAACTGGAACTGGCTGAACATCATGTTCGACACCGTGTTGGAGCCGGCGATAAAGGCCCCCAGCGCGCCGATAGTGGCGCTGAGCGCCGGGAAGAACTCCCCCACCAGCCCGGCGGCAAAGTTCGCGGTGGTCACCGGCATGCTGGCGAGATCCGCCCCGTTGACGCCGGAGTTGATGAAGATGCGCACCATGGGCACGGTGAAGATCAGCACAAAGCCGGCGCCGATCAGGGTGCGGCTGGACTCCCCAAGAGCCCTCCCGAAGGGGGTGAAGGAGCGCGATTGCAGCAAGGTGGCGAGCAGGGCGCAGAGCACCAGCAGGCCGCCCGGCAGGTAGAGCGGCTCAATGGAGGCGCTGACCCCCTTCTCCCCCAGCAAATCCGTGAAGGCAAGGCTCACCGACAGGAGGTTTGCCTTGAACTCCGGGCTCACCCGGCTGGCCACCAGCAAGAGGGCCAGCGCCACATAGGGGAGCCAGGCCAGCATGAGCGACATGGGGCTGGCGGCAGCTTCTTTGAGATCGAGCTTGAGGGAGCCCAGCCACTCGGCGGGCCACTCCTGCTCGGGGGCGAAATCCCAGCTGGTTGTTGGCACCAGAAAACCAGCCCGCGCCGCCGTCACCACCAGGGCCAGCCCCACCAGACCGCCGATGAGGGACGGGAACTCGGGGCCGAGCAGCATGCCGGTCAGGGCATAGGGGACGGTGAAGGCGAGCCCGGCAAAAATCGCGAAGGGCAGAATGGCGAGCCCCTCGGTCCAGCTGCGATGGCGGCCGAAGAAGCGGGTCAGCATCATCACCATCAGCACCGGCATCAGGGTGCCGACGGTGGCGTGAATGAGGGCCACGTTGGTGGTCACCTGCTGCAGGTAGACCTCCCAGCTGCTGCCGCCGGCGCTCAGGGTCTGGCCGATGGCCTGGTTATCCAGCCCCTTGTTGATCCCCACCAGAATGGGGGTGCCCACCGCGCCGAACGACACAGGTGTGGACTGGATCATCATGCCGAGCAGCACCGCGGCCAGCGCCGGAAAGCCGATGGCCACCAGCAGCGGCGCCGCGATGGCGGCCGGGGTGCCAAAACCGGAGGCCCCTTCGATAAAGGCGCCGAAGCACCAGGCGATGATGATGGCCTGGATGCGCCTGTCCGGCGAGATGTTGGTAAAACCGCCGCGAATGGCGCTGATGGCGCCGGTGTGTTTGAGGGTGTTGAGCATCAGGATGGCGCCGAACACGATCCAGAGCACGGTCACCGTGATCACCAGCCCCTGCAGGGTGGAGGCAAAGACCCGGGTCGGGCTCATCTGCCAGCCCCACAGGGCAATGAACACAGTCAACAAAAAGGCGACGGGCATGGCGCGCTTGGCGGGCCAGTTAAGGCCGACCAGCAGCACGGCGGCCACCAGGATCGGCGAGAAGGCCACCAGGGCCAGCAGGGTGTCTGTCATCATTGCGTCCTTGTCCGAGCGGTGCAGAGGCGCACCTTGTTGTTGTTTTGTTAAGCGGACGTGACCTTACCCTGTTCCTTTTTCGCGATATATGGAAATAATGAACAACATTCGTTCCAAAAGTTGATCAATATGGCCAGTACTGACGACCTCATCCTCTTCGCACAAGTGGTGGAAGCCGGCTCCTTCAGCAAGGTAGCTGAACAAAATTCCCTGACAAATTCAGTGGTTAGCAAGCGGATCGGACGCCTGGAGGAAGAACTCGGGGTGCAGCTGCTCTATCGCACCACCCGCCGGCTCACCCTGAGCGAGGCGGGCAAGGAGCTCTATCAGGGTGCCAAAAATGTGAAGGCCGCCGCACTGGACGCCTTCGACGCGGTGGCGGGTTTTGGTGAAAAGGTGAGCGGCCATGTGCGGATGTCGGTGCCCACCATCTCCGGCGAGCTCTTGCTCGCCGATGCGGTGGCCGATTTTTGCCAGCAGCACCCGGGGCTCACGGTGGAGATGTCGCTGGACAACCGCTTCGTCAATCTGGTGGAAGAGGGGTTCGACCTGGTCATTCGCACCGGCTATCTGGATGACTCCAGCCTCATCGCCCGCCACATTCTCGACTCCCAGTGGGTGATCTGCGCCGCCCCCGCCTATGTGCGCCGCTTCGGGGCGCCGCGCGAGCCATCAGACTTGCTCGCCCACAACTGCCTGCGCTACGCCTACCAGAGCACGGGGGCCTCGGAGTGGGCCTTCAAGGGGGAAGAGGGCAACTACCTGCTGTCGGTATCGGGCAGCTTTTGCACCGACAACGCCGGCGCCCTGCGCAAGGCGGCGCTGGGAGGACGCGGCATCGTCTATGTGCCGCGTTGCCTGGTCTATCACGATCTGATGAACGGCGAGCTGGTGGATCTCTTCCCCGATCAGGTGGGCAAGAAGCTCGGCATCTACGCCGTCTACCCCTTTACCCGCCAGCCACCGCGCAAGATCCGGCTGCTGATCGAGCACATCCGCCAGCGCTACCTCGACATCGCCCACTATTTTGGCTGACGGGGGATGGCGCTCATCCTGTGTCAACGGGGGGCTTTTTTGACCCGGGCGGCAGAGTTGCCTACCATGGCCCTCCCCTTTACCGCTCAGGACCAGCCCATGTGCACCGTCTTCTCCGGCCAGGATCCCAGTCACTACGCCTGCACCACCCGCTCGGTGCGGATCTGCGGCCACAGCACCAGCATCCGGCTGGAAAACAAGTTCTGGACCATCCTGGAGCAGCTCTGCCAGGCCCAGGGACGCTCCATGGGACTGTTTCTCTCCGAGCTCTATCAGGAGGCGCTCGGCAACGGCATGGAGATGAGCAACTTTGCCTCCCTGCTGCGCTGCTCCTGTCTGGTCCATCTGGAAGCGAGACAGGAGCAGGACGTCGCCGCCTGAGGGGCCTTTTCCTTCCTCATGAAAAAAGGGCCGCAGCACCAGGCTGCAGCCCCTTCTTATTCCACTCTTCAAGCTCAGGCGAAGCGGCCGGCCCGTTCGATGAACTCGATCTGGTAACCGTCGGGGTCGGTCAAAAAGAACAGCCGGGCCAGCAGGGTGCCCTCATGGTGCATCGCCTTGACCGGCGCAGGGGCCAGACCCAGCGCCGTCAGACGCTGATGCGTCGCCTCGATGCCTTCCACCGTCACCGCCAGATGGCCATAGCCGTTGCCATGGCTGTAGGGCTCGGCCTGACCCTGGTTGTGGGTCAATTCGAGCTCGAAGCCACTCTGGTCATTGGCAAGGTAGGTGAGGGAAAAACCGTCGAAGGGGAAGTGATCCCGCACCGCCAGCTCGAGGGCCTCGCGGTAGAAACGCACGGATCTATCCAGGTCGCGAACCCGGATCATGGTGTGGACGAGTTTGGTCATAGGGACTCCTTGGTGATGGGAGTCACAGGGTAACCAAGGGCTCAGCCGGCCGGGTAGTAGTGGACTAGCACCCGGCGATTGCCGGCCAAAACCTGACATGACCTCGCAGGCTCAAGCCACCAGGGCCGCATCAAATCAGCGGCTGGCGCCAATTCAGCCGGGCTGGGCGGTGAGAAAGGCCAGCGACTGGCGGTTGAAGTGCTCTGGCCGCTCCACGTTGCAGACGTGGCCGCAGCCGTCGATGATCTCGAGCCGGCTGTAGGGATCGCGCGCCACCTGTTCGCGCACCGGCGCCAGGAACATGTGATCTTCCTCCCCCATCACATAGAGGGTCGGAATGGGCAGGGCCCGCTCCTTGAAGTAGCGCATCAGGGGGTTCACCTCGGTGGCGAGACGAAACCAGCGCTTGAACTCTTTTTGGCACAATTTGCGCGCCTCGCGCACGAACAGGTTGCGCGACTCCTGATGGTGCTGGCGCGGCATGATGATGAAGGCAAACAGCCGGTAGAGCCACATGTAAGGCAGGATATGCTGGCCGAGGCGGCCGAGCTGCACCAGCACCCGTGAGCGGATGTCGAGCCGCAAAATGGCGCCGCCCAGCACCATACTCTTGACCCGCTCGGGACAAAGCTCCGCCAGATGGCGAATGAGGATGGTGCCAAGGGAGATGCCGACGAAGTGGGCGCGGCGAATGTTGAGGTGATCGAGCAGTTGCAGGATATCCTCGGTCACCGCCCGAAAGCTGTAGTGGCCCTTGATCACCTGCTGCAGCTTGTGGGACTGACCGTGACCACGCAGGTCCAGCAACAGCACGTTGAAGTGTTCGCGATAGGCGCGCAGCTGCTTGAACCAGATGGAGGAGCTGCCGCCCGCCCCGTGCACGAATACTACCCAATCCCGCTCGGGACCCAGCTCGAAGGTCTTGTGATACAGCATCTTGCGACTCCCTCATCGACGGCATTGGGGTATAGTAGGCGCGCATCTTAGCAGATTTTTTCACCCGACTAATACGTTTGCACCGCAAGCGGCGAGGAACATGACCATGGAATTGACCCGTTTGAGATCCTTTCTGCTGACCCTGCCGGGCGCTCAGGAGGATACCCCCTTCGGCCCAGAGATCCTGGTCTATCGCATCGCCGGCAAGATGTTTGCCCTGCTGGACTGGCAGGCCGATCCGCTGCGGCTGAACCTCAAGTGCGAACCCGAGCTGGCCCTGCTGCTGCGCGAACTCCACCCCGAGGTCAAACCGGGCTGGCACATGAACAAGCAGCACTGGAACACGGTTACCTTCAACGACAGCCTGGCCGACGATCTCTGGCAGGGCTGGGTGCATCACTCCTACGAGCGGGTGGTGGCCGGTCTGCCCAAGGCCAAGCGCCCGCAGGCACCGCAGCGATGAGCCCCGCCATGGCAGCAGAGCCCAGGCTCGTCCAGCTGAACGAGCAACACATCCCCGCCCTTTGCGCCCTGTTCGAGCAGTCGGTGAGAAGGATTGGCCCCCAGCACTACAGCCCGGAGCAGGTCGAGCAATGGGCCCTCGGCGCCCATCATCCCGGCTTTGCCGGCCAGCTGCGCGAGCACCACGGCTGGGTGCTGGAGCAAGGCGGCGAACCACTCGGTTTCGTCACCCTGAGTCAGGATGGCCACCTCAGCCTGCTCTATGTGAGCGCCGATCACCCGCGCCGGGGCTATGGCAGCCAGCTGCTGGCTGCGGCCCTCGCCGAGGCAAAACGGCTCGGACTCACACAGCTGACAACGGAAGCCAGCGTCTTCAGCTATGGGCTATTTTTACGGTATGGCTTTGAGCTGACCGGATTGGAGAGCGTGGAGCGCGGCGGGGTCAGTTTTATCCGTTATCGCCTGCACTGCCGCTTGCCAAGCTAGGTCCAGCCACTAAAATACGCACAGTTTTTTCGTATTGTTGAGGATTGAGGCCGCCATGGTTGTAGAAAGCGAAGGCTATATCGCCCTGATTGAGTATCTGGTGGAGAGTCTGGGACTGTTTGAAACCCAGCAACAGAGCAGTGGTGAACAGACCATCGAAGATCTGGTGAGCGGCCGGGTGGCCAGCAACCTGATGGCCATCT
This sequence comes from Aeromonas sp. V90_14, assembly GCF_029967615.1. NCBI lineage: Bacteria > Pseudomonadati > Pseudomonadota > Gammaproteobacteria > Aeromonadales > Aeromonadaceae > Aeromonas > Aeromonas sp. V90_14. The sequence continues at coordinate 161,773 of NZ_JASCAS010000003.1, read as the reverse complement.
GCGAGCAGAACCCGCAGCTCGATCCCAAGTTGCGCTTCGTGATCATGCAGGAAGCCGATGCGGTGGTGGCCGATCTGGAAGAGGTGCTCTCCGCCGTCTGGCTGCGCGCCCCGACCCCGGAGCAGAAAGCCTTCCTCGAAGAGTTCATCGACCTCATCAAGAACCTGTTTGACGGCGCCATCAGCTGATCACAATGGCGAACGCCAAGTTCGCCACTCCTTCGCAAATTTTCCGCACCGCAAACATGAAAAGGGCCGCCTTCAACGGGCAGCCCTGCTTGCTATCATTTCAACTCATCAAGCTTTTCAATGACTTTTATGAATTTTCGAGGCAAGAAATGTGTCTGGTCTTAGCCGCCATCCATGGTGGCTACTAGGTTAGGCAAAGCGGGTTCAATTTAGTTCCCACCCATGACACATTTTTTTATGATTTTTTCATTCTCCTGACAACGCCCGATAAAAAGGCCGCAAACGCGGCCTTTTTCTTTTTACCATCAATGACAAGTCACAGATACCCGTCATCTTCACCTAGCGGTTGAGGCTCGGTGGCAGGCAGACGCCGATGCCCCCCAGGCCGCAATATCCGTCCGGATTCTTCTCCAGATATTGCTGATGGTAATCCTCGGCGTAATAGAAGGGCACCAGCGGCAGAATGCGGGTGGTGATGGTGCGCCCGTCACCGCTCGCCGTCATCGCCTGCTGGTAGGCGGCCAGACTCTGCTGGGCAATCGCCTCCTGGGTGTCGTCCCCGAAGAAGATGACGGAGCGGTACTGGGTGCCGATGTCACCGCCCTGGCGCATGCCCTGGGCCGGATCGTGCTGCTCCCAGAACAGCTTGAGCAGGTCGCCGTAACTGATCACCTTGGGATCAAACACCACCTGCACCGTCTCGGCATGGCCGGTCAATCCGCTGCACACCTCCTTGTAGGTGGGATTCTGGGTCACCCCGCCCTGATAGCCGGCGGCGGTGGAGTAGACCCCGGGCTGCTGCCAGAACAGGCGTTCCACCCCCCAGAAGCAGCCCATGCCGAACCAGGCCACCGCCATCCCTTCAGGCCAGGGTCCCTGAGTCGGGTGACCATTGACCGCATGCTGCTGGCCAATCACCATCGCCTCGCGGCGTCCCGGCAGCGCGTCTGCCGGCGAAATAATCTGTTCCATGCACCCTGTCCTTGTATAAAAACCTGTGCGATCGCACAGCTGACGAAAAGGAATATCGAAGATAACAGTTTATGGGCCGGGATCAACCTGAGGCGCACCCTCACACCGCTGACGCCCCTGCCCTGCCTGGTGTCACCACTGTTCTGTCCGCCTGGCCGTCCCGGTGACAAAATCACGCAAAATCAATATTTAATCTTGATTTGTGAATTTATTTTCATATATTGAGCCCATTGCTGTTTTTTTATGGAAGAAGCCTCAAGTGCGTGAACGCGAACCCAGCCTGGTCTATGCCTTTCGGCAGTCTACCCCCTACGTCAATGTGCACAGAGGCGCCACCTTCGTGCTGATGATGGGGGGAGAAGCCCTCTGCCACCCCAATTTCGCCAACATCGTCAGCGATATCGCCCTGCTGCAGACCTTGGGCATTCGCCTGGTGCTGGTGTTCGGCTCCCGTCCGCAGAACGACGAGGCGCTGGCCCGCGCCGGCATCGAGGCCCAGTACCACAAGCGCATCCGGGTCACCGATGACGAGAGCTTCGCCATCATCAAGCAGGTGTGCGGCGGGTTGCAGTACGACATCACCGCCCAGCTCTCCATGGGGCTCGCAAACACTCCCATGCAGGGTGCCCGCATCAGCGTGGTGAGCGGCAACTTCGTCACCGCCCAGCCGCTCGGGGTGGATGACGGCATCGATTTTTGCCACAGCGGCCGGGTACGCCGCATCGACGTGGAGGGGATCACTCGCCAGCTGGATCAGAAGAGCCTGGTGCTCATCTCCCCCATCGGCTGCTCGGTCACCGGCGAGAGCTTCAACCTGAGCTCGGAAGAGGTGGCCCGCCGGGTGGCGGTGGATCTGAAAGCGGACAAACTCATCTGCTTCAGCAGCACCCAGGGGGTGATGGATCGCCACGGCGAGGCCATCTCCGAGCTCTTCCCCGAACAGGCCGAAGAGTTGCTGGTGGAGCTGGAGCAGGCGGGGGAAGAGATGTCCGGCACCGCCCGCTACCTGCGCGCGGCCATCGCCTCCTGCCGCGGCGGCGTGCCCCGCTCCCACCTGGTGAGCTATCAGGATGATGGCGCCATGCTGCAGGAGCTGTTCAGCCGCGATGGCCTCGGCACCCAGATCGTGCGCGAAAGCGCCGAGCAGGCGCGCGCCGCCACCATCGAGGACATCGGTGGCATCCTGGATCTCATCCGCCCGCTGGAGGAGGAAGGTATTTTGGTGCGCCGCTCCCGCGAGCAGCTGGAGATGGAGATCGACAAGTTCACCATCATCGAGCGCGACGGCCTCATCATCGGCTGCGCGGCGCTCTACTGTTTCATGGAAGAGGCGATGGCGGAGATGGCCTGCGTCGCCATCCACCCCGACTACCGCAACTCCAACCGGGGAGATCAGCTGGTGGCCAAGGTGGCCGAGCGGGCCAAACGGCTCGGCATCCGCCGCCTGTTCGTGCTCACCACCCGCTCCATCCACTGGTTCCGGGAACGGGGCTTCGATCCGCTGGAGGTGGAAGATCTGCCGGTGGCCCGCCAGCGCCTCTACAACTGGCAGCGTCGTTCCAAGGTTTTGTCAAAGACAATCGTATAAGCCATTGATTTTGCGTTGGCTTGGCTGACTTTTTGAACTTTTTCACAAACTCGATTGACAGTGCAATCCAACGCAAGGTATTTCTAAATGCACTCCACCGCCCTGGTGGAGCCAGAAGAGGAGCGCTGCCCAGGCAGCCCGAGGGAGGACACCAGTGTCCGGCGAACTTGGGTCAGGGGGAGCAGCGCCGAGACATCTGAGGCCACTGGAAACCTCAGTGTCGGCTGCGGGGGCTGAATCCCCCGGGTTGTCATCGGTAGTGGCCATCCCCCACCGCGCCCCATCAGGGGCGGGTACGGGATGGGCTCTTCGGGTGGAGTGCTTCTGGCCGGGATAGCTTCGATCATTCCTGCCATTTTCAGCCTCCTCCTCTCTTTTTGCCCGATGGATCCGGATTTTCATATTAAGACAGGAGTAAGCAATGAGCCCGATCAATGTCGCCAAGTTTGGCGGAACCAGCGTCGCCAACGCGGCAGCCATGAACAACTGCGCCGATGTGGTGCTGGCCAACCCGGCCACCCGGGTGGTGGTGCTGAGCGCCAGCGCCGGCGTCACCAACCTGCTGGTGGCACTGGCTCAAGGCGATCTGGACGAAGCGGGCCAAGAGGCGCAACTGGTCAGGCTCACCGAGATCCAGCAGGCCATTCTGACGGAGCTGGGCGACCCAGGCGATCTGAGTGGCCTCATCCACGGCCAGCTCGGCGAGATCCGCATCATGGCACGCCAGGCTCATCTGCACACCGATGCCGAACTGGCTGATCGCCTCATCGCCTGCGGCGAGCTGATGTCCACCCGCCTCTTTACCGAACTGCTGCGCCAGCGCGGCGTGAAAGCCTGCTGGCAGGATGCGCGCCAGTTGCTGCGCACCGACAGCCGCTTTGGCAAGGCCAGCGTGGATCTGGCCGCCACCCGCGACCTCTGCCAGGCCGCGCTGGGCCCCCTGCTTGGCGACAGCCTCATCATCACCCAGGGCTTTATCGGTGCCGACGGCGATGGGCGCACCACCACCCTGGGCCGCGGCGGCTCCGATTACAGCGCGGCCCTGTTGGCCGAGGCACTCGATGCCGGCTCCATCGAGATCTGGACCGACGTGCCCGGCATCTACACCACGGATCCGCGCCTGGTCACCCGGGCCCGTCCCATCCCCGAAATCAGCTTCGTGGAGGCGGCCGAGATGGCCACCTTCGGCGCCAAGGTGTTGCACCCGGCCACCTTGCAGCCAGCGGTGCGCCAGGACATCCCGGTGTTTGTCGGCTCCAGCAAGGATCCGGCCGCCGGCGGCACCTGGATCCGCGCCAGCACTCGCACCAATCCGCTGTTTCGCGCCGTGGCCCTGCGCCGCAACCAGGTACTGGTCACCCTGCACAGCCTCAACATGTTCCACGCCTACGGTTTTCTGGCCGAGGTGTTCGGCATCCTGGCCCGCCACCGCATCTCGGTGGATCTCATCACCACCTCGGAAGTGAGCGTGTCGCTGACCCTGGATCACACCGGCAGCCAGAGCAACGGCGAGCCCATCCTCGGCGACAAGGTGCTGGCGGAGCTTGGCCAGCTGTGCAAGGTGCAGGTGGAAACGGGGCTGGCGCTGGTGGCGCTGATCGGCAACCGGATGAGCGAGGCGGCCGGGGTGGGCAGTCAGGTCTTTGACGCCATTCGCGAGCACAACATCCGCATGATCTGTTACGGTGCCAGCGCCCACAACCTCTGCTTCCTGGTCAAGGAAGACGAGGCGGGCCATATCGTCAACCGCCTCCACCAGGAGCTGCTCGATTGATGTACTGACACAGCATGGAAATAAAAAGAGGGGCCGGCTGGCCCCTCTTTGTATATAGGGTGATACGCAGATGAGATCTAAGTGCGGTTCTCCCTAGCCCACCAGGGTCGGCACCGGCAGCAGGTTGGCCCGGATCTCCTCGCGCAGCCCTTCCAGCCGGCTCAGCAGCGCCGCCTGACTTAAGCCCGCCTCGTCGGGGCCCAGGTTGTCCACCAGCTCGGCGAAGTGTTCGGTCACCGCCTGCTGCAACCAGTCGAGCCGGCGCAGGGTGAGCGGGCCGCAGCTCTTGCCGCTGAGATCGTCGGCAATGTCGAGCCGGTGGCTGCGATACATGTCGCGCCACCAGTTGGCAGCCAGCGCTTCCTCGCTGGCCAGCGCCGAACGCCACTCCCCCAGCAGGCTCTGCAAGCGGGCCAGCACGGGCGCGCTCGCCCCCTCCCGGGTCAGGTGTTGCAGCTCCCGCTGCGCCCAATTGATGCACAGGCCGCGCCAGTAGCGAAACTGCGGCAGCGGATCCGGCTCGTCAAGCCACAGGCCCGAGAGGGTGCGGGTCTCCAGCCGCTCCGGCACGTGAAATGCGGGATCGGTGAGGCCGTTGGAGTTGAATTCATGGCGGGGGTCAAAGGGCCACATGTAGCCAAAGTCGAACACGCTGATCTGCTGACCGTCGTCGAGCAGGTTGCCGGGGCTCGGATCCCAGTCGAACCAGCCCCAATGGGCCAGCTCCGCCTGCACCGCCAGCATCTGCGCCAGGTTGCGCTCGTTCAGTTCATGCACCGGCACGCCCCGCAGCCAGGGGGAGACCAGCACGCCGGCCCGGGCCGAGCCAAAACAGGTACAGACCACGTTGGCCAGGATGGTGGGGTGCAACTCCCGCAGGGCCTCTATCTCGCGGCGGCGCTCCAGCTCGGTCAGGAAGGCGGTTCTGCCGTCCACGTTGGCCACCAGGGAGTCGTGCCGGCGCCGCTTCAGGCACCAGTGATGTCCCTCCACCTTGAGGTGGAACACCTCGGCGGTGAGGCCGTGACGATAGACCTTGAGCACCGCTGGATGATCCTCCTTGAGTCGCACCAGCTTGGCCACGGACAAGGGACAGTCCTGCTCGCGCCCGATCCGGATCTCCTGTTTGCTCTCCAGCATGCGGAGCAATCTTGCCTGACGTGCCGCTACTTTGGGATTCATACATGTACCTCCATCCATATTGAGAGACTAAGCAGCAAGGCAGAGGCAGGCCAGTGGCAAAGCGCCATGATGACGCTTTCATCACAGAATGAGTGCGCCCCCCGGATCGGGATCACAGTTTGCATGGTTTCACGGTCACGCAATGTTCATTGTCCGGTCATTAAATTGACAACAAGGAACAAGCCCATCACCATCGGGTCAAATTAAATGCAGCAGCCATGTTTCATCGCAACTCGCTCAAAGGATGAGCCCATATGAAAGCCCCCACTTCAGCGCGCTTGTCAGCTAGGGTGCCCGCTCTGCCCTCCGTGCTGCTCGCCATGCTGGCCGCGCTGCTGCTGCTGACCCTGTTGCTGCCGCAGATCAACCCCGCCAGCTGGCTCGGTCGAGCCCAGCCGCTGGTGCTGGGGCCGGCGGACAACCCCATCGCCACCCTCACCCGTCACGCCCTGCTCTACAAGAGCGACAGCCGCGGCCTCTATCTGGTGGTTCGCAGCCAGTGGCAGTTGCGCGGGCCGCTGCAGGAGGGTGACAAGGTCAGGGTGGAGCTGCTCAATGAGAGGGGCGAGCGCATCGATCAGCTGAGCCAGCCGGTGGACAAGCGCCAGCAGTGCCGCAAGGGGCGCTGCACCCTGGATCTCAACAGTACCCTGCGCGCCCCCGACGACGCCCTGGCCAGCCGCTATCAGTTGCGGATCGGCCTGCTGCTCAAGGAGAGACCCGAGAGCGGTGAATTCAGCCAGATCCTGCAAACCCTGCCGGAGCGGGGTTTCAACCTCAGCTATCTCTGCACCAGTCTGCTGCTGGTGCTGGCCCTGAGCGCCGCCGTGCTGAAGGTGGTGCTGCCCACCCTCAGGCGCAATCTGCGCTGGCGCGTCGCCGGCAGCCTGCTGCTCGGCAACCTCACCTTCGTGCTGCTGCACGGCTTCGTGGTGTTCAAACTGGGGGAGTTTCTGCTCTGGTCAGGCTTTCGCCCCGAGCACTACTACCTCGCCTGGGGCAGCATGGTGCTGGGCTGGAGCCTCTGCGCGCTGGCGGGGTTCAACCTCTACATGGGACTGGTGTTCACGGCGCTGTCCGGCATCGGGCTGCTCGCCAACTTCATGAAGATCGCCATCTACGGGGTACCGCTCGGGGGGGACGATCTCGGCAACCTGGTGGCGCTGCTGCGCATCCTGCTGGAGCAGCACCCGGTGCTGCCGCTGCTGGGCGGTGCACTCGCCCTCTTCTTGTGCTGGCGCTTCGCCCTGTCGCGCTGGATCCTGCGCACCCTGGCCGCCACCGCCGCCTTCTTTGCGCTGTGCGTGTTCGCCACCCAGACCGGCAACAAGCTGCTGGGGCCCAACATTCGCTACGTGGACAGAGCGGTCAACTACCACAGAGACATCATCCGCTCGGGCCCCGGCCTCTATCTGTTCAACCTGGTGGACGAGATGCTGCAAAGCGGCAGCGTATTTCGCTATCCCTTGCAGATCAACGAGTTCACCCCTCAGCTCAGCCACGTCAGCCTGAGCCAGCCGCCCCGTTTCGATCTGGTGATCGTGCTGCAATATGAATCCCTCTGGCTCGGCTGGCAGGGCAAGATCTGCGCGCCGCCCCCCACCTTGAGCCTGCCGGCCAGCGTGCAGCAGTGGCACAAGACCATCCACTCCCCCACCACCGGCGGCATGACGGTACTGGCGGAGTTCGAGATGAACACCGGTCTGCCGGTGGGGCTGCTCAAACAGGGGGTGGTGCCCTACTACTACCTCTCGGAGCAGGTGCCGGGCCTGGCGCAAAGTGCGAGGCAAAGTGGCTACCAGACCCTGTTTGCCCACCCCTATGTGGAAAAATTCTGGGGCCGTGCCAAGGCGATCCCGGCCCTTGGCTATGAGGAGCGCTGGTTCGACACCCGCTTCACCACGCTCGAGCACAAGGGGCTCTATATCTCGGATGATGCCCTCATCGACCACCTGCTCAAGCGCAGCGAGCAGGATGAGCAGCCGTTGTTTGCCTACGCGGTCACCATGCAGGGGCACGGCCCCTTCGACGGGGATCGCTACCAGGCCCAGCAGCTCGACAAGGCCTGCCCGGATCAGAGCGATGCCGACCGTCAGCTGCTCAACACCTACTACACCGGCGTGGTGGATGCCATGGCGTCGCTGGAACATCTGCTGACCAGCCTGGATCGCTCAGGCAAACGCTACCTGGTGGTGGCGTTTGGCGATCATCAGCCGTTCCTGATGTCCGCCGGCAAGGGCATTCACGGCGACAAGCCGCCCCGCGATGCCAGCTACCAGATCCCCATGATGGCCTTTGCCCGCGCCGATGACTCCCTCAATCTGGCGACCCAGTTTGCCCCGGTGCGCCAGCTCTATCAGATGGGCCAGGCCACTCGCCAGCTGCTGGCGGGCGACATGACCCCCATCCCTGATCTGGCCCTGCTCCACCCGGTGCTGGGAGAAGAGAAGGGATTCGATGTAGCCCCTCTGGTACCGCAGATCCGCGCCAGCTTCCGGCCCGACGCTCTGCCCTGAGCCCCGCTACCGCGGAACAGATGACAAAGAGGTCGCCCAGGCGACCTCTTTGTCTATGTGCCGATGCGGCGATGGCAGCCAGAGCGGACTCACTCGCCGAGCCAGGGCTCGCACAGGGTGAGACGCTGGGCATCGAGATCCAGCATCGCCTCGATGCCAAGGGGCAGGGTCAGCATGGGGTGGGTATGGGCGCAGTCATACTCAGCCAGAATGGGGAAGGTCGGCTCCCCCACCACCTCCAGCAGGATATCGAGCGGCCGCCGGCCGCTGCCCTGACAGTCGAACAGCTCGTGTTTGCCGAGCACCAGGGCGCCGATGCGATCAAACACCCCGCACAGCTTGAGGTGGGCAAACGAGCGCTCCACCGTCGCTGCCAAATGGAGGCTGTCTTCCAGCAGCAGAATGTCCCCCTGCTCGATGTCCGGCATATAGGGGGAGCCCCAGATCCCCGCCATCGTATTGAGGTTGCCACCGATAAGCCGGCCCCGCACCCGACCGGAGCCCACCGAGATAAGCCGGTTTGGTTGGCACTGCTTGGCCCGGGTCTGGTTCTCCCAGTCAAGCCGTTCCTCGGTCCATTGCGCCGGGGTCGGCACTGTGTGGGGCACGGCGGCGCCACCGGCCTGGCAGATCTGGCGAAAGCCCGCCAGCGTCTCGTCCACCAGCGGCGGCAACTCGCCGAACGAGGCCACCAGCGCCGGGCCGTAGAAGGTGACTAGGCCAGTGCGGGCATGAATGCCGAGCAGCAGGGCCGTCACGTCGGAGTAACCGATGACTATCTTGGGATCACGCTTTAGCGCATCAAAATCGAGGTGGGGCAGCAGGGAGTTGGAGTTGTTGCCGCCAATCACCGACATGATACAGCGCACCGCTGGATCGCGAATGAGGGCATTGAGCTCGTCAGCCCGGGCGGCGATGGAGCCGGATCGCCAGTGATCCTGCTGGCCGGTGAGGCTGCCGGCCTTGAGTCTGAAGCCCTGCCCCTCCAGAAACGCCCCGGCACGGGCAAAGCGGTTTGGCGCCCAGGCGGTGGCCGCACTGGAGGGAGAAAAAAAGCCGATGGTATCGCCGGGCTTGAGCCCCGGCGGTTTGAGTGTTGTCATCGTAAACGGTCCTGTTCCAGACTTGGCCATCCAGGGCATGGCAGCCACAAGAAAGGACTCATAATAGCCATGCCATGACCCTAAAGACAGCAGGAAAAGAGGACAGAACCAAGAGAGTGGCCAGTGCAACCCGGCGAGTCATCAGGAGCGCGAGTGCTGCGTGAATGTACGAACAACTCATTCGCTCGCCGGCTTGATCCAGAAGCGGTGCACCCATTTCTGGGTGATCTCCTCGTAGGAGCCGTCATTGCGCATCTGATCGAATGCCTTCTGCAGCAGCTTGATGGTGGCTTCATCCGTGTTGCGGCTGAAGGCGAAGTAGAACAGCATGGTCTCCTGAAACTGGAACATGGGGACAAAATCCGAGTAATGATGTCCCAATGACTCTATGTGATAGGCAGCCCCCATCTGCATGGCCGGGGCTATGTCCGCCCTCCCGCGCAGCATCATGCGAAACTTGTCATCCTCGTCATGCACCAATACCAGATTGAGCCCTTTTCCCGACAACTCTCGGGCCATCGCCGAATCTCGCACCACGGCAATCCGCCAGGGAGCCAGCTCGGCCAGCTGACTGGCCACCAGATCGGTACGGCTTGCCAAGCGATAGAACCAGATGACGCGAGGACCGATTGGACCAACCCAATGGAAGAGCGCCTCCCGCTCCGGCAGCCGTATCATGCTGAAGATGACAGTATTGGGATCATATTGCGCCATCTGATAGGCCCGCGCCCAAGGCAGCAGCTGTATCCCCTTGCTGTCGAGCGTGACACCGCTGACCTCCAGCATTCGGTGCAGCATATCCACCGACAGCCCGGTGGCCTGACCATTTCCGTCCCGGTAGTTATAAGGGGGCAGCTCCTCTGTCACCGCCTGAATGCTTGCCCCCATGGCGCTGCCCAACCAGCACCACAGCAATAACCAGCGAACATGGGACATGATTGACCTCCGGACCGTCCTCTCTTGTGACAAGTATGGCGCGCATCAGCCGTACTGCTTATAGTGGCTGGCCATCAAGAGCAGACGGCGGCTCGGTCGCCATCACTCCACGCCGACACGCAGAAACAGAAAAACCGGCACGAGGTGGCCGGTTTTTTTTGTTGCTTCAAAGGGGTCAGACCAGCACGGCAGTGCCGCTGATGCTGACCATCAGCATGCTGCCGCTTTGCCCCACCACCTCGTAGTCGATGTCGATGCCGACCACCGCATTGGCGCCCAGCGCCGCGGCACGCTCCTTGAGCTCGTCGAAGGCGATTTCCCGGGCCCGGGCCAGCTCTTTTTCATAGGCGCCGGAGCGGCCGCCGATGATGTCGCGGATGCCGGCGAACAGATCCTTGAACACGTTGGCGCCGAGAATGGCTTCGCCCACGACGATGCCGCGGTACTCGCGAATGGTCTTGCCTTCCAGGGTGGGAGTGGTTGAGAGGATCATCTTGCTTTCCTTGTGGAGTGTACTGGGGAGACAGCCTAAAGCAGCGCAGGGGACCAGGCAAGCAGGCAGACTCGATACGTGCCAGCCAGACCCTGGCTGATATTGCTCCATATCCCACAGCCACAGCCCGTTGGCAGGCCTGTTTACCGGCGGTAAGTTATCGGCAAAAGACAACGCCGGGCCGCCAAAACACCCCGTGCAGACGCCCCTTTCATTAGCCGATCCGGCTCAAACATCAAGTGACAAAACTATCAGTTGTGACCCATTTTGCCTTTCCCTAGGGTGAGTCTGTCCCGGCACCAGCGCGGGGACAGACCCACTTCGTCACGAGGAGAGCAGCATGATGCAGCAGGATACCCGACTACCTCACCCCACCCTCGCACTGGGGGCATGTTCCCCCGCCAGTCCGCTCGCCGACACCGCGATGGAGGCCATGTCATGACCACGATCGCCACCCTGGATCTGGGGGATCAAGGTCTGCTGGCCGCCTACCTGTCGGCGACCTCACCCGCCCTGCTCAACCAGACCTATGCGAACTTGCTGTTGATGCAGCAGTCCTTGGCCAACAGCGAGATCGACTCCACCCTCGCGGTAAAAATCGAGGCCTATCAGGCCCAGATGATGAACCAGGCACGCTATTACCAGCAGACCAACCTGTCCGGCCTTATCCATCTGCTGAGCAACGGCTCCAACTTCTATGCCCTGGTCGCCGCGTTCAACCGCCTGCTGGGTCAGGAAGACGACGCCGCCGTTCTCTCGGGCGGAGCCCGGCTGGGACAACAACTGACGTCCCTCGTCGATCAGGCCCAGAGCTACCGGCTCAATGCCCAGGCACTCAATACCCGCGTGCAGGTGGCCTGGGGTTCCCTGCGCCCCCTGATGACCCAGTTCAACGGCGTCATCACCCAGCTCGAGCAGGATCTGATGGCCGACGCCAAGCGTCAGACCGAGATCATTGACGCCCTCAACCAGGCTATCGCCGCCAATATCCAGGCGATCGTCGATGAGGGTGGCAAGGCCGGTGAAGGGGTCAACCAGCTGGGGCGAGCCATCGTCACCTCGCTGACGCTGGAGCAGAAACCGGCCGACAAGGGGGCCAAACCCGCCACGTCGCAGGAGATAGCCAAAGAGACCGATCAGCAGACCCAGTACATGATCTCCGGCCTCAAGGCACTCTCCTCCGGCATCGCTGGCTCCAGCCAGGCGGCCCGCGAGCTCAAGACCAACACCGACAAGCTGGCCCAGGCCTATCAGGCGCTGGCCGCCACCAACGCCCTGCTGAGCGTGGCCAAGTCGGTGCAGGCGCAAAACCAGCTGTTTGTCGACACCTACAGCCGGGTTGCCGACACCGTCACCCAGTTGCCCGCAGGCTGGCAGAAGGTGGCCGACGCCTATCAAGGGGCCGTGCCCGTGGTCACTGACCTCAACAGTCCCGACGACGTACGCCAGCTGCGACGCACCGTGGCGCTCAACACCCAGTCCTGGCAGCTGCTCTCGAGCCAGGTTGACGACATCAAGGCAGCCTACGCCGGCAACGGCATCCTGCCCGACGCTTAATCCCACCACGCAAGGACACGCCAAATGACCAACGCAACAACCATCACCATGGACCAGGGTATGGCCAACCAGGCTTCCCAAGCCATGCAGATCCAGACCTACTGCAACAGCGTCAAGCAACAGGTGCCGGTGGACTTCAGCCAGTTCCCGAACCTCAAGGACAACCAGACCCAGATCAACCAGGGGCTCGATCTGGCGAAGGGGCACGCCGACCTCTATCTCAATACCATCCAGCCGCAGATCATCACCAACATCAGCAACATCTCCAACTACTTTGCCCTGCAAAACGCCATTCCGGCCGTGCTGCCGCCCGGCTCCACCAAGGCGCAGTGGCTCAGGCAGCTGAGCGTCATCAAGGAGCAGGCCACCGAATATCAGCGGCTCTCCTCCGATACCCGCCTGGTGATCGTCAATCTCAACAACAACCTCATCACCGACTCCAGCAACTTCCAGGGAATCGTGGTGAACCTCAACAGCAAGGTGCAGGGGGATAACGGGGTGCTCGCCCAGCTCAACGGCGACATCGACAAGGTGAACGCGGCCATCGACGGCGCCATCGCCGGCATCGTCGCCGGGGGGCTGCTGGTGATTGGTGGCGCCTTCGTCACCGCCATCGGCGCAGTGGCTGACTTCGTCACCGCCGGCACCTCGACCCCGGTGGTCATCGGCGGGGTTGCCATGATGGTGGCCGGGGCCGGCGGTATCACGGCTGGCGCCATAGTGCTGCACAACTCGCTGGGCGCCCGCCAGGATCTGTACCAGAAACGCAGCAGCCTCAACAGCGAGGTGCTGATCGCCACCCAGATCGGCAACGGCTACAAGGGGCTGCAGGTACAGGCGCAAAACGCCGTCACCGCCGCCACCCAGATGAGCAACGCCTGGGACTCCCTCACCTCCGATCTGGGCAGCCTGATCACCGACCTGGACAAGGGGATCACCAGCGGCGACGACATCCGTCAGCTCTGGCTGACCGCCGCCGACACCACGGTCAAGACGGTGCTCACCGACGTGACCACCATCAAGGCCCAGATGGCCGGGGTGAGCCCGCTGCAAGTGCCGCAGACCGACACCATCGCCAACTTCGTGGCGCGCCTGGCCGCCTAAACCCCGGGAGGGCGGCCTGGCCGCCCTCTTTCATAAGGAGACCCCATGAGCAACGGCATTCTTTCCCAATCCATTGCCAACATGCAGCAGGCCGAAGCGACCATTCAGTCCTTCAGCGGTCTGCCGCAAAACGCCGTCAACATCCAGCAGAACGTCGGTGAGGTGGTTGCCGCCCTGCTGCCCCAGGTGCAAACCATGCAGCAGCAGGTCCTGGCATTTGCTGCCCGCCTGGAGCTGCAACTGACCCAGCAGCTGGCCAATACCGGCCCGTTCAACCCCGATGCGCTCAAGGCGTTCGTCGATCTGGTCCAGCAGGAGATCGCCCCCATCCAGACCCTGACCGCCCAGACCCTGACCGCCAGCCAGACCGCCAACGATCGCATCACGCAAGACAACATCGCGTTGCAACGGATCGGCGTGGAGCTGCAAGCCACCATCGCCGGGCTGCAATCCAACCTGGACGGCGCCCGGCAGGAGCTCGACTCCCTCAACAAGAAAAAACTCTACCTGCTGGGGCTGGGATTGCTGGGGCTGCCGGGCCTCATCGCCCTGGCCGTCACCCTGACGCAGACCCAGAACAAGGTGAGCAGCCTGGAGGGACAGGTGAACCAGATTGAGGGGCAGATCCAGCGTCAGCAAGGCTTCCTCGGCCAGACGACGGCCTTCTCCCAGCAGTTCGGCTCCCTCATCGATCGGGTGAGCAAGGTGGGCAACACCATCAGCCTGCTCGGCGGTGACATTGCCAACGTCGCCCGCGATGCCGGGCAAGGAGATCCGGAGCTGGCGCGGCTGTTCTTCACCGCCGCCCTCACCGAGGTGCGTACCCTGCAGGTGGACGCCTCCTGATACCCCAGCAACAAAAAAGGAGAGGCCAGGGCCTCTCCTTTTTCATGGTGCGCGTTTCATGGTGCGCGGGGCCGTTGCCGCCCCGCCACGTTTGCCCAAGGCGACTTAATGCAGCTTCAGGGTCGGGCGCAGCACCCGGTTGATGCGACCCACCAGCATGATGAGGCCGGTCTTGACGTAGCCGTGCAGGGCGATCTGGTGCATCCGGTAGAGCGAGATGTAGACCAGACGGGCGATGTAGCCCTCCACCATCATGGAGCCGCGCATCAGGTTGCCCATCAGGCTGCCCACGGTGGAGAAGCGGCTCAGGGATACCAGCGAACCGTGGTCGTGGTATAGGTAGGGCTTGAGCTCGCCACCGTTCATCTTGGCCAGGATGTTCTTGAACGCCTGGCTCGCCATCTGGTGGGCAGACTGGGCGCGCGGCGGCACGAACTTGCCGTCCGGCTGCGGGCAGGCGGCGCAGTCACCGATGACGAAGATGTTCTCGTCGCGGGTGGTCTGCAGAGTCTCTTTCACCACCAGCTGGTTGATGCGGTTGGTCTCAAGACCGGCGATATCCTTCATGAAGTCCGGCGCCTTGATGCCGGCAGCCCACACCATCAGGTCCGCTTCAATCAGCTCGCCATCCTTGGTATGCAGACCATCGGCAGTCGCTTCGGTGATCATGGTGGCGGTACGCACGTCCACACCCAGCTTGACCAGCTCCTGGTGAGCTGCGCCGCTGATGCGCTCCGGCAGGGCCGGCAGAATGCGGGGGCCCGCTTCCACCAGGGTCACCTTCAGGCTGTCGGTGGTGAGGTTCTTGAAGCCGTAGGCGTAGAGCTGCTCGACCGCGTTGTAGAGCTCGGCAGAGAGCTCGACGCCGGTGGCGCCGCCGCCGACGATGGCAATCTTCACCTTGTCGCCCGGCTGGTATTCGGTGGCGAACTGCAGGAAGCGGTTCATCATGCTGTTGTGGAAACGGTGCGCCTGGGAGGGGCTGTCCAGGAAGATGCAGTGATCCTTGATGCCCTTGGTGTTGAAGTCGTTGGAGACGGAACCGATGGCCATCACCAGGTAGTCGTAGGGCAGCTCGCGCTCGTTGACCACGATGTCGCCGTTATCGTCGACGATCTTCCCCAGCACGATGCGTTTCTCGTCGCGCTTGATGTCGGTCAGGGTACCCAGCTGGAAGTCGAAGCCGTGGTTCTTGGCGTGGGACTGGTAGCTCAAGGCGTCGATGCCCGCGTCCATGGAGCCGGTGGCCACTTCGTGCAGCAGGGGTTTCCACAGGTGGGTACGGTTGCGATCAACCAGGGTGATCTTGGCCTTGTTCTTCTTGCCCAGCTTGCGGCCCAGGCTGGTGGCCAGCTCCAGACCGCCGGCACCGCCGCCGACGACAACAATATTGGTCATGGTTAATTACCTCGGTTCCATTAAAGCGAAGGGAGCCATCGGCTCCCTTGATAGTTGAATCCATGACGTGACGATCAATCAGGCTTCTTTGAAAGCCTTCATCTGTTGCAGGTGATGAGAGATGTTCTTGAACTTGTGCGTCTCTCGCTCATCCCACACGATGTTGTAATAATTCTTCAATTCACGCTCAGTTTCGCCATTATCGCGCACTTCATCCTGAACGGAAAGGATGCAGAGGCAATTTCCTGAATTTTTACTACGAAATTCAGACACACATTTGGTGCCGATATCCTCGTACTCTTCCGGTCGGTCGATCTTGCCCTGCATGGTGATTTCGGGGTGCAGGTTGGGGTTGAAGATCACCTGCTTGATGCCGCACAGGAAGCCGATGCGCTCGCTCCAGTACCCACCCAGCCCCACCCCGCAGATGAGGGGCTTGGGATCGGTGCTCATGTCGAGCTGCTTCTTCACTTCCTTGAGCAGGTGGCTCATGTCATGACGGGGGTGAACCGTGCTGTAGTGCACGAAACGCACATCATCATCAATAAACTGCAACTGCAGCACTTTCTCGTGATTGCCCGGGCTGGTGGCATCGAAGCCATGCAGATAGATGATCATGGATAAGACCTCAGGATCTGTGTCGGTTTTATCGAAACTACCCCAGCGGCAGGGCCCTGCGCCACCAAAACATCCTACTTTCTTGCTTTGGATCACGCCCTCGGTTACGGATGAAACCAGACGGTGCGCAACCGTCCGCTGCCGGCTATCAATCTGAGAGCCCGGCCGACCGAAATGATAACCGGGCTACCAATCTGAAAGCCCGCCACCATCGACTGGCAAACGATTGTCAGCCGTCGGCGCGTGCAAGCGTGATCCCGCCAGCAAAAATGCGCATGAACAGGGCCAACAGACACCCATGCATGCCGGCTGTGCACGGTTCCTGCACTCCCCCTGCGATACCGCGTGAAGGCAACCTTCGCCTGCGCGGCCGGATCCAGGGCGACCCGGACCCCATCCATGAACGGGGCAGCCAGCCTGCCCCATCTTGCCCGGCTCTCGCCGCCGGGTCGCAAGGAGTGATCTGTTCATGAACCAGACCCAGCCCCCCGGGGCGGCCAAGGGCCGCGCCATCGACGAAGTGGAGCGCCTGCTCCCCCCCGGCCAGCTCTTTACCCTTGGCCTGCAGCATGTGCTGGTGATGTATGCCGGCGCCGTGGCGGTGCCGCTGGTCATCGGCGGCAGCCTGGGACTGCCCAAGGATCAAATCTCCTATCTCATCAGTTCGGATCTCTTCTGCTGCGGCATCGTCACCCTGCTGCAGTGCCTTGGCATCGGCCGCTTCGCCGGGATCCGCCTGCCAGTCATTATGTCGGTCACCTTCGCCGCCGTCATGCCCATGCTGGCCATCGGCGCCAACCCGGCGCTGGGGCTCACCGGCATCTTCGGCGCCACCATCGCCGCCGGCATCCTCTCCACCCTGCTGGTGCCCCTCATCGGCCGCTTGATGCCGCTTTTCCCCACCGTGGTGACCGGGGTGGTCATCACCTCCATCGGCATCAGCATCATGCAGGTGGGCATCGACTGGATGGCGGGGGGCAAGGGCAACCCCGAGTACGGCAGCCTGCGCTACATCGGCACCAGCTTTTTGGTACTGGCCTTTATCCTGCTGGTGACCCGCTTCACCAAGGGCTTTTTCAGCAACATCTCGGTGCTGCTCGGCATCCTGTTCGGCTTCGGGGTGGCCATCGCCATGGGAGAAGTGAGCCTGGACGGGCTCGGCGAGGCGGCCTGGTTCGCCCCCATAGTGCCGTTCGCCTTCGGCTGGCCCACCTTCGATCCCATCTCCATCGCCACCCTCACCGTCATCATGCTGATCACCTTCATCGAGTCGATGGGGATGTTTCTGGCGCTCGGCGACATCGTCGGCCACCCGGCCAGCCGGGGCGACATAGTGCGCGGCCTGCGGGTGGACGGCATCGGCACCATCATCGGCGGCATCTTCAACAGCTTCCCCCACACCTCCTTCTCCCAGAACATCGGGCTGGTGAGCGTGACCGGGGTGTCGAGCCGCTGGGTCTGCGTCATGTCGGGGGGGATCCTGCTCGCCTTCGGCCTGGTGCCCAAGATGTCGGTGCTGGTCGCCTCCATTCCCCCCTTCGTGCTGGGGGGTGCCGGCATCGTGATGTTCGGCATGGTACTGGCCACCGGCATCCGCATCCTGGCTAGGGCCGACTACAACAGCAATCGCCACAACCTCTACATCGTCGCCATCAGCCTAGGCGTCGGCATGATCCCTACCGTCTCCGGCCACTTCTTCCAGCACTTCCCCGCCGCCCTGCAACCGCTGTTTCACAGCGGCATCCTGCTGGCCACCCTCAGCTCGGTGCTGCTCAACCTCTTTTTCAACGGCTACCAGCCGGACCTGCGCCACCAGCCGAGGCCCCTGCTGGTAGGGCCGGTGCGCCCGCCCGCTCAGCCGCAACCAGGCAAACCCGCCTCATAAAAAACCGCCGGGCAGCATGGCTGCCCGGCGGTTTCATTCAACAAGCCGGTGTTAGCCGCGGGTCTGGGCGAAACGCTCCACTGCCGCTGCTACCAGCGCCAGGCTGCCCTGCCAAAAGACGGGCTGGCGGATGTCCTGGCCCAGGTGCTTGGCCACCAGATCTTCGGCGCTCATGCGACCGGTATCGCGCAGCAGGTCGCGATAGGCCTGGGCCACATTCTGTTCTCCCGCCTTCTGACGATGCATCAGTTGCTGATAGACGCCGAGGCTGAACAGATAGCCGAACAGGTAGGGATAGTTGTAAAAACCCAGCCCCGCGATGGAGAAGTGCGCCTTGGCCGCCCAGAACAGGGGGTGATAGCGGCACAGGCTCTGCTCGTACCAGCGTCCCCAGGCCTCGTCGGTCAACGCCTTGAGCCGGGCCGGCGAGACATAGCCCGCCGCCCGCTCCGCCACCAGGGCGCGCTCGAAATCGAAGCGAGCCGGGATATTGACCAGGAAGGTGGCGGCGCCGTCCGCTTCCGCCCAGGCGATGGCCTGCTGCTCTTCGGGGGTCTGCGCCTGCTCGAACAGGGCGCTGCGCACCAGGGTCTCGGCGAAGATGGAGGCGGTTTCGGCCAGCGTCATGGGGTAGCTGCGCTGGCTCATGGGCAGATCGCGAATGAGCCAGTTGTGCCAGGCGTGGCCGAGCTCATGGGCCAGGGTGATGACGTTGTCCATGGTGCCGGCATAGGTGATGAAGACCCGCGGCTCCACCGGCTCGGCAAACTTGGTGCAGTAGGCCCCGGTGCGCCGGTTGGGGGTGGGCCCGGCATCTATCCACCCCTTTTCGGCCATCATACGGGCAAACTCGCCCATCTCGGGATCAAAACGAGAGAATGCCTCGGCGATGATCTCGATGGCCTCCTCGAACGGGATCTCGCGGCTCACCGCGGCCGGCGGCGGGGCAAACAAATCCTCCGGCCCCAGCTCCTCGATGCCAAGGCGCTCGGCCATCAGCCCCAGCGCCCGCTGACCAAGCCCACGTGCGCGCCAGGTCTCCTGCATCAGGGTATCCAGGGTCGCCCGTTCGATGTGGCTCTGATGGCAGGAAAGGTCGAGCGCATCGAGCTGGCGGCTGCGGCCGCGCTGGCGCGAAAGCTCAAGCCGCCAGCCATTGATGGCGTTGAGAATGGCGGCCACCGTCTCCTGCTCCCCCTCCCAGCCGGCGCTGATGGCATCGAACGCCTCCCGGCGCAGGGCGCGCAGCGGGCTGGAGAGCAGGTTGCTCGCCTCGGCCAGCCCCATCTCGCGGCCATCGATCACCAGCCGGATCTTGCCCACCAGATCGTTGTAGAGGTTGCCCCAGGCGTGCAGACCGTCGGTACCAAGGCCGATCACCAATTGCTCCGCCTCCACCGGCAGGCGCTGATCCTGCAAGCGGCGCTCGTGACGCAGCCGGTACGCCTCCTCCCCCACCAGGGAGTCGGCCATCAGCTGCTCAAATTCAGCCTCCGGCAGCGCCAGCATCAGATCCTCGACCGGGGCCAGGGTCTTGAACAGATCGGCATTGAGGGCGCGGGCGCGGGAGGCCAGCTGCTTGGCCAGCTCGTCGCGGGCATCCTGACTGCCCCGACAGGCCGCCAACACGGCCAGGTTCCAGCCGATGTTGCGAATGCGCTGGGCCCGCAGCCGCACTTCACGCAAGAAATCCTGCAGTGCCTGCGCATTGGCCCGCACGGCGCCAAGCCCCTCGATGAACAGGCCGAGTTCGTCCACACTGGCACGCGCCAGGGCGAGATCGGCGGCCACCTGCGGGCAGTCGAGGGCGGGATAGATATGCTGGTTTTGCCACTGTTGTGGGTAGATTCGTTGCTGCATCAAATGCTCGTCATCAGGTTGCGGGGCCGAGCCCCGTTGAATACGCGTGGCGAGCCACAGGGCCCGCCACCAGGATAAAAACCGTCGTGCTGCCTACACCAGCCGCTCGAGACGGGCAACCGCCTCTTCCACATAATCGAGGCTCTCCTGCCAGAAGGCGGGCGCACGGATGTCGACCCCCAGATGCTTCTCCACCAGCTCTTCTGCGCTCATGCGCCCGGTGTCGCGCAGCAGCTCCCGATAGGCGTGAACGAACTCGCGCCCCGCCCGCGCCTGCTGGGCATAGAGCCCCAGGCTGAACAGGTAGCCAAACAGATAGGGGTAGTTGTAGAACCCGAGCTCGGCGATGGAGAAGTGGCCCTTGCTGGCCCAGAACAGCTCGTCATATTGACTCAGGGTGTCACCATACCACTGCTGTTGCGCCGATTTCATCATCTGCCGCAGTTGGCCGGCCCCCACGTAGCCCTGCTCCCGCGCCGTCACCAGGGCCCGCTCGAAGGTAAAGCGGGCCGGCACGTCGAGCAGCAGGCTGGCGGCACGCTCCCCGTCCAGCCAGGCGATGGCCCGGCGCTGCTCCATGTTGTCGGTGGCCGCCAGCAGGGCATCGCGCACCAGCGCCTCGGCAAACAGGGAGGCGGTCTCCGCCAGCGTCTTGGGGTAGTCACGCTGCTCCAGCGGCAACTCCCGCAGCAGCCAGCTGTGCCAGGCGTGCCCCAACTCATGAGCGAGCGTGATGACGTTGTCCAGGGTCCCCTCGAAGGTGAGAAACACCCGCGGCTCGGGCGGCTCGGCATACTCGGTGCTGTAGGCACCGCTGCGCCTGTGTTCACTCGGGGCAGCGTCAATCCAGCCATTGGCAGCCATCATGCGGGCAAAGGCCCCCATCTCGGGGTCAAAGCCGGCGAAGGCGTCGGCCACTAGGGTCAGCGCCTGCTCGAAGCTGATAAGGCCGCTCGCCACAGCCGGCGCCGGGGCATAGAGATCCCAGGGGGCGAAGTCGTTGATCTGCTGGGCACAGGCCATGGCGCGCAGGGCCCGTCGCCCCAGCTCCTTGTGCTCGCCGGCCGCCGTCATCAGGGTCTCCAGGGTGACCCGCTCCAGGTGCCCCTGATGGCAGGAAACGTCTAGCGCATCCCACCTGCGTGCCCTGCCACGCTGGCGGGTCAGCTCGTTGCGCCAACCGTTAATGGCGTTGAGGATGGCGGCCACCGTCTCCTGCTCTGCCCCCCAGGCGGCCTGGATGGCGTGCCAGGCGGCGGCGCGCCGCGCCCGCTGCGGGTGGGCCAGCAGGTTGTCCGCCTGGGCCAGCCCCATGGGCTGCCCCTCCACCACCGGCCTGAGCCTTCCTACCAGGTTGTCGTAGAGATCCCCCCACCCCTGCAGGCCGTCCACGCTCAGCCCCGCGATCAACTGCTCACTCTCCAGAGAGAGCCACTGATCCTGCTGGCGCCGGTCGTGACGAATGGCGTAGGCGAGCTCGAACAGCTCGGGATCCTGCAGCAGGGCGCGCACCTGCTCCTCGGGAGCGCGCACCCAGAACAGGGTCACCGTCTTGCAAAGCTGGGCCAGGCTCGCCTGCAACTGCTGGCCACGAGAGAGCAGCACCCGGGCCGCCTCGTCGTGTCCATCCCGGCTGAGCCGGTTGTAGCCGTAGGTCTGGCAGTTCCACTCCAGCTGGCGCACCTCGCGCCAGCAGGCCCGGATGGCCCGAAGCAGATGGCGCAAGGCATTGATGTCGTTGGTCTTGGTGAGTTCATCCAGCAGGGGTTGCAGGCGGTTAAGGGCCTCGCGGGCAAGCTGGAAATCGGCGTCGATCGCCGGGCAGTCGGGGGCGGCATAGATGTGATCATCCAGCCAAACGGGTGGTTTCATGAGCTTCCTTGTCTGTTTGCGTCCATGTGGGCTGACCCCGCCTCTGTGAGCGGGTGTCAGCCGGATAGTACGAAGGGGGCAGACCCTTGCCTAGCCCCCATCCGAGGCAACAGACGAGACAGTATCTGACGGAATGCTCCCATCGCAGGGATATGCCCGCGATGGTCAGCCCGCCGGTACTATTTGGCGGGTTTGAGCTTGCTCACCAGGGTCATGGCCAGCACCAGCACCAGCCCGGCCACCACACCGGCCACGGCGTTGAGCAGGGTCGGCGTCACCAGCGCGAGGGCTGCGCCGACCGCAGGCAAGGTAGCCACGGCGGCGGCCGCCCCTTCAATCAGGTGATGCACGAAAGGCCAGCCGTGCACCAGGATGCCGCCCCCCACCATGAACATGGCGATGGTGCCGACCAGTGCCAGCAGGTGCATCAGTCGCGGCGCCGTCACCAGCAGCCCCTGCCCCACCGCCCGGCGCAACGCACTGCCATCTGGCTTTTGCAGCAGGTGCAGGCCGATGTCGTCGAGCTTGACGATGAGCCCCACCAGGCCGTAGACCCCCACCGTCATCAGCAGGGCGATGCCCGCCACCACCGACAGCTGCAGCGCCAGGCTCGCCCCCTGTACCGTGCCAAGGGCGATGACGATGATCTCGGCCGACAGAATAAAGTCGGTGCGAATGGCCCCCTTTATCTTCTGCTGTTCAAACGCCACCAGATCATCGGGAATGGGGGCGGTGTGTGCCTCCCCCTCGCTCGCCTCATGGGGCAGAAACTTGTGGACCAGCTTCTCGGCCCCCTCGAAGCAAAGGTAGGCGCCCCCCAGCATCAGGAGCGGGGTGATGAGCCAGGGCACCAGCGCACTGATGGCGATGGCGGCAGGCACCAGAATGAGCTTGTTGCGAAACGACCCCTTGGCCACCGCCCACACCACCGGCAGCTCCCGCTCGGCGCGCACCCCGGAAACCTGCTCGGCATTGAGGGCCAGATCGTCCCCCAGCACCCCGGCGGTCTTCTTCGCCGCCATCTTGGTCATCAGCGCCACGTCGTCGAGCACGCTGGCAATATCGTCGAGCAGGGCCAACAAACTGGTTCCGGCCATATCAGAGAATCCTTATGTCAGTAGAAGAGAGCTTCCCGCAGCACACCACGCCCTTGTTGGCCACATCATCAGCGCCACACCATCGAGTACATTGGCCATGTCATCCGACAGGACCGACCAACCGATGCCGGCCGAAGGGGGATCCCTATTGCGGGAAAAGATGGCACAGTGTAACGAGAAGCCGCCCGTTCGGCAGCAACCACATCAGGGTCATTTGGCCTTGTTTCATCCGGTGCCCGCAGGCCCAAGGAGTATTCCATGCAACCCTGGCAACCGCTGATCACATTCTGGTTTGGCGAAGAGACCGACGACGTCACCCGCGCCAAACGCCAAGCACCCCTCTGGTGGGGCAAAAACAGCGACACCGACGCCCTGCTCGCCAGCCGCTTCGGTGACCTGGCCGCGGCAGCCGCCGCCGGCGAGCTCGCCCACTGGGCCGACGCGGCCGAGGGCCGGCTGGCCCTTATCCTGCTGCTGGACCAGCTGCCGCGCAACATCCACCGCGGCACCCCCGCCGCCTTTGCCCAGGATGCCAAAGCGCGGGATCTCTGCCTCAAGGGGCTCTCTCTGGAGGCAGATCTGGCGC
This sequence comes from Aeromonas sp. V90_14, assembly GCF_029967615.1. Taxonomy (NCBI): domain Bacteria; kingdom Pseudomonadati; phylum Pseudomonadota; class Gammaproteobacteria; order Aeromonadales; family Aeromonadaceae; genus Aeromonas; species Aeromonas sp. V90_14. Next base: position 138,198 of record NZ_JASCAS010000003.1, on the reverse strand, counting down.
TGCCGCCGCTGGGGCGGGTCTTTTTCTACCTGCCGCTGGAGCACGCCGAATCCCGCGAGCAGCAGGCCAGAAGCGTGACCCTGTTCGAGGGGCTGGCGGCCGAGCAGGCTGACGGCCCGGCGCGGGAGACCTTCGCCGGCTTTGCCGACTTTGCCCGCCGCCATCAGGTGATCGTCGAGCGTTTTGGCCGCTTCCCCCACCGCAACGCCATCCTGGGCCGCCAGGACACGGCCGAGGAGGCCGCCTTCTTGCTGCAACCTGACTCGGGCTTTTGAGCCTCATTTCAGCTGCGCATAAAAAAACGGGCCCGAGGGCCCGTTTTGCATGGGAATGGCGGGGTCACGCCGCCTCCGCCAGCTCCTCTTCTTTTTTCTGGTAAGCCTGCGGCGAGAGGCCCAGCAGCTCCTGCACGGTGGAGGCCACCGTGATGGAGGAGATGGTGCCCACCAGGATGCCGGCGAACAGGGTGAAGGAGAAACCGTAGAGGGCGTCGCCACCGAACAGCAGCAGGGCCCCCACCGTGAACAGGGTGGTGCCCGAGGTGATCATGGTGCGGCTGAAAGTGGCCTTGATGGCCACATCAGAGCAGTCGTGGATCCCCATCTGGGTGCGCGAGCTGAGCAAGTCCCGCAAGCGGTCGGAGATGACGATGCTGTCGTTGAGGGAGTAGCCGATCACCGCCATCAGACCGGCGATGACGTTGAGATCGAACTCGATGTTGAACAGCGCCAGCAGCCCCAGCGCCACCAGACCATCGTGCAGCACCGATACCAGGATGCCGATGGCCTGGCGCCACTCGAAGCGCACCGCCAGGTAGGCGGAGATGGCAAGCGAGGCCACCAGCACCGCCAGCATCCCCTGCTGGAACAGCTCGGCGCCCACCTGGGGGCCGACGATGGTGGTGCGCAGCAGCTCCACCGGCAGGTTGAGCTGCTGACCCAGCATCACCGCCAGCTCCTCGGCCGCCCAGGGCAGCTCGTGGGGCGGCAGCTTGATCAGCCACTCGCCGGGCACGCCGGCACCGTGCAGCTCGACCACACCCGCCAGGGGGGCCGTCAACAGGGCGTTGAGCTCGTGGGCCTCCTTCAGGGTCTGGATGCGAAACTCCAGCAGGATGCCGCCGGTGAAGTCGAGACCGAGGGAGAGGCCGTTGATGGCGAGCACCGCGATGCTCGCCACGGTCAGCAGCACGGAGGCCCACAGGCCAATGTAACGCCAGCGGGTCAGCCCCATGGCAATGATCATTCTCAGCATTGTTGTTCCCTCGACGGCAGATGGCTCGGGCTTCCCGCAGGGAAGCGCGTGACGCGGGCGCGGAGCAGGCTCGAACGCGCGGCGCGATGACACAGGTGGTGGACAGTCATGGTCACACCCTCAGCAGCTTGGCGCTGCTCTTGCCCCACAGGGGGTTGATGATGGCGCGCGTGCCCCAGATGCCGGTCACCATGCTGGAGATGAGGCCCAGGATCAGGGTGATGGAGAAGCCCTGCAGCGGCCCGGAACCGATGGCATAGAGCACCACGGCACAGATCAGGGTGGTGATGTTGGCATCGAAGATGGTGCGAAACGCCGAGCGGTAACCAAAGTCGATGGCGTTGGCCAACGAGCCCCCTTCCCGCAGCCGGTCCTTGATCCGCTCAAAGATCAGCACGTGGGTATCCACCGCCATGCCGACGGTGAGCACCAGACCGGCGATCCCCGGCAGGGTCAGCACCGCGCCCGGCAGCACCGCCAGCATGCCCACCTGCATCAACAAGTTGGCGATGAGCGCGGTGATGGCGACCCAGCCGAACTTGCGATACCAGGCCATCATGAACAACATCATGCCCGCCATGCCGAACGCCAGGGCGGTAAAACCCGCCTCGATGTTCTGCAGACCCAGGGTCGGGCCTATGCTGCGCTCTTCCAGGATCTTGAGGGGCGCGGTGAGGGCGCCGGCGCGCAGCAGCATGGCCAGCTCCTGGGCTTCCGGCAGGCTGCCGATCCCGGTGATGCGGAACTGGTTGCCAAGGGCGGTCTGGATGGTGGCGACGTTGATCACCTCGCTCCTGGCCCGCAGCTTGCCTTCGGCATTGGTCTTGTACTCGGTAAAGACGGTTGCCATCGGCTTGCCCACGTTCTGGCGGCTGAACTGGTTCATCTTGCTGCCGCCCAGGCTGTCGAGCACGATGTTGACCTGGGGTTGCCCCATCTCGCCCATGTTGGCGCGGGCATCGACGATGTGCTCGCCGGTCAGCACCGGCTTGCGGGCCAGCCCCACCGCCTGGCCATTGCGATCCGCCATGAAGAAGCGGCTGTCGGCCTGGGCCTCGTAGAAGGCCAGCGAGGCGGTAGCCCCGATCACCTCTTTCGCCTGCTTGGGATTGTGCACCCCGGGCAGCTCGATGCGGATGCCGTCCTGACCCTGGCGCTGTACCGAGGCCTCGACGATGCCGAGCTCGTTGATCCGCTTTTTCAGGATCGACAGGTTCTGGGTCACCGCGTTGTTGGCCAGCAGGGTGCGCTCGGCCTCGCTCATCACCAGTCGCAGCTCGTTGCCGCTGCGCTTGAGGGTCCACTGATCCTGCCGGGTGCCGGCGGAATCCTTGATGATGGTGAGCCAGGGCGCCTGATCGGCCACCTCAGGCAAAATCACCCTCACCTCCCCTTCGCTCACCCGGGCCACGTTGGCACCGCGCAGGCGCGCCTCGCGAAACTGGGTGCGCAGCATGTCCACCAGGTTCTTGGTCTGGTTGTCGACCACGAAGCTCAGATCGACCCCGATCAGCAGCTGGGAGCCACCGCGCAGATCCAGCCCGAGCTTGATGGGGGCGGCGCCAAGCTGGCTGATCCAGCCCGGGGCGTTGGAGTAGAACTCCAGGGTCAGCGCCGAGCTGTCGTAGCCCTGCTGCTCCAGCAGCTGCTTGGCGCGCTGCTGTTCGGCCTGGCTGGCAAACACCAGCTCGACCCGCTCACCCTGTTGCACCTGCTTGAGTGGCTCGATGCGGTTGTCGGCCAGCAGGGTACGCTGCGCCTCGGTCAGGCTGGTCTGGCCGTGCAGACCGAGGGAGGGCTGCTCACCGAAGAAGGTGGGCAGGGAGTAAAACGCAAAGGTGAACAGCATGAGCAGCAGCAGGGCGTACTGCCACATGTTCATGCGGTTCAAGGTGATACGACTCTTTTTTCTCATGAAATCAGCCTCTGTCAGGAGAAGGCTGCGCACTCGCCACGCAGGCGGCACGCAAGAAAATACGAATGAGACAGTGGCCCGTTCACGCGCGGTGAGCAGGCATCAGGAGGCGATGAGGTGGTGCGAAAGGACCGGACCCCATCGGGATCAGGCGAGGTAACTCTGACAGAAACGGTATTGCAGGTGCTGGCGTTGCAACCGGTGCCGATGGATGGTGGCAAACCGATCGCGGAAACTGTGTTTGCGATAGAAGAGGGCGGCATAGAACAGCAGGCCGCACAGCAGCAGCAGGATCGCCTGCTGGGACCAGCTCATGATCAGCTGGTACACCACGTTGCCGGGCTGATGATCGCTGCGCAGGGAGTGTTCGAGCCGCAGCAGGTGATTCTGGTGGGAGCTGACGAACTTGACGACCCCATCGTCGCTGTCGCTGGCACTGTGGATCACCGGACCGCCATCGGTCGGCGCCGCACTCTCCCCCATCAGCTGTACCTGCTGGGTCGACTGCTGGGCTGCGGGCAGCTTGAACCCCTCCACCGAGAGGGTAGAGAACAACAGAGCGAGGGTGATGAGCAGGGTCATCAGCGCCAATTTCACTTTGTCGGTCAGGCTCAAAAAGTTAATTCCCGCATAATAGAAAGGGCAAACTACCACAGGGGCCCCGCCAGAACAAGGGCATGGGGGCCGACCGGCCCCTGCCCTGCGGCCCCCTTGGCGCCATTATCCCTCCGACATCTGCCTGAAATCGCGGGCATAGCCCTTGAGCAGGCTGTAGAGGTGGGCCCGCTGGGAGATGTCCAGCGACTGGCTGAGATCGCTCAGCCAGTTGACGGTGCGCTGACGCGACTGGTCGGTGTAGCCGGTGAAGCGGCCATCCATCAGACCGTCCCCCTGTTGCAGCAGGGCGGTGAGCTGGGCGCCGAAGTCCTGGCTCTGGCGCTGCTTCATCAGCCGGTCCAGCTCCTTGGTCCAGGCGGTCTGGAACTCAAGCCAGGGGGCCTGCAGTTCGTACTGCCACTGGGCCCACTGGGCCACCAGCGGGGCCTGGGCCGGTTTCACCTCGCCAATCCAGAACACCAGCCGCTCGTTCATCTTGTCGCGAAACTCCTTGAGCATCTCCTCCCTGGGCTTGTCGGCAAACTCCTTTTCCCGTTCCGCCTGACGGGTGAGCCGGTCCTTCATGAACATGGCCACCTGCGCCTCGGTCAGGGTGCGCGCCAGCCGCACCGCCCGCGGCACCGTGTTCTCCAGGGTGCGGGTCAGGCTCTGCTGGGCCGCATCCAGATGGCGGGAGACCTGGGCCGGGGTCATGGGGCTCGCCACCGCCTTGGCCAGCGCATCGAGATCGTCGGCATAACGGGGCACCTCGCGCTGGCGGTGCCAGGCCATCAGCCCCTTCACTTCGTTGTCCAGCAGCCGCTTCTGGCCGCGATCCAGCGAGAAGTAGTCGTCCAGCTGCCAGACGATGGCCACGTCGAGCCAGTAATAGACGACCCGGGTGGAGCAGCCGGCCAGCAGCAGACAGAGCAGCAGCAGACTCCAGCTACTGGGCTTGCGCCAGGAAAAGGTGGTCACCATGCAGGGCTCCAATGTTGATGAAACAGGGTTGACGCAACGGATGATTCATAATGCCTGATGCCTACTCCAGCCGCTGCCGGTTGAGATCGATCAGCGCCTGGTAGTCGGGCCCCGGCTGCTGCTCCGCCATCAGCAGCGCCCACAGCAACCCTATGTAATCGACCCAGGGCAAAAAGGCCCGGCTCTGAAAACCGCGCGGGCCGACCGGCCCCCCTGCCCGCTCGCAGTAGGTCTGCTCCAGCGCCTCGCGCTGGGTATCCTGCCAGCCGTGGGTGCGCTGGATGCTGGCCACCTCGAAGCCGGGATGCCCGGCGGCGCCATACTCCCAGTCGATGACCCAGGGCCGGCTCCCCAACAAATTAGCCGGATTGAGATCATGATGGCAAGGGAGCCAGCAATCAGCGGGCTCGCGGCTGGCCAGCAGCCCCCGCTCCAGCGCCGGCAGCCAGGCCGGCACCCGGGCCAGCCTGGCACGATAGCCTGCGCTGTGGGCCCGCACCGCCATCACCACGCTCGGCACCGGCAACCGGTGCAGCCGCGTCAGCACCCCGGCCAGCAGCACTGGCTGCAACGCAGCCGGGGGCGGCGCCGCCAGCCAGTTCGGCTCGTCGCACCAGTCCAGCAGCATCAGGCCTGTGGCGGGATCGCTGTGATGGCAGGGCAAGGCCAGCCCCTGCCCCACGGCCCCCTGATAGAGCTGCCATTCGGTGGCCCGGTCGATGCCAAGGCGTACCGGATCGGGGTGGCCCTGGCGCAAAAAGTGACTGCGCCCCGAGGGGAGGCGCAGTCGATAGTTGCAGTTGGTCAAGCCGCTGGCCAATGGCGCCAGCCGGCCCGAGCGCCAGGGCGGCGGCAGGCGGGCCAACAGAGCGCGCTCGGCCGCCGCCAGAGAGGCCTCGCTCGACTTACCAGCCAAAGGTGGACTTCTTGGCCTGCTTGCGGATTTCCTTCTGGTCTGCCCACAGCAGCTCGCCGTTTTGCAGATCCATCAGGTTCATGGTCATCTGGTAGTAGACATCCTTCACCTTGCCATTGTCCTTGACGATGCTGGCGAGGTTGCCATAGACCATGTAGCGGGCGCCAGTCTGCTTGCCCAGGCGCACCATGGAGGCAGGATCCACCATGCCGCTGCTCTGCTGGTATTCGAGCTGCTGCTTGACCGCCGCCACCTTGCTCATGTCGACAAAGCGGAACTTGCCGGCGCGCAGCAGCTTGGTGCGGATGGTGTCGGTGATGGCCTCGGTGTCGATGTGCTCGGAGGTCTTGTTGCGGATGGAGTCCATGAACATCACCGGACGGCCGCCGGCGGTGATCTCGCTGGTGGCCGGCGATGCCAGCATGGAATCCGCCATCTTGTCGGCGATGGCCTGCAGATCGCTTGAACCGTAATCGACGGTCACCGTCTCGGTTTCGGTCGGATCGCCATAACTGACGGTGGTGCTGGAGCAGCCGCCCAGCAGCAGGGCGCCAGTCAGGATCAGCAGGGCATGATTCATTTTCATCAGTAGGATTCCTCAATCACTTCGCGTACGTAAATCCGGTAGCCCCGGGCGGCCGGGCTCGGCGCCAGGGCAGACAGGGTGCGGGTCTGATAGCCGTGCAGCTTGAGCGGCGTCCAGCCGCGGCCATCGCTGGCCACCTCCTGCCCCGCCTCATCATACCAATAGAACAGGTATTGCAGCTTGTTGTCACCGCGCTGAGTGCTGGCCGCCGCCACATTGACCTGCAGCAGGCCATTCTGTTCGCGCCGGCTGAGCTCGGTCAGGGTGACATTGACGTTTTGATGCTGCTCCGCCACTGGCGCGGCACCCGCCGCCCCATAGAGCGCCACGCCGGAGGTATTGGTGGCGCAGCCTGCCAGCAGCAGAACCAGGCCCAGGGCCAACCCGTGTGCTTTCATCTTGCTCTCCTTGCCGGCGACCCCGAGGGGCCCGACCGGTCACTCATGTGTATTGCCATCGTTCGCCGTCACAGCGGCATCACCCGCGTCGTCAGCCCGGCGCCGAGCCGCTGCACCCACACCAGGGTGGTGCGTCCCTGGTGGATGGTGAGCGGCAATTGCCGCTGCGCTGCCCCCGCGCCCAGGGTGAGGACCACCTCGCCCGCAGGCAGCATCCCCTGCCAGCTCGCTGCCTGCGCCGGCAACGTCAGCCAGCTGCGGGTGTCAGCCCGCTCCGAGAGGGTATTGAAGATGCCGACCAGAATGTTGCCCACATCGCCCCCCTCCTTGGCCGCGGTGCGCCGCACCTGCTCCTTGGCCACCAGCCGCAGCGCCTGGCGGGTCAGCATGCCGGGCAGCCGCTCCTGCAGATCTTTGGCCGCCAGCGCCTCCAGCCTGACCAGCTCGCTGGTCTGCTCGACCCGCTTGCCCACCGATACCGTGAGCGGCCCGGTGTCGCTGGCCCGATTATCGTAATAGGGGATGGCGACGGTAAAGGTGCGAAAATCGCCGCCGGAGGTGGCGATGGGCAGCGGCAGGAACAGCTCGCGCCGTGCCGGGATCAGCCCATCTTCAAACAGCACCACCAGTTGGCCCTGATTTTTAGCTGGTGGTGGCGCTTTGCGACCCACCTTTTTCTCGGTTTCGCGGATCTCGTCCGCGGCGCCCCGAAGCACAGCCAGGCGCAGCAAGGCATCCTGCAGACTGCGGTTGTCCGGCGCTATCTGGTAACCGCGCTGATAATCGACCCAGGCATCGTTGAGATCGCCGGCCGCCTCATAGAGCACGCCGGAGAAATAGAAGGTGTAGGCGTTCTGAAAACCGTTCTTGACCCGCCCGATCAGCCGGTCGAGCTCGGGGGCGCCGCGCGACATCAGCTGACGCATCTCCCCTTCAGCCTCGGCCTCTTCGCTCTTTTGCTTTGCCTTGCGCACCTCGTCGGCCCGCCGTTTGAGGGCCTGCTCCTGCACCTGGTTGGCGCGGCGCACCTCCACCAGCGCGCCCTCGGCATCCCCGCGCTGCAGGTAGTTGAGAGCCAGATAATGGTGCAGCATGGTGCGCTCGTAATCGGGCGCCCGATAGACCATGGTCTGGTCGTTGGTGAGCAGGCTGCCCGCCTGGGCCAGCCCCTGGCTGATCCGGTACTCGGCCTGATTGTCTTCCCACGCCAGCCGGCTGTCAGCGGCGGCAAAGGCCTGCTTGCTGCTGGCGTCCTGACTCGCCAGCCAGGCGATGCGCCCCTGCTCGAGCCGGTCCAGCACATAGGTATCGTCCCCCGGCGTGGAATCGCGCACCTCGGGCAGCGCCTCGGCGGCATGACCCAGCAACAGCTGGTTGCGCAGCGGCACCATCTGATCGGAATAGGAGACGAACATGTCTTGCCAGTGGGAGGCACAACCCCCCAGCAGGGAACCGGCCAGCAGCAGGCCGGCCAGTGGAAGGCGCGGCATCACAGGCTGAGCAGGGGTCCCAGCGGCTGGCCGCCGACCAGATGCAGGTGGATGTGGTAGACCTCCTGCCCGCCGTGGCGGTTGCAGTTCATGATGAGGCGGTAGCCATCCTCGGCGATACCCGCCTCGCTGGCCAGCTTGCGGGCGACGGTGAACATCCGGCCCAGCGCCAGCTCGTGATCCGGCTCCACGTCGTTGACGGTGGGGATCAGCACGTTGGGGATGATCAGGATATGGGTCTTGGCCTTGGGCTGGATGTCGCGAAAGGCGGTCACCAGGTCGTCTTGATAAAGGATGTCGGCGGGGATCTCTTTGCGGATGATTTTGCTGAAAATGGTTTCTTGCGCCATGGATAACTCCTTTATATGAAAAAGAAAATTCAATGCCTGTCTCAAGCGGTTCCAACGCCCGTCATCAAGGCCCGGCAAGTGTGACACAAGCCGACATTTGACACAGCCGTTGTCCCATTCTCTTCAGTTATTGTTAAAAATACCGATAGCCGGAAGACGTCTGCCGACGTTGCTCGCCCACAGTGGTAGCAGGGTATCAAATGGACGGGGTATTCAGGCAAGGGACTTTTGCATATACAGCGGGACAATAATGAAACAAACAATGTCAGACCTCTCCATCTTGCAGAGGGTCTATCTTGGCTTTGCCATCCTGGTGGCCGTGATGGCGGCCACCTCGGTACTCACCTTCCGCAGCCAGAGCGAGCTCAATCAGGCGCTGGATCAGGTCACCCGGCAGACCATGCCGCTGGTGATCGCCAGCAGCCAGACCCAGATCAGCCTGCTCAGCGCCAACAAATGGCTCACCGACGTGCTGACCGAGCAGGATCTCAAGCAGATCCCGGCCGAAGTGGCCGAGCTGCAGCAGGCCAAGGCGCTGGTCGACCAGACCCTAGCCACCCTCGCCCGGCAGGCGGCGGAACACCCGGAGCTGCAGGGGGAGCTCGGCGCGCTCAACCAGCTGGTCAAGGACTACCTTCAGCTGACCGACACCCTGCCCACCGAACACCAGGCCCTGCTCACCCGGCTCTACAAGGTGAACCAGGCCAAGGGCCAGTTCCAGGTCAGCCTGCCCCAGTTCAAGAAGAACCTGGGGGACATGATGATCACCATCGACGACAGCTTCATCAAGATGCTCTCCGAGACCCTGACCACCAAGCTCTCCGCCATTGAACTCTCCACCATGGATGCCCTCAACCAGAGCATCCCCGCCCCCATCGAAGGGGCGCTCAAGCGCAACAAGATGCAGATCGAGGGCTTCAACAGCACCATCAAGGATCTGCAGGGGGAGCTCAAGGACTTTGACAACAACATGGGCCACTACGTGCACGGCTTCGTGCGCGACACCACCGCCAGCGACGGCGTGCTGGCCCAGTACCTGGCGCTGATGCAGCAGCAGGAGCGGATGCGCGAGCAGAGCAAGCAGGCCAGCAAGCTCATCGTCAACATCCAGAGCAAGCTCGAGCAGATCACCGCCCAGAGCCAACAGCTGATGAACAACAGCATCCGCGCCTCCGGCAAGGTGCAGACCCAGAGCGCCCTCACCCAGGGGGTGGCGCTGGTCATCGCCATCACCATCGCCATCCTGGTGGCCTACACCCTCGGCAAGGCCATTCGCCGTCCGCTCAAGGAGCTGCTGCGGGTGCTGACCGAAGTGACCCAGGGCGACATGACCCAGCGCATCGGTTTTCGCAGCAACAACGAATTCGGCCGGCTCGGCAGCCAGGTCAACCTGCTGATCGAGCAGATGGGCGAGGTGTTGAGCCAGCTCTCCCAAGCGTCGGCCCAGCTCAACAACGCCGCCCACGACAACCGCCACACCACCGAATCGGTGCGGGCGGATCTGGAGAAACAGCGCCAGGAGACCGCCTCGGTCGCCGCCGCCATGACCCAGATGGAGGCCTCGGTGCGCGAGGTGGCCCAGGCCGCCAACCAGACCCTGGAGCGGGTGATGGACGTGGAGAAAGCCTCCGAGACCGGCCGCAAGGTGATGGCCGGCAACATCACCACCACCCACCAGCTGGCGGGCAAGCTGCAGCAGACCGGCAAGGTGATTGGCGACGTGAGTGCCATGAGCGGCCAGATCGGCAACATCCTCGACGTCATTCGTGGCATCGCCGAGCAGACCAACCTGCTGGCCCTCAATGCGGCCATCGAAGCGGCCCGGGCCGGCGAGCAGGGACGCGGCTTTGCAGTGGTGGCCGACGAGGTGCGCAGCCTGGCCGGGCGCACCGCCCAGTCCACCAGCGAAATCCAGACCATGATCGAGAACCTGCAGCAGGGGGTCGCCAAGGCGGTCACCGTGATGCAGGAGTGCTCGCGCGAGATGGACAGCTGCATGGATCAGAGCTCCCACGCCAACAACGCCATGGAGGAGGTGCAGGGCATAGTGGTGCTCATCAGCGACATGTCGAGCCAGATTGCCTCCGCCGCCGAGCAGCAGCAGGCCACCAGCGCCGACATCGCCACCAACCTCAACCGCATCTCCGACATCTCGGATCTCAACTATCAGGGCATAGAGCGGGTGGCCGAAACCAGCCAGCAGCTCGACTCGCTGGCCGAGCAGCAGGAGAGCCTGGTCAAGCGCTTCCGGCTCAGCGCCTGACGCCCACGCCAGCCCCGGCAACGACAAGGCCCCGCAGATGCGGGGCCTTGTTTTTTACTGGCAAGCGGCGCGGGATCAGGCGTAGGCGATGGCGCCCTTGCCCACCCCTTCATAGGCGACAATCTTGATGAACTTGTCACCCACGCTCTTCTTCACCTCGCGGGCGATGTAGTGGGCCAGCAGCTCGATGGTGGTGTCGGTGTCGATCATCTCCACCTCCGCCGCCGGCATGGCCAGCTGGAACAGCCCTTGCGGCGCCACATACTTGAAGCCGACATAGTGCTCGCCAGCCTCTTGCAGGATGGCCTTGGCCTGCTCGCTCAACGCGAGCTCACCGAGGGCCACCCGATCCTCGTCGGTCCCCAGGTAGATGTCGGCCCAGCGCTCGGCCCAGTTAAGCTCAAGCTCCTGGTCGCGCTCGCCGTCCACGTGGATCTCGATGGGAGAGCGGTGGCCGTGGGCAATGCGCTGGCAGTTGCCGTCGTGCTTCTTGAGGCCGTGGCTGTAGTGGTAGAAGGCGCCGTCGATGGCCTCCTGGCGCAGGGTCAGCGACAGATCCTTGATGTTGCCCGGCAGCCGCTTGGCCAGCACCGCCAGCAGATAACGGGTGACGGACTCCTTGTCCACCTGGGGCGCCGGAATGAAGGCAAAGCCCTGGCTCGGACAGCGCAGGTGAATGGAGCGGCCCGGCCGCAGCAGATCGACGGTGCTCTCGTCACCGTCCAGCTGGGCTACCTGCACCAGGGGGCATTCGGTCGGCACCAGCAGCTTGTGATCCACCTCGTCGTCGATGATCGACTTGATCAGTTTCTTGACCCGGCCGAAGTCCAGCAACATGCTCATCTCGTTGAGCTCGCCGCTCATTTCGATGTCCACCAGCCAGCTCTCCCCCACCATACCGCGGCGTTCGCACAGGTAGCTGGAGTCGATCACGGTCAAATCTTTTACAAATAACTTCATCAGTCAGGCCTTGCTACAGAGAAAGGGCGGTTTGCGCTATTATGACCCGCGATTATCGGCAAAGGAACTGGAACCCCCCATGAACAAATTGCTTATCAAGAATGCCACCCTGGTCAACGAAGGCCGCATCTATGCCTCCGACGTGCTGATCGAAGGGGAACGGATCGCCCGCATCGCCCCGGATATCCAGGCCCCTGATGCAGTGGTGATCGATGCCGCGGGCCGTCACCTCATCCCCGGAATGATCGATGATCAGGTCCACTTCCGGGAGCCAGGGCTGACCCACAAGGGGACCATCGCCAGTGAATCCCGGGCCGCCGTGGCCGGTGGCACCACCAGCTTCATGGAAATGCCCAACGTCAATCCCCAGACCACCACCCTCGATGCCCTCGAAGCCAAATACCAGATAGCCGCCAACTCCTCCGCCGCCAACTACAGCTTCTACCTCGGCGCCACCAACGACAACCTGGAAGAGATCAAGAAGCTCGATCCGAAACAGTCCTGCGGCATCAAGATCTTCATGGGTGCCTCCACCGGCAACATGCTGGTGGACAATCAGGAGACCCTGGCCGCCATCTTCCGCGAGAGCCCGGTGATGATCGTCACCCACTGCGAAGACACCCCCACCATCAAGGTGCTGGAAGACGAAGCCCGCGCCAAGTGGGGCGAAGATGTGCCGATGCGCGAGCACGGCCGCATCCGCAGCGCCGACGCCTGCTACAAATCCTCCAGCCTGGCGGTCTCCCTGGCCAAGCAGTACGGCGCCAAGCTGCACGTGCTGCACCTGACCACCGCCAAGGAGCTGTCGCTCTTCACCGCCACCCCGGACCTGAAGGATCTCAAGGACAAGAACATCACCGCCGAGGTGTGCGTTCACCATCTGTTCTTCAACGAGGCGGACTACGACACCCTGGGCAGCCAGATCAAGTGCAACCCGGCGGTGAAGAGCGCCGCCGACCAGCACGCCCTGCTGGATGCGGTGCGCAATGACGTGCTCGACATCATCGCCACCGACCACGCTCCCCACACCTGGGAAGAGAAGCAGAACAGCTACTTCAAGGCGCCGTCCGGCGTGCCGCTGGTGCAGCACTCCCTGCTGGCCCTGCTGGAGCTCTACCACAACGGGGTATTCTCGCTGGAAACCATCGTCAAGAAGACCTCCCACGCGGTGGCCGAGCGCTTCCAGGTGCAGGATCGCGGCTACATCCGCGAGGGTTACTTCGCCGACCTGGTGCTGCTGGATCTGGGCAAGCCCTACGTGGTCAACGACAGCAACCTGCTCTATCTGTGCGGCTGGTCGCCCTTCAACGGCTACCGTTTCCACAGCACGGTGGAGATGACCCTGGTCAATGGCCAGATCGCCTGGCAAAACGGCCAGGTCACCAACGAGGTGCTGGGCAAGCGGCTCACCTTCACCCGCTGATCCCTCTTGTATGTACGCTGTCACCACAGCGCCATCACAGGCCGCCCACCCGGGCGGCCTGTTTTTTTGCAGTCGCTCACGGCCCTGTCATGCGCGGTTTTTCGGCGATTGGCGGCACTTTAAGCGCAGATTGCTCGCAAAGCAGGCGAACGATCCCGGAGTGGAATTTCCGCTGTTGACAGGCAGGGTCCATCTCCATAAACTCAGCCCCCGTCAGCCGAGCTGACTCCGTCGGTGTGTAGCGCAGCCAGGTAGCGCATCTGCATGGGGTGTAGAGGGTCGGAGGTTCGAATCCTCTCACACCGACCAAATTCCCCGAGAAAGGCCTTGTCAGATGACAAGGCCTTTTCTTTTTGGCGCGGCGCGCCACCCGGCCTGCATTGTGCCGCCGATCGGTTTGTGCTGTAGTGATGCCCTGTGTTGCCAACCGGTGTTCGAGATGCCCTCTCCCCACCCCTTTTGCCAGCGTCTGCTGTGGCTCGGCCTCTGCGCTCTCCTGCTGCTCGGCTGTGCCACCCCTTATCACAGCCAGCCATCGTTCTGGAATGGCCAGACCGGTTTCTCCCAGACCCGGCTCGGGCCTGACAAGTGGCAGCTGGAATTTGTCGGCAACGATCTGGTGAGCCGGGAAACCGCCCGCAAGTATGTGCTGAAACGGGCGGGCGAAGTGGCACAAGCCGAAGGTTATCAGTGGCTTGAGGTCAATGAATTGACCCTGCAGCGGGACGCGGTCAGGGTGACGCCGAGTCGCCCCCTGTTCGGGTTTGATGACGACGAGCCAGATCCCTTTCTGGATCAGCGCACCGTGGAGCACCGCATCTCGGCGTTGCTCATCTTCACCCTCACTCGCAGCGCGAAAAACGACCAAACCATGAAAGCTGATTATCTTGCAAACATTAAAATAAACAGCGATTAATATAGCCAAATTGCAAGATCTATATCACATACAACTAATGGCAAGATAAAATTCTGCTACAAGGCGCTGGATTTACCCCCCCGGATTAGGCATGCTGCCAGCACACCGGCTGTCAGGAATCTACGGCTCGGATCACAAAAACGGACTGAAGCGGCACCCTTGCCGCTTGAAACGCTCTGCACTTATCAAAACTGGGACCCACCCCATGAAAATGAACAAATTGACGGTTGCCATCCTCATCGCGATGCTGGTTGGTATCCTGACTGGCCAGGGCTATCGCATGTTTGCCCCTGACCAGGCCGCCGGCTTTGCCAGCGACATCACCCTGTTGACCGATATCTTCCTGCGTCTGATCAAGATGATCATCGCCCCCCTGGTGTTCACCACCCTGGTGGTCGGCATCGCCAAGATGGGCGATACCCGCACCGTGGGCCGTATCGGCGCTAAAACCCTGGGCTGGTTCATGCTGGCCTCCCTGCTGTCACTGACCCTGGGTCTGGTGATGGTCACCCTGATGCAACCGGGCGTGGGGCTCTCCCTCTCCCTGCCTGACGACACCGCCAGCTCCGGCGTGGTTGCCAGCGCCATCTCCCTCAAGGATTTCGTCACCCACGCAATTCCCAAAAGCGTGATCGAGGCGATGGCCACCAACGAAATCCTGCAGATCGTGGTGTTCTCCCTGTTCTTCGGGCTGGCTGCCGCCGCGCTGGGTGATGCCGCCAAACCGGTGGTGATGCTGATGGCCAGCGCCGCCGAGATCATGCTCAAAGTGACCGGCTACGTGATGAACTTCGCCCCGTTCGCGGTGTTTGGCGCCATTGCCGCCATGGTCGCCAAGGAAGGGCTCGGCATCCTCGCCACCTACGGCACCTTCATGGCGCAGTTCTACCTGGCTCTGGGTTGCCTCTGGCTGCTGCTGATCGCCATGGGCAGCCTGTTTATCCGCCGCCGCATCGTGACCCTGCTGGCGATGATCCGCGAGCCGATCCTGCTGGCCTTCTCCACCGCCAGCTCCGAAGCTGCCTACCCGAAGACCCTGGATCGTCTGGAGAAGTTCGGTTGTGACAAACGCATCGCCAGCTTCGTGCTGCCGATGGGCTACTCCTTCAACCTGGATGGCTCCATGATGTACTGCACCTTCGCGGTGATGTTCATCGCCCAGGCCTACGGCATCGAGCTCTCCATGGCCCAGCAGATCACCATGCTGCTGCTGCTGATGGTCACCTCCAAGGGGATGGCCGGCGTACCGCGCGCCTCTCTGGTGGTGATTGCCGCCACCCTCAACCAGTTCCACATCCCGGAAGCAGGCATCCTGCTGCTGCTTGGCATCGACCACTTCCTCGACATGGGTCGCTCCGCCACCAACGTGCTGGGCAACGCCATCGCCGCCAGCGTGGTCGCCAAGAGCGAAGACAGCCTGGGTGAAACCGAACCTCTGGGTGACGTGGATACCGCCAAGGCGTGATCCCCGCATCACCTCCATCAAAACGGCCCGCAGATGCGGGCCGTTTTTTTATGCTTCATGGCGACACGGCAAGGCTCAACACCAACGCCTCACCCGCCGGCAATAATCGGCATAGGCATCGCCAAAGCGGGCCTGCAGCGCCCGCTCCTCCGGCACTATCTGCCAGCGGCTGAGCCAGCCCCACAGCAACAGCGGACCGAGCCACACCCACAACCCCCCCAGATAACAGGCCAGCGACATCGTCCAGCAGAGCAGCCCCAGGTACATGGGATTGCGGCTGAGGCGATAGAGCCCGCCCGTTACCAGCGCCCTGGCCTGCTCGGGGTGCAGCGGCGTCACCGTGGTGCCCTGGCGGCGAAAGCGCAGCACGCCCCCCAAGCCAAACACAGTGCCCAGCACCGCCAGCAACAAAGCAGCCAGCCGCCAACCGGCGCCACTGCCGCTCTCGGCGGCGCCCCCCCATCCCAGCATGGCCGCCACGATCAGACCAAACAGCAGCAGCGGTGGCACCCGACACTCAAGACTCATCATCTATTGACTCCTGGAGGGTGCCACGATCGGCACCTTGCGTTACACTTCCCGACGGGAATAGCGCCCTGGAAAATTGTCAAAGTTCATAACAATAACAATGCCTTGGCTACACTTTATCCCATCTGCGTGAAAACGGCCCCTAGCGACCGTCATGCACCTCAACCCAAACAATAAAAAAGGAACCACCCCATGCACAAGAAGACACTGCTGGCCACGCTGATCCTGGGCCTGCTGGCCGGTCAGGCCGTCGCGGCCCCTTACCTGCCGCTGGCCAGCGATCATCGCAACGGCGAAGTGCAGACCGCCAGCAATGCCTGGCTGGAAGTCGATCTCGGCGCCTTCGAGCACAACATCCAGACCCTCAAGGATCGCCTCGGTGACAAAGGGCCGAAGATCTGCGCCATCATGAAGGCCGACGCCTACGGCCACGGCATCGACCTGCTGGTCCCCTCGGTGGTCAAGGCCGGTATCCCCTGCATCGGCATCGCCAGCAATGAAGAGGCCCGCGTGGCCCGCGAGAAGGGCTTCACCGGCCGCCTGATGCGGGTACGTGCCGCCACCCCGGCCGAAGTGGAGCAGGCCCTGCCCTACAAGATGGAAGAGCTCATCGGCAGCCTGGTGAGTGCCCAGGGCATCGCCGACATCGCCCAGCGCCACCACACCAATATCCCGGTGCACATCGCGCTCAACTCCGCCGGCATGAGCCGCAACGGCATCGATCTGCGTCTGGCTGACTCCAAGGAAGACGCGCTGGCCATGCTCAAGCTCAAGGGGATCACCCCGGTCGGCATCATGACCCACTTCCCGGTGGAGGAGAAAGAGGACGTCAAGATGGGGCTGGCCCAGTTCAAGCTGGACTCCCAGTGGCTGCTGGAAGCGGGCAAGCTGGATCGCAGCAAGATCACCATCCACGCCGCCAACTCCTTCGCCACCCTGGAAGTGCCGGACGCCTACTTCGACATGGTGCGCCCGGGCGGCCTGCTGTACGGTGACTCCATCCCCTCCTACACCGAGTACAAGCGGGTGATGGCGTTCAAGACCCAGGTTGCCTCCGTCAACCACTACCCGGCCGGCAACACCGTCGGTTATGACCGCACCTTCACCCTCAAGCGCGACTCCTGGCTCGCCAACCTGCCGCTGGGCTACTCCGACGGCTATCGCCGGGCGCTGAGCAACAAGGCCTATGTGCTGATCCAGGGCCAGAAAGTGCCGGTGGTGGGCAAGACCTCCATGAACACCATCATGGTGGACGTGACCGATCTGAAAGGGGTCAAACCCGGTGACGAGGTAGTGCTGTTCGGCCGCCAGGGTGAGGCCGAGGTGAAACAGGCGGATCTCGAGGAGTACAACGGCGCCCTGCTGGCGGACATGTACACCATCTGGGGCTACACCAACCCCAAGAAGATCAAGCGCTAAGCCAGTCTTTGCCATAAAAAAGGGCTCCCGTGGGAGCCCTTTTGCTTGTTCGCCAATTATGCCGTTTTCTTGCGGGTCACCCAGAGGCTCAGCCCCATGGAGGCCAGCAGGATCAGCGCAACCACGCCCAATGCAATGCCGGTGGGGATCTTGAAGATATCCAGCAGCAGCATCTTGACCCCGATGAACATCAGGATCAGCGCCAGGCCGTACTTGAGCAGAGCGAAACGCTCGGCTACGCCCGCCAGCAGGAAGTACATGGCACGCAGACCCATGATGGCGAAGATGTTGGAGGTCAGCACGATGAAGGGATCCGTGGTCACCGCGAAGATGGCTGGGATGCTGTCCACCGCGAAGATGAGATCGCTCACCTCCACCAGCACCAGAATGAGCAGCAGCGGCGTGGCGTAACGCACACCATCGCGCCAGACGAAGAAGTTCTCCCCCTCCAGCGTCTCCGTCACCTTGAAGCGACGGCGCATCCAGCCCAGCAGCGGGTTGTTGGCCAGATCCGGCTCCTTGTCGGCCGCCCACAGCATCTTGACCCCGGTCAGCAGCAGGAAGGCGCCGAACAGGTAGAGGATCCAGTGGAACTGCTCGATGAGCCAGCTGCCGGCGAACACCATGCCGGCCCGCATCACGATGGCACCCAGTACCCCGTACAGCAGTACCCGGCGCTGCAGCTCTGCCGGAATGGCAAAGTAGCCGAACAGCATCAGCCAGACGAAGACGTTGTCCACCGCCAGCGCCTTCTCGATGAGGTAGCCGGTAAGGAACTCCAGCCCCTTCTGGTTGGCAATTTCACGGCCTGCGCTGTGATCCAGCCAGAACCAG
Source organism: Aeromonas sp. V90_14 (assembly GCF_029967615.1). Classification (NCBI taxonomy): domain Bacteria; kingdom Pseudomonadati; phylum Pseudomonadota; class Gammaproteobacteria; order Aeromonadales; family Aeromonadaceae; genus Aeromonas; species Aeromonas sp. V90_14. Next base: position 119,903 of record NZ_JASCAS010000003.1, on the reverse strand, counting down.
ATGGCCAGGTTGAACAAGAGCGCCACGCTGATCCAGATGAGGGACCAGATCCCTGCCTCTTTGAGCGACACCTTGTGCGCCTTGCCGCCGCCGACAAAGCGGATATCAATCCATAACAGGACCAGCACTATGCTGAAGAAACCGGCCCACATCCACCATTCACCCATGTTCACTTCTCCCAAAAACGACAAAACCCACGACCGAGAGGCGTGGGTTTGCGTTTGGAGCAGATACACCTTGCCTCTCGGCAAGGTCTCACTTACAGCCGACTTGCGTCAACTGCCCGGCTGCCGGGTGCACTGCAGGATATGGGTGCACCGTAATGACGACAAACCGGCGAGAAGTTACTCCCCTTGTTGCGCGGATAGTAACAGCGGAAAAAGATAACGCCAAGAGGCATCTTCATGCCGGCTGCAAAAAAACAGGGCGCCACCCGGGCGCCCTGTTCTGCCTGTTCATCCTCAGAGCGGATCCGCCTTGAGACAGGAGACCGCATGGTCGAAGTTGCCCTCGAGCTGAGGCCGGGTCTTGGCACACTCAGGGCCGGCCACCGGGCAGCGGGTACGGAACACGCAGCCTGACGGCGGGTTCATCGGCGATGGCAAATCCCCCTCCAGGATCTGGATGGTCTTGCTGCGTTCCAGATCCGGATCCGGAATGGGCACGGCCGACATCAGCGCCTTGGTATAGGGGTGCAAGGGGTTGGCGAAGATCTCCTTGCGGGTCCCCAGCTCCACCGCATTGCCCAGATACATCACCAGCACCCGATCCGAGATGTGTTTGACCACCGACAAGTCGTGGGCGATGAAGATGAGCGACAGCCCCATCTCCTTCTGGATAGCCTTGAGCAGGTTGACCACCTGGGCCTGGATGGAGACATCCAGCGCCGACACCGGCTCGTCACAGATGATCATCTTGGGTTCGAGGATCAGCGCCCGGGCGATGCCGATGCGCTGGCACTGACCGCCGGAGAACTCATGAGGATAGCGGTTGACCAGGTTGGGCAAGAGCCCCACCTTGCTCATCATGGCCCGCACCTTCTCCTTCACCTGATCTCGGGAGAGGTCGGGATAGAAGGTGATGAGCGGCTCGGCGATGATGTCGCCGATGGTCATGCGCGGGTTGAGGGAGGCCAGCGGATCCTGGAAGATCATCTGGATCTCTTTGCGCTTCTCGCGCAGCGCCTTCTGGTCGAGCTTGGTCAGATCGTTGCCAAGCCACACCACCTTGCCGTCGGTGGCCGGCACCAGGCCGATCAGTGCCCGGGCAAAGGTGGATTTGCCACAGCCCGACTCCCCCACCACGCCGAGGGTCTCCCCTTCGTACAGGCGCAGGGTCACCCCGTCCACCGCCTTCAGGGCGGAGGGTTTGGCCCAGGGCCAGGCCTTGTCACTCTTGATGCTGAAGTGGACCTTGAGGTCGGACACTTCCAGCAGCAGTTTCTTGTCAGTCCCCATTTAGTTCACTCCCTTGATCATGGCATCCGATACCCAGTGGCAGGCCCGCTCCCGGCCGTCGTTGAACGGCGTCAGAATTGGCGACTGCTTGCCGCAAATCTCGCTCACCCGGTGGCAGCGCTCCTGGAAGGGGCAGCCGGTGGGCAGACGCAGCAGGTTGGGCGGATTGCCCGGGATGGTAGGCAGCTCTTCCCCTTCGGTGTCGAGGCGGGGAATGGCGCGCAACAGGCCCTCGGTATAGGGGTGGCTCGGGCGATAGAAGATATCGTTGACCTTGCCGTACTCCATGGTACGGCCGGCATACATCACCAGCACCTTGTCGCAGATCCCCGCCACCACGCCCAGATCGTGGGTGATCATGATGATGGCGGTATTGAACTCGCGCTTGAGCTCGTTCATCAGGGTCATGATCTGGGCCTGCACGGTCACGTCCAGCGCGGTGGTCGGCTCGTCGGCGATCAGCAATTGCGGCCGGCACAACAGCGCCATGGCGATCATCACCCGCTGGCGCATGCCACCGGAAAATTCGTGAGGATACATCCCCATCCGCTTGCGCGCTTCCGGGATCTTGACCGCATCCAGCATGCGCACCGACTCTTCGAACGCTTCGGCCTTGCTGACGCCCTTGTGCAGCATCAGCACTTCCATCAGCTGATCCTTCACCTTCATGTAGGGGTTGAGCGAGGTCATGGGGTCCTGGAAGATCATGGCGATCTTCTCGGAGCGGATCTTGTTGAGCTTGTGCTCCGGCAAATTCAGGATCTCGTCGCCCTGAAATTTGGCCGAACCGGTGATGACACCGTTCTTGGCCAGCAACCCCATGATGGCGAACGCGGTCTGGGATTTGCCCGAACCGGACTCGCCGACGATCCCCAGGGTCTCGCCCGCAGCGAGGGAGAAGTTGAGGTCGTTGACCGCCACCACATTGCCGTCCGGGGTCTTGAACTCGACCCGCAGATCTTTTACATCCAGTAATTTCATAAAAACTCCTTATCGATCTTTCGTGACGTTTTCCTGTCGATCCGATGCGCTATCCGCCCGATTGAGCCGCGCTCTGCGGCCCTTCGGCGCGTTGTTTCAGCGCTCCTTCGCCGCTTTCTCAGCGATCCTTCGGATCGAGGGCGTCACGCAGACCATCCCCGAGGAAGTTGAAGCAAAACAGGGTCACCACCATGAAACCGGCGGGGAACAGGAGTTGCCAGATGGCCACTTCCATCGACTTGGAGCCTTCATCCAGCAGAGCGCCCCAGCTGGTCATGGGCTCTTGTACGCCCAGCCCCAGGAAGCTCAGGAAGGATTCGAACATGATCATGCCCGGCACCAGCAGGGTGGCGTAGACCGCCACGATACCCAGCACGTTCGGCACGATGTGACGGGTGATGATCTTCCACTTGGAGACGCCGCAGACGTGAGCCGCCTCGATGAACTCCTTGCTCTTGAGGCTCAGGGTCTGGCCTCGCACGATCCGCGCCATGTCGAGCCAGCTCACCGCGCCGATGGCGATGAAGATGAGCGCCAGGTTGCGGCCGAAGAAGGTCACCAGCATGATCACGAAGAACATGAAGGGGAAGGCGTTGAGGATCTCAAGCACCCGCATCATCAGGCTGTCGACCCGACCGCCGATAAAGCCGGAGGCCGCGCCGTAGAGGGTGCCGATGATGACGGCCACCATGGCCCCCATGATGCCGACCATCAGCGAGATCCGCCCGCCGAGCAGGGTGCGCACGAACAGATCGCGCCCCAGGCTGTCGGTGCCGAACCAGTGGCCGGTTTCCATGTCCGGAGCCGCCTGCATGGCGCCCCAGTCAGGATCGTCGAAGGTGTATTGGGACAGATGCGGCCCCACGATCACCGCCAGACCGATGATGGTCAGGATGATGAGGCTGGTGAGCGCGGCCTTGTTGCGCAGGAAACGGCGACGGGCATCCTTCCACAGGGAGCGTCCTTCCACCACTTCCACTTGCTGGGCGAACGCCTCGACGGCTTCGCGTTTTTCAGTTGTGACAACCATGATGTACTCCCGACTTAGTAACGGATCTTGGGATCGATAAAGGCATAGAGAATATCGACCACGGCGTTAAAGGTGATGGTGAGGGCGCCGACCAGAATGGTCAGACCGAGCACCATGGAGTAATCACGGTTGAGGGCACCGTTGACGAACAGCTGACCAATCCCCGGCAGGCCGAAGATGGTCTCGATCACCACGGAACCCGTGATGATGCCGACGAACGCCGGTCCCAGATAGGAGACCACCGGCAGCATGGCCGGACGCAGCGCGTGTTTCAGGATAATGTGGCGCAGCGGCAAACCCTTGGCGCGGGCGGTACGGATGAAGTTGGAGTTCATGGTCTCGATCATGCTGCCCCGCATGATCCGCGAGATGGCGGAGATGTAGTACATCATCATGCCGAACACCGGCAGCACCATGAATTGCACCCCGCCGCCCTGCCAGCCACCGGCCGGGAACCAGCCGAGATGGATACTGAACAGCAACACCAGCAAGGGCGCCAGCACAAAGCCCGGGATCACCACCCCGGCCATGGCCGACGACATCAACAGGTAGTCGATGACGGTATTCTGTTTCAAGGCGGCAATGGTGCCGAAGGTGACCCCCAGTGTCACCGCGAACAGAAAGGCGAAGGAGCCAATCTTGGCCGATACCGGCAGCGCCTGGCTCACCAGATCGTTGACGGTGAAGTCCTTGTATTTGAAGGAGGGACCGAGGTCGCCCTGCACAAGGTTGCCCAGATAGGTGAGGTATTGCACGCCGATGGGCTTGTCGAGGCCATATTTGGCTTCGATGTTGGCCAGCACTTCCGGCGGCAGGGAGCGTTCGCTGGTGAAGGGGTTGCCCGGCGCGAAACGCATCATGAAGAAGGAGACGGTGATCAAGACCAGCAGAGTCGGGATCGCTTCCAGTAGACGTTTAAAAATGAATTTCAACATAGACAATTCCTGTCCTGTACTGCTTCCAAAGGGTCGCGGTTGTAATAAAGGCCCGCCATCCGGCGGGCCTGCTTTGTTATGCGACGTGTTACTTTACTCAGTGAGCAATGATGTACATGTCTTTGCTGTAGAGGTTGTCCAGCGGGTTGGCCGGGTAGCCGCCCACGTAGGACTTGACCATGCGGGAGGTCACGTACTGATAGATGGGAGCGATCGGCATGTCCTTGGCCAGGATCTCTTCGGCCTGCACATAGAGCTTGTTGCGGGCATCGGCATCCACCTGATTGCGCGACTCGTTCATCAGCTTGTCAAACGCCGGATTGGAGTATTTGCCGTCGTTGTTGCCGTGGGTGGTCTGCATCAGATCCAGCATGGAAGAGGCTTCGTTGTAGTCGGCGATCCAGCCGGCACGGCCCACATCAAACTGACCCTGTTTCTTGGTTTCCAGGTAGGTTTTCCATTCCTGGTTGACCAGGCTCACCTGCACGCCCAGCTTCTTCCACATGGAGGCCACGGCAACCGCCACCTTCTTGTGGTTGTCGTCGGTGTTGTAGAGCAGCTCGAACTTGAGCGGTTTGCCCGGGCCGAAACCGGCTTCGGTCAGCAGCTCTTTCGCCTTGGCATCGCGCTCTGCCTGGGTCAGCTTGGACCAGGCCGGCGCCACCGGCTTGAAGCCGTCCACGAAATCAGGCACCAGGGTGTAGCCCGGAGTCTCGCCCTTGCCCATCACCTTGTCGGCGATCACGTTGCGGTCGATGGCATAAGAGAGGGCGGTACGCACCCGCACGTCATCAAACGGCTTGTGCTTGAAGTTGTACTGGTAGTAGTAGGTACCGACATAGCCGCTCACCTTCACCTCGTTCGGCAGCTCCTTCTTCATCTGCTTGAAGCGCTCGATGGGCATGTTGTAGGTGAGATCCACTTCGCCGGCCAGATAGCGGTTCAGCTCGGCGTTGGTGGACTGGATCGGCAGATAGGTCACCTTGTTGATGACGGTCTTGGCGTTGTTCCAGTAGTTCGGGTTGCGCTCGACGTCGACGCGCTCGTTGACCACCCAATCCTTCAGCACATAGGCACCGTTGGATACCATGTTGCCGGGCTGGGTCCACTTGTCACCAAACTTCTCGATCACCTTCTTCGGCACTGGGTAGGTGGTGGTGTGGGAGAGCATGCTGACGAAGTAAGGCACCGCCTTCTCCAGCTGCACCTCGAAGGTGTAGTCGTCCACAGCCTTCACGCCCAGGGTGTCGGCCGCTTTCTTGCCGGCGATGATCTCGCTGGCATTGACGATGGTCGGGATCTCCAGATACCAGGAGTAGGGAGACGCCGTCTTGGGATCCACGGCCCGCTTGAAGGCGAACTCGAAATCGTGGGCTGTCACGGGATCCCCGTTGGACCACTTGGCATCTTTGCGCAGGTGGAACACGAAGTGTTTGTTGTCCTTGGTTTCCCAGGACTCGGCCATGGCGGGAAGCACTTCCCCTTTGGGGCCGGAGGCAACGAGACCTTCGAACAGGTCGCGCAGAATATTGGATTCAACCGTTCCTTCGGTTTTGTGCGGGTCGAGAGTGGCAGGCTCGGAGCCATTGCCTTTTACCAGCTGCTGAACGTCAGCCAGTTTGGTACCTGCGGGAACATCGGCGGCTTGTGCCGCGTTGACACCGCCGAACAGTGCTGCCACCAAGAGGGTATTAATCATTGTTTTTTTATGAGTCATTTCCATACTCCACAAGAACATTCCATGCAATTTTCCATCAACGGGACAAGTACCCCGCAGCCAGCATAATTCCCTGACATTTCTGATAATGCAATAGATATTGTCAGGCAGGACTGGACTTCATGGTCAAAAAAGCAGCTTTTAACCAATTATTCAGAATTTAAATATCGCGTGATGGACGTTTTTTATACAAACCCGCTCGATTCTAGGAAATGACCAACAAAAAAGAAACAATAAAAAGCCGGTCACGAGGACCGGCTCCAACAAAACAGACCTGAATCACATCAATCCGGGGAAGACCCCCTTGATCCCCGCCACCATGATCTCGATGCCAAGCGACATCATGATGAGACCCATGATCCGGGTGACCACGTTGATGCCGGTGTTGCCCATCACCTTGAACAGCAGGGGGGCGGCGCGGAAGATGAGCCAGGAGCAGAAGGCAAACACCATCACTACCACCGACATCCCCAGCATCTGGGACCAGGTGCTCTGGCTGGCATAGACAATAGAGGAAGAGATGGCGCCGGGGCCGGCCATCAGCGGCAGCGCCAGCGGCACCACAGCGACAGATTCCCGCGCGGCGAGCTCCCCTTTCTCCTGCTTGTTGTGCTTCACCTCCCCCAGCTTGCCCTGCAGCATGGACCAGGCGATCAGGGTAATGAGCGAGCCGCCGGCAATGCGAAACGACGCCAGCGAGATGCCGAAACCATCGAGGATCAGCTGCCCCATGTACATGGAGACCAGCAGGATGATCATCACCGCAATGTTGGCGGTGGTGTTGGTCTTCATCCGCTCTTCCGGCGTTTGATGGCTGGTCAGGCTGACAAACACCGGCAACAGGCCGAGCGGGTTGATGATCGCGAACAAACCGATGAAAAACTTCAGATATAAAGAGACGTCAATTGCTGCCATAGGCGCCATCCAGAAGTAGAACGAGGCCCTGCGGGCCACCCCGATAAACCGTGCGTAAATTTACACCATGGCCGAAACCTTCACCAATCAAATAATCTCACCCTTTCCGTGGCTTTTCAGTTAGTTCCTCTAATGTCACGACGAAATTCAACATATCGAGTTGTTAATAAAGATTGTCGCCATTTAACACTCTGATAAAATCACTTCGAGTTTTATGCGGCCACGGAGTTTTGGCGCAACATTTCATCTTCGTAAAAAAGGATTTTGTAATGATTGATACGGACATCAAGTTGCAATGGCATCTGGATTCACTGCCCGCAGGCAGTGTCGCCCCGCTGCTGGGCTTCTTCGACCGGCTGCCGGTTGATCCCTATATCCAGGGCCGCTTTCGCGAACGCCGTTACGGCCGGGTTGAAAAAGAGGGCAGCCGCTTTTACCCCCTCGACAACGGCGTCTTCTTTCAGGCGGCCGCCATCAACAAGTTTTTGGGGGACGTGCCCAGAACCTATGCCGAGCTGGATCCCGCCTTCGTCGCCCACCCCACCTTCCAGCTGATGCTGGCCCGCTTTGCCCGCCATACCCGACTGGCGGATGGCCAGACCATCGGTATTCACCAGATGCGCATCGTCACCGGAGAAGGTGAAAGCGTGCCGCCCGCCCCGGAAGGCGTGCATCAGGACGGCTTTGATTTCATCGGGGTGTTCTTTTGTGGCAGTGACGGGGTCAGCGGCGGTGCCTTGCAGCTCTATCATGGATTAAAAGAACAACCATTTTTTCAACAACAATTAAACGCTGGCGAGTATCTGATCCTGGATGATCGCCGTTTCTATCACAATGCCGCCCCCATACTGCCCCAGGGTCCGCACAGGGGACACTGGGACGTAATCGTGCTAACTGCTTGAAAAATGGTGCGTGAGCCCCTGTTCACGCCCCATTCATCCCGCTTCTGGCCAACTCAACAACTGCGCAACATCTGGCAAACATGTATTGTGAAACAAAATTTCTTTTGTTCTTTTGTTACACATGATCCAGATCAAGTTTTTCTGAGTCAGCCCCGCTCTATAATCGACTCAGAAAGCGATTTAGTAAGGCATGTAAATACCCCGTTGTGGTGATTCTGTTCTTGACAGGGCATCTATAATTGCCGGGCATTGCCAACGTCTTACTAAACAGTTTTCAAATCATCAGGAGATAAACATGGCAGTAACCAATATGGCTGAACTGGATGCACTGGTCGCCCGCGTCAAAGAAGCACAGCGTGAATTCGCCAGCTTCTCGCAAGAGCAGGTAGACAAGATCTTCCGTGCCGCCGCCCTGGCCGCCAGCAATGCCCGTATCCCCCTGGCCCAGATGGCCGTGGAAGAGTCCGGTATGGGTATCATCGAAGACAAGGTTATCAAGAACCACTTCGCCTCCGAATACATCTACAACAAGTACAAAGAAGAGAAGACCTGCGGCATCCTCAGTGAAGATGACGAGATGGGTACCATCACCATCGCCGAGCCGGTAGGTATCATCTGCGGTATCGTACCGACCACCAACCCGACCTCCACTGCGATCTTCAAATCACTGATCTCCCTGAAGACCCGCAACGCCATCATCTTCTCCCCGCACCCCCGTGCCAAGAACTCCACCAATACCGCTGCCAAGCTGGTACTGGATGCAGCCATTGCCGCCGGTGCACCGAAAGACATCATCGGCTGGATCGATCAACCGACCGTTGAACTCTCCAACGCCCTGATGAAGCACAACGACATCAACCTGATCCTGGCCACCGGTGGCCCGGGCATGGTGAAAGCCGCTTACTCCTCTGGCAAACCTGCCATCGGTGTAGGTGCCGGTAACGTGCCCGTTGTCATCGACGAAACTGCCGATGTGAAGCGCGCCGTCGCCTCCATCCTGATGTCCAAAACCTTCGACAACGGCGTGGTCTGTGCCTCCGAGCAAGCCGTCATCGTGGTTGACTCCATCTATGACCAGGTGAAAGAGCGTTTCGCGACTCACAACGGTTATGTGCTGACCAAAGAAGAAGCTGACAAGGTCCGCAAGGTCATCCTGATCAATGGTGCCATGAACGCCAACATCGTGGGCCAGCCGGCGACCAAGATCGCCGAAATGTCCGGCGTGACCGTGCCTCCCACCACCAAGATCCTCATCGGTGAAGGTCTGGAAGTGTGTGAAGAGGAAGAGTTCGCTCACGAGAAGCTCTCCCCGACTCTGGGTATGTTCCGTGCCAAGAACTTCGAAGAAGCCGTCGAAATGGCCTGCACCATGGTCAACTTGGGTGGTATCGGCCACACCTCCGGTCTGTACACCGACCAGGATCGCAACGCCGACCGCATCAAGTACTTCGGCGACAAGATGAAGACCGCCCGTATCCTGATCAACACCCCGACCACTCAGGGTGGTATCGGTGACCTGTACAACTTTGCCATCGCACCGTCCTTGACGCTGGGTTGCGGTTCCTGGGGTGGTAACTCCATCTCCGAAAACGTGGGTCCCAAGCACCTGATCAACAAGAAGACAGTCGCAAAACGGGCAGAAAATATGCTGTGGCACAAACTTCCGAAATCCATCTACTTCCGTCGTGGTTCCCTGCCGATCGCCCTGGGCGACTTGGAAGGTAAAAAGCGCGCACTGGTCGTGACCGACCGCTTCCTGTTCAACAACGGCTACGCCGACGAAGTGGTTCGTCTGCTCAAGGGCCTGAAGATGGAAGTGGAAGTGTTCTACGAAGTAGAAGCCGACCCGACCCTGTCTGTGGTTCGCAAAGGCGCCGAGATGGCCCACTCCTTCAAGCCGGACGTGATCGTCGCGCTGGGCGGTGGTTCACCAATGGATGCGGCCAAGATCATGTGGGTGATGTACGAGCACCCGGAAACCGCGTTCGAAGATCTGGCCATGCGCTTCATGGACATCCGCAAGCGTATCTACAAGTTCCCGAAAATGGGCGTGAAGGCCGAACTGGTCTGTATCACCACCACTTCCGGTACCGGTTCTGAAGTGACCCCGTTTGCGGTCGTGACCGATGACGCCACCGGCATGAAATACCCGCTGGCCGACTACGAGCTGACCCCGAACATGGCCATCGTCGACGCCAACCTGGTCATGGGCATGCCCAAATCCCTGTGTGCCTTCGGCGGTATCGATGCCGTGACTCACGCCATGGAAGCCTACGTTTCCGTACTGGCCAATGAGTACTCCGACGGTCAGGCGCTGCAAGCCCTGAAACTGCTCAAAGAGTACCTGCCGTCCAGCTACCAGAACGGTGCCAACGACCCGGTTGCTCGCGAGAAGGTGCACAACGCCGCCACCATCGCCGGTATCGCGTTCGCCAACGCCTTCCTGGGTGTGTGCCACTCCATGGCTCACAAACTGGGTGCTGAGTTCCACATTCCGCACGGCCTGGCCAACGCCCTGCTGATCAGCAACGTGATCCGCTACAACGCCAACGACAACCCGACCAAGCAGACTGCGTTCTCCCAGTACGACCGTCCGCAGGCTCGCCGTCGCTACGCCGAAGTAGCCGACCACCTGGGTCTGACTGCCGCCGGTGACCGTACCGCCGCCAAGATCGAGAAGCTGCTGGTATGGCTGGACGAGCTGAAAGCCACTCTGGGTATCCCGGCCTCCATCCGTGAAGCCGGCGTGTCTGAAGCTGACTTCCTGGCCAAGGTTGACCAGCTGGCCGTGGAAGCCTTCGATGACCAGTGCACCGGCGCCAACCCGCGCTACCCGCTGATCAGCGAGCTGAAAGCCATCCTGCTGGACACCTACTACGGCCGTCCCTTCACCGAAGACGCTCAGGTAGCGGCCAAGGTAGAAGCCAAGGTTGAAGGCAAGAAGAAGTCCAAAGCCTGATAAGCTGAACCGACTCGAGAGCCCGCGCACATGCGCGGGCTTTTTTGTTTGTCTATCTGCTTAATTTTGCTAGCTTGTTCATAGGCATTCATGAAATGCGAGCTAGCGTATGGCGCTGATACAAGCCTCCATCGAGCAGTTGCGGGTAGGCCACTACATCCATCTCCCCACGGGATGGACCAACCACCCTTTTATGTTCAATGCATTCAAGATCAAGGATCAGCAGCAACTCGACATCATTCGCCATCTCGATCTCAGCCTGCTGATGGTGGATCCCGACAAGAGCGACCTGCCTATCGAACCCATCTTGCGCGGTGACATTCCTTCCGCCGGGCCTGACCTCTCGATCATCGAAGAGCTGGTGGAGAGCGGCCCTGCCCCGTTTGATGAGAAAGCCTTTCGCCGCTCCCTGCGCGCCGCCGACAAGGCCTTCGGCCAATCCATGTCCGAGCTGCGCGATGCGCTGGGGGCACTCAACCTCAAGCCGGACGAAGGGCTCGCCAACACGGCGCAGATAGTACGAAACGCTGCCGCCCGCATCAGTGCCCACGAAGGCCCGCTCGGTCTGCACCTCATTCGCAGCCCGCACACCGACATCCTGCTGCAGCACAGCCTGAACGTGGCCTTCATCGCCATGTTGATGGCCCGTGAGCTCGGCATGAACCCCATTGAAATCGAAGAGACCGGGCTGGCCGGCCTGGTGCACGACATCGGCGAGCTGAAGATCCCGACTCAGATCACCCAGAAACGGGGGGAGCTCAACAAGTCGGAACAAAACTTCCTCAACATGCACCCCCAGTACGGGCTGGAGATGCTGACCCAGTTGCAGGCCTTCGAGCCCAAGATCCGCCAGGTGGCCCATCTGCATCACGAGCGCCTCGATGGCAGCGGCTTTCCCCTTGGCATCAAGGGGGGCGAGATCCCGCCGCTGGCGCGGATCATCGGGCTGGTGGATTACTATGACGAGCTGCTGCACCCGCGCAACAGCGCCACGCCGGCAGCGCCGAGCCAGGCCATCAGCCAGCTCTACAAGCTGTCGCAGAAGAAATTCGACCAGGATCTGGTCAAACTGCTGATCAAGGTGCTGGGGGTCTATCCGCCTGGCTCGCTGGTGATGCTCTCCGACGACTCGGTGGCGCTGGTGCTCTCCACCGAGCCCACCATGCCGCTCAAGCCCAAGGTGTTGCCCTACATCAAGGCGCAGCGGCCGGAAGGGGTGGCGATGATCGACCTGCGGGAAGATGAGCGCACCATCAAATCATTTATCAAGCAAGAAGAGCTGGATGAGGGACAACGGCTGTTTTTCAACCTGACCCGACGCTTCTGTTACTATTTTGCCTTTTGAGTTATCCCCAGAAGCTGGGGATAACTCATTGGACAAACCTGAATAATCACTCGATTGCCCGCAAAATTGTTCGCCATCCACCATGGATAAAAAACGCCCAGCCAAGGGGCTGGGCGGAGCATGCCACCTCCGTGTGGCGTATCCAGCGGATACATTCATGCTCCATCCAGCAATATCAACCCTTGGGCGATTACACAAATATCAATTTAACATGCTGATTTAATATGGTTTTATTTCACGTTTCTGGCACACTGCGGCCGCAACTCCGCCCTGGCGCCCTGCAGAACAAGATCCTGTTCACATTTATTCAAGGTTGCCGCTTTTTTCGGCACGGACTCTGAGGAACGTTTTTTATGCAGTTGGTCCTCTCCCTGCTTCAACAGATGAGCGTCAGCCTGGTCATCGCCTACCTCTTTTCCAAGAGTCCGCTGCTGCGTCCGCTGGCCAACTATTCGGTCAGGCTGCCTCACAAGGTGCTCATCTACATTACCTTCTCCTGCTTCTGCATTCTCGGCACCTACGTGGGGCTGGATATCGACGATGCCATCGCCAATACCCGCGCCGTCGGCGCCGTGCTGGGCGGGCTGCTGGGGGGCCCGCTGGTGGGCTTTCTGGTGGGGCTGACCGGCGGCCTGCACCGCTATACCCTGGGTGGCTTCACCGATCTCGCCTGCGCCATCTCCACCACCTGCGAGGGGCTGCTGGGCGGGCTGGTGCACTGGCGGCTGATGCGGGCGGGCAAGATGGACGCCCTGTTCGAGCCGCGCATCGCCTTCTTCACCACCCTCTACGCCGAGATCATGCAGATGGTGATCATCCTGCTGGTGGCGACGCCATTCGATAAATCCCTGCTGCTGGTGCGCACCATCGCCACCCCCATGATCCTGGCCAACTCCTGCGGCGCCGCGCTCTTCATCAGCATGATCCGCGATCAGCAGCAGATGTACGAGAAGTTCTCTCGGGTCTTCTCCGCCAAGGCGCTCAATATCGCCAACCGCACCGTCGGCATCATGAGCCAGGGCTTCACCCCAGAGGCCAGCCACAAGATTGCCCGCATCATCCAGGAGGAGACCGGGGTCGGCGCCGTCGCCATCACGGATACCGACAAGATCCTCGCCTTCATCGGCATCGGCGAGGATCACCACCAGCCAGGTACCCCCATCACCTCGGCCATCACCATGCAGGCCATCGCCCGCAACAAGGTGCTGTTTGCCGACGGCAACAGCCAGCCCTACCGCTGCAGCATCTCGCCCCAGTGCCAGCTCGGCTCGGTGCTGGTGATCCCGCTGCATGGCGACGAGGGGGTGATCGGCACCATCAAGCTCTATGAGCCCAAGAAGCGGCTGTTTCTCAAGATCAACCACACCCTGGGAGAAGGGATTGCCAACCTGCTCTCCCAGCAGTTGCTGACCGGCCGGCTGGAGCAGCAGCAACGGCTGCTGGTGCAATCCGAGCTCAAGCTGGTGCAGGCCCAGATCAATCCCCATTTTCTGTTCAACACCCTCAACACCATCAGCGCCATCACCCGGCGCGAACCGGAGCGGGCGCGCCAGCTGCTGCTGCACCTCTCCCTGTTCTTTCGCAAGAACCTCAAGCGCCAGAGCGGCCTGGCCACCCTGCAGGAGGAGCAGGAGCACTGCCAATCCTATCTGGAGATCGAGCTGGCCCGCTTTGGCGATCGGCTGACGGTGCAAAACGAGATCCCGCCGGCCCTCGCCGACCTCAAGCTGCCGAGCTTCACCCTGCAGCCCCTCATCGAGAACGCCATCAAGCACGGCATCTCCACCCTGCTGGAGCAGGGGCACATCCGCCTCTACACCGAGCAGACGGCAGAGCGGGTCACCATCCACGTGGAGGACAATGCCGGCACCTGGCAGGAGAAACCGGCCGGCGACGGGCTCGGCATGACCCTGGTGGACCGGCGTCTCAAGAGCGCCTTCGGCAACCGCTATGGTCTGAGCGTCAGTTGCGAGTCCGACTGCTGGACCCGGGTCTCCGTCACCCTGCCAAGGGAGCTGCCATGATCCGGCCGCCGTCCCACTTCATCTTCACCCACCACCCCAGCCACGCAGGAGAACCTCATGATCCGCACCCTCATCGTCGATGACGAGCTTTACGCCCGCGAGGAGCTGATGCAGCACCTGGCCGCCGAGCCCGATATCGAACTGCTGGGCGCGGCGGCCAATGCCATCGAGGCGCTGCCGCTTATTCAGCGGCTCAAACCCGACGTGGTGTTTCTCGATATCCAGATGCCCAAGCTCAGCGGCATGGAGCTGGTCGCCATGCTCGATCCCCTGCCCCGCATCGTCTTTGTCACCGCCTTTGACGAGTACGCCATCCAGGCATTCGAGGAGAACGCCTTCGACTACCTGCTCAAACCGGTGGAGCCGGCCCGCCTCGCCAAGACGCTGGCGCGGCTCAGGCAAGATCTAACCCCCCAGCCCATGACGGCGCTCGCCCCCGCCATTCGCCACATCCCGGGCTACCTGCACAACCGGGTACGGCTGCTGCCCATCGAGCAGGTGGAGTACGCCTTCTCCGATCTCGGCGGGGTGCACGTGGCGAGCCAGGGCGAGCTGTTCCACACCCAGCTCACCCTCAAATCCCTGGAGGAGAAGACCCCGCTGCTGCGCTGCCACCGCCAGTATCTGGTGGCCCCGGCCGCCATCTTCGAGATCCGGCTGCTGGAGAACCAGCTGGCGGAGATAGTGACGCCGAGCGGCGCCCGGGTGCCGGTCAGCCGCCGCTACCTGAAGGAGTTGAAGGAGATGCTGGGGCTGGAGTAAGCCCCGCGATGTGAGCCGGATCACGAGCGCCGACCGCTCGGTCCGCCATATGGCCGCTCATGCCGTTTTACCTGCCGTCAACAGAGCAAGCCCCTACACTGGCCGCGCACACCCAACAATAACAAAGCAGGAGCGTAGCAATGATCTGGTTCTTCCTCTGTGTCGGCTTGCTGATAGCCGGCTATTTCGTATACGGCAAATTCATCGAACGGATATTTGGCCCCAAGCCGGAGCTGAAAACCCCCGCCATCACCATGGCGGACGGGGTGGACTATGTCCCCATGTCGGACAAGAAGGTCTATCTGGTTCAGCTGCTCAACATCGCCGGCGTCGGCCCCATCTTCGGCCCCATCCTGGGCGCCCTCTACGGTCCGGTCGCCATGCTCTGGATCGTGTTCGGCTGCATCTTCGCCGGTGCGGTGCACGACTACTTCTCCGGCATGCTGTCGGTGCGCGCCAAGGGCGCCTCGGTGCCGACCGTGGTCGGTGAACACCTCGGCACCACCGCCAAGCACTTCATGAACCTGTTCGCCGTGGTGTTGTTGATGCTGGTGGGCGTGGTGTTCGTGCTGAGCCCGGCTGGCCTTCTGGCCAACCTCACCTCCACCGATCTGGTCTACTGGATTGCGGCCATCTTCGCCTACTACATCCTGGCGACCATCGTCCCCATCGACAAGATCATCGGCCGTTTCTACCCCATCTTCGGCGCCCTGCTGGTGTTCATGTCGGTCGGCCTCATCATCGGCCTCATCGTCTCCGGCAAAGGCTTCTACAACACCGGGATGGATTTCTCCAACCTGCACCCGACCGAGCTGCCGCTCTGGCCGCTGTTGTTCATCACCATCGCCTGCGGCGCCGTGTCGGGCTTCCACGCCACCCAGTCACCGCTGATGGCGCGCTGCATGCAAAACGAGAGCTCCGGCCGCTTCATCTTCTACGGCGCCATGATTGGTGAAGGGATCATCGCCCTCATCTGGTGCACCCTGGGTCTCTCCTTCTACGACAGCACCGAGGCGCTCAACGCCACCCTGGCCAGCGGCGGCCCCTCTGCCGTGGTACACGAGGTCTCCACCAGCCTGCTCGGCACCGTCGGCGGCATCCTGGCCATCCTCGGCGTGGTGATCTTGCCCATCACCTCCGGCGACACCGCGTTTCGCAGTGCCCGCCTCATCGTCGCGGACTTCCTGAAACTGACCCAGAAGCCCATGGCCAAGCGACTGCTGATCGCCATCCCCATGTTCATCCTCGGCTTCATCATCTCCAAGGCCGAATTCGGGGTGATCTGGCGCTACTTCGGCTGGGCCAACCAGACCACCGCGGTGATGATGCTGTGGGCGGCGGCGGCCTACCTCGCCAAAGAGGGCAAGCTGCACTGGGTCTGCACCATTCCCGCCATGTTCATGACCGCCGTGGTGTTCACCTATCTGGCCAACGCCCCCATCGGGTTCGGGCTGGAGATGGGCGTCTCCACCATGATTGGGCTGGCCAGCACCCTGATCGTCACGGTGGCCTTCCTGATGAAATTCAGGCCCGCGCTGATCAACAAGCCCAGCGAAAGTTGATCCACGCCAACCATGTCAAAAAAGGAGCCATAAAGGCTCCTTTTTTTGCTGCTCATCTCATCGCACTAATGCCATACTCGTCCCGTAAGTTCTTGTCATGGATACGACTTTACGGACTTGCCCCCAATAACATCAGCGTCTGTTTTGACGACTTGGAAACCACTTAAGCTTCAGTACAACAAAACAACTTAAGATTTCGGGCCCGACAGGAGGGAAATCAGGTGGCTGACTGCCTTGCAGAGCCCTGATCCCAATGACAATGCGGTGCGTCAAGCCAGCGGAGGCGTAAATGGCACTCGATTATTTTGCTCTTGGTCTGCTTTTTTTTGTGGGTTTGGTCATTTTTTACGGGGTCATCGTCATTCACGACATTCCCTATGAAATAGCCAAACATCGTCAGCACCCCCATCAGGACGCCATTCACGTGGCCGGCTGGGTCAGTCTGTTCACCCTGCACGTGCTGTGGCCCTTCCTCTGGATCTGGGCCACCCTCTATCGTCCCGAGCGGGGCTGGGGCTTCAACCAGCGGCTGCAGCAGGATGAAGATGATATCCAGCAGCTCAAACAGGAGCTGGCCGACCTCAAGGCCCGCCTCAATTCCATCGAACAGACCGAGCAACAGGGATAAATCATGGACCTGCTACTGATCCTGACCTACACGGCCGTCTGCGTGGCCATCTTCAAAATCTTCCGTATCCCGCTCAACAAGTGGACCGTGCCCACCGCCGCGCTGGGCGGCGTGCTGCTCATCGGCACCCTGATCATGCTGATGAACTACAACCACCCCTACTCCGAGATGGCGCGCAACTACTATGTCTCCACCCCGATCGTGCCGCTGGTCAAGGGCCGGGTCATCGAGGTGCCGGTACAGGCCAATCAGCCGGTGAAGAAGGGTGACGTGCTGTTTCGCCTGGATGCCGCCCCCTTCCAGTTGAGGGCGGACAGCCTGACGGCGCGGGTTGAATCCAACCGCAACCACCTCAAGTCCATCGAGGCCAGGCTGCGCTCCGCCAAGCTCGACCGGGATCGCGCCAGCGACCTGATGCGCCGCGGCGTCGGCAAGCAGCGTGACCTCGACGTCACCCAGGCCAACGTGGACGACATCGTGGCCCAGCTTGAGCAACAACAGGCGACGCTGGAAGATCTGCAGGCCCAGCTCGACGAGGCCAAATATCAGGTCGCCCAGACCGTGGTCTATGCCCCGAGCAACGGCCACGTGGTGCAGCTCGCCCTGCGCCCCGGCATGATCGCCACCCCCTACATGTATCGCCCGGTGATGACCTTCATTCACGAGGATGAGAACGCCTATGTAGGCTGGTTCTGGCAGAACAGCATGCAGCGTCTGGCGGTGGGTGATGAGGCCGAAGTGGTGATCGACGGCATCCCCGGCAAGATCTTCCAGGGCCAGGTGACCGCCGTGATCCCGGCCATCGCCGCCGGTAACGTGCAGGCCAATGCCGGCCTGCTGGATCAGGCCAGTGCCGTTCAGCCGGGCCGCCTGCCGGTGCTCATCTCCATCACCGACCCCGAATGGCCCAAGTATCAGGTGATCGCCGGCGCCAGCGGCCAGGCTGCCATCTACACCAAGCACTTCCACCATGTCTCGGTGATGCGCAAGGTGCTGCTGCGCATGGCCAGCTGGATGAACTACGTCTTCCCCTTCCACTAAGCGAAGACGTCAACGCCAGCGGGCCGGCACCATGCCGGCCCGCTGTTTTTTGGCGCCAAGATCCCTATAATGGCGCCATCCTGCACCACCCCACATCGACACACCCAAGCCTGCATGTTCGTTCTCAGACCCTATCAGACCGACGCCGTCAACGCCGTGATCAGCCACTTTCGTCAGCACCCGGATCCCGCCGTGGTGGTGCTGCCCACCGGAGCCGGCAAGAGTCTGGTGATCGCCGAACTGGCCCGCAAGGCGCGCGGCCGGGTGCTGGTGCTGGCCCACGTCAAGGAGCTGGTGGAGCAGAACCACGCCAAGTACGAGGCGTGGGGGCTCAAGGCCGACATCTTCGCCGCCGGGCTCGCTCGCAAGGAGGCGAGCGCCCAGGTGGTATTTGGCTCGGTGCAGTCGGTAGCGCGCAATCTGGACGCCTTCGACGGGGCGTTTTCGCTGCTCATCATCGATGAGTGCCACCGGGTCTCGCTTGATGACGACAGCCAATACCATCAGGTGATTGAGCACCTCAAGGCCGCCAATCCGGCCCTCAAGATCCTCGGCCTTACCGCCACCCCCTATCGGCTCGGGCTGGGCTGGATCTACCGGCGCCACTACCACGGCATGGTCAAGAGCCACGGCGAGCGGCTGTTCGGCGACTGCGTGTTCGAGCTGCCGCTGCGCTTCATGGTCAAAAACGGCTATCTGACCCCGCCCAGGCTGGTGGATGCCCCTATCGTCCACTACGACTTCAGCAAGCTGGTGGCGCGGGAGAATGGCCTGTTCAGCGAGGCGGATCTCAACGGCGAGCTCAAGCGCCAGCAGCGGGTCACCCCCCATATCCTGAGCCAGGTGCTGGAGTATGCGGCCGACCGGCAGGGAGTGATGATCTTCGCCGCCACCGTCGAGCATGCCCGCGAAATTCATGGCCTGCTGGGCGCCAGAGGCCAGCAGGCCGCCCTCATCACCGGCGAAACGCCGGGGCCGGAGCGCGACGCCCTCATCAACGCCTTCAAGGCGCGCGAGCTCAAGTTTCTGGTCAACGTGGCGGTGCTCACTACCGGCTTCGACGCTCCCCATGTCGATCTCATCGTGATGCTCAGACCCACCGAATCGGTGTCGCTCTACCAGCAGATCGTCGGGCGCGGCCTGCGCCTCTCGCCCGGCAAGACGGACTGTCTGGTGCTCGACTACGCCGGCAACAACTTCAACCTGTTCGCCCCCGAAGTGGGGGAGCCTCGCCCCCACGCCGGTACCGAACCGGTGCAGGTACCCTGCCCCGCCTGCGGCTTTGCCAACACCTTCTGGGGCAAGACCGACGAGGATGGCAAGGTGATCGAGCACTACGGCCGCCGCTGTCAGGGGCTGTTTGAAGATGACGAGGGCAACAGCGAAGAGTGTGACTACCGCTTTCGCGCCAAGATCTGCCCCGCTTGCGGCAGCGAAAACGACATCGCCGCCCGCCGCTGCCAGAGCTGCGATCAACTGCTGGTGGATCCTGACGACAAGCTCAAAGAGGCGCTCAATCTCAAGGACTGCATGGTCATTCGCTGCGCCGGGCTGACGCTGAGTGCCGGGCGTGGCAAACAGGGGGAGCGGCTGGAAGTGACCTATCACGATGAGGATGGTCTCACCCTCAATGAGTACTTCGGATTTCACTCCCAGGGTGCACGGCGCTTGTTTCAACAGGTCTTTGTGCGTCATCATTGGCCCGCTCCGGGTCTGGAACCCGAATTTGCCACCCTGGCGAGCGTGCTGGCGGCGCAAAGCCAGTTCCGCCCCCCCGATTTCGTCATCGCCCGCAAAGCGGGGCGGTTCTGGCAGATAAAAGAGAAGATTTTTGATTATGAGGGTCGCTATCGCACCGCCAACTCGCTGGCGTGATGGCCAGTGGCGACCGGCATAAATCGTATGAATGGCTTTGCCACGGTCGATCCCGCATCGGCGGGTGAAACAAGGTTGAATTGTCAGGGCCGGCGCCACTGCCGAGCCCTTCGTCACGCTTAGAGGATGTTATGCAGCGGCTGTTGATTGGTTTTTGTGCTCTCTTTTCCCTGGCGGCCCAGGCCGCCCCGCTGACGCCCCCTCAGGGGGGCCAGTACGCCATCATAGTGCAGGGCAACAATGGGGTTGAATTTGCCCGCCATGCTGATCAGATGATCGCCCCCGCCTCCACCATGAAGGTACTCACCGCGCTGGCGGCCCGTCTCGAGCTCGGTGCCGACTTCCGCTTTGCCACCGACATTCAGGCTCAGCCCGGCGCCAAACAGGGTGATGCCATCAATGGCGACATCTGGATCAACTTCGTCGGCGACCCCACCCTGTCACGCATGGATCTGCTGGCCCTGTTCAAACAGCTCGGCGTGAACCGCATCAAGGGCAACGTCTACGTCAACACCGGCGCCTACAACGGCTATGAGCGCGGCAACGGCTGGTCGTGGGGGGATCAGACTCTCTGTTTCGCCGCCCCGGTCTCCTCGGTCATCATCGACAAGAACTGCGCCTACGGCACCATCACCGCCACCCAGATCGGCAAGCCGGCCACCGGCAACGTGGCCACCGGCGTGCCCATCGGCATCGGTGCCGACAACGTGGAGGTGATGAGCTATGGCGACATGGCGCGCCAGTTCTGCGCACTGGAAGTGGACATGGCCAAGGGCAATTTCTACGAGCTCAAGGGCTGCATCACCCCGAACAAGGAGCCACAGGGGCTGCGCTTCGCCATCCACGACGTGGAGGCCTGGGGCTGGGACAACATCCGCTGGGCCATGGACCGTGCCGGTATCAAGCATGACGGCCTGCTGCGGGTGACCCACAAGTCGCCGGACAATGCCGAGACGCTGGGTACTCACTACTCGGTCTCATTGCCGGTGATGCTCGCCAAGATGCTGAAAAAATCGGACAACCTCTACGCCGATACCTTCCTCAAGACCGTGGGTCGCCACTACTACAACAAGCCGGGCAGCTATCGCAGCGGCACCATGGCGGTGCGCGCCATCCTGACCAAGAACGGCATCGATCTGGGCAACGCCACCCTGGCCGACGGCTCCGGCCTCTCCGCCCACAACCTCATCAGCGCCCGCCAGATGCTGTCGGTACTGAACTTCATCCAGAAAAATGACGCCGAGCTTGGTCTCATCAAGCTGCTGCCGAGCTCCCAGGTGGATGGCACCCTGGCGTGGCGGCGCAGCGTCACCGCCCCCATGATGAAGAACAAGGTGCACGCCAAGACCGGCACCATCACCGGCACCTCCAACCTGGTAGGCTTCATCGATACCGCCGGCGGCCAGCGCAAGGCCTTCGTGATGTTCCAGCGCGGCCTGTCGCAGGATCCGGCGACCCACGAGCGCTACCGCGCCAGCAAGGCCGCCTGGCCCTGGACCGTGTTCGAGAAGGGAGTGCTGGAGAGCATCTATCAGCAGCAGCCGATCCAGATCGCCGATCAGGGTTGAACTGCCGCCCGGTGATTGATGATGACGGCCGGCGAAGCGCGCCTTATCGAAGATGACGAACGGCCATATCGACAATTTCCACTTTGACTAGTCACGAGGCGGGGCTATCCTGTCCCCAGCCTCATATGAATGGAGAAAGAACATGTTTGCAGTGATTTTTGGTCGTCCCGGTTGCCCCTATTGTGTCCGTGCCAAGCAGATCGCCGAGCAGCTGGTTGAACAGCGTGACGATTTCAAATTCCGCTACGTGGACATCCACGCCGAAGGCATCACCAAGGAAGATCTGGCCAAGAGCGCCGGCAAGCCGGTCAATACCGTGCCGCAAATCTTCCTGGACGAGCAGCACATCGGTGGCTGCACCGATTTCGAAGCCTATGCCAAAGAGAACCTGGGTCTCTACCAGTAAGCTCAGGTTGTGAAAAAGGCGCCATCAGGCGCCTTTTTTCATGGTCAATGGTCAGCCTCAGCCGGCAACCGGGGTGAAACGGCTCACCACGTCTCCCTGATGCTCGATCCACTCCATGAACATGGCCACCGGGCGGGCGTAGACGGCGCCATCCTGCTCGCTCTGGTAGATCACCAGCGGCTCCCCGGTTTCGGTGTGCAGGGCCAGGGTCAACACCTGATAATACCCACCCTTGAAATGGCGGTAGCGACCAACTGCGGGGGCTTGCATGGGAACTCCTTCGATATCGACGCCAGGCGGCGCCAGCATGGCGCGCAGACCACATGCTCTGCTTTTGGGGCCGGCGCCGACAAAAATAATGACATTTTTCACGCAAGCCAATCGTGCCAGCGAGAGTGAATATTTCAACACAGTCGGGTAGCTTTGTTAATCAGCCCCTCATCTTTCACTGGTGAAACTCGGTTACCACAAACGATCGTGCTGAATTTAACGTTTTGGCAACCCTGTTTCAGGGCTAAAAATCAGGGAATTCTACTAAAAAGAGGATTGTTCTAGCATTCAATTCTGTGAAGAATAGGGGAAAAGAAATTTGATACTAAAAAACGCCTTTTTCGCCAACGCGCCCCCAGGGGAAGGAATCACAGTCACCATGTTCACTATCGACAAGTCGCACAAGCTCGACGATGTCTGCTATGACATCCGCGGCCCGGTGCATAAAGAAGCTCGCCGTCTCGAAGACGAAGGCCACCGCATCATCAAGCTCAACATCGGCAACCCGGCCCCGTTCGGTTTCGATGCGCCGGAAGAGATCATCAAGGATGTGATCCTCAACATGCCGCTCAGCCAGGGCTACTGCGACTCCAAGGGGCTGTTCTCGGCCCGCAAGGCGGTGATGCAGTACTACCAGCAGAAAGGGATGCGCAAGGTCGACATCGACGACATCTACATCGGCAACGGCGCCAGCGAGCTCATCGTGATGGCGATGCAGGCACTGCTCAACAACGGCGACGAGATGCTGGTTCCCTCCCCCGACTATCCGCTGTGGACTGCGGCAGTGACCCTCTCCGGCGGCCATGCGGTGCACTATCGCTGCGACGAAGGGGCCGACTGGTATCCGGATCTCGACGACATTCGCGCCCGCATCACCCCGCGCACCCGCGGCCTGGTGCTGATCAACCCCAACAACCCGACTGGCGCCGTCTACGGCAGCGAGTTCCTGCTGGAAGTGATCGAGATCGCCCGCCAGCACAACCTCATCATCTTCGCCGACGAGATCTACGACAAGATCCTCTACGACGACATCTCCCACACCAGCGTCTGCACCCTGTGCGACGATGTGATGGTGGTGACCTTCAACGGCCTCTCCAAGGCCTACCGCGCCTGCGGTTTCCGTCAGGGCTGGATGGTCATCACCGGTCCCAAGGGCCGTGCCAAGGGCTACATCGAGGGGCTGGAGATGCTGGCCTCCATGCGGCTGTGTGCCAACGTGCCGATGCAGCACGCCATCCAGACCGCTCTGGGTGGTTACCAGAGCATCAACGAGCTGATCCTGCCGGGCGGCCGCCTGCGCCGCCAGCGCGACAAGGCGTGGGAGTTGCTCAACGACATCCCTGGGGTCTCCTGCGTCAAGCCCAAGGGGGCGCTCTACATGTTCCCGCGCCTCGACCCCAAGGTGTACGACATCCGCGACGACCAGAAGATGGTGTTCGATCTGCTGCAGCAGGAAAAATTGCTGCTGGTGCAGGGCACCGGCTTCAACTGGCCGGCGCCGGATCACTTCCGGCTGGTGTTCCTGCCCCGGGAAGAGGAGCTGGAAGAGGCCATCGGCCGTCTCGCCCGCTTCCTCAAGGGCTACAAGCAGTAAGCAAGACTCATGAAAAAGGCTCCCGCGGGAGCCTTTTTGTTGTCTGTCATTTTCTAGCCGCGCCATCAACCGTGCAGCAGGGCACCGGCCACCAGCACCGCCATGGTGATGAGGGCTACCCCGATGATGAAGGGCAGCACCCAGCGCACGAAGCGATCGTAGGGGATCTTGGCCAGCGCCAGACCGGCCACCAGATGGGCGGCGGTGGGGGCGAACAGGTTGATCCAGCCGGAGGCGGACTGATAGGCGGTGATCACCAGATCCCGCGAGATGCCGGAGAAGTCCGCCAGCGGCCCCATCAGCGGCATGGAGACGGTCGCCAGCCCCGAGGTGGAGGGGATGAAGAAGCTCAGGATGATGTGCACCAGATAGGCCATCAGGATGAACACCGACGACGACAGCCCGCTCACCAGCCCCTCGGCCCAGTGCAGTATGGTGTCGATGATGACGCCATGCTCCATCACCACATAGATGCCGCGTGCCACCGCCACCACCAGCGCCACCCCGATAAGGTCCCGCGCCCCGCTCAGGAAGGTTGCCACGTAGTTGGACTCCGGCATCCGGTTGATCAGCGCGATCAGGATGGAGGCGCTGAAGAACAGGGTGGAGAGCTCGTCGAACCACCAGCCCAGGGTGGGCAGCAGATCGATGCCCAGATCCGACCAGGGTACCACCGCATAGATCATCAGCAGGAAGGTGCCGAAGAAGACCAGCATGGTGAGCTTCTGCTTGCCGCTGAAGGCGAGGTTGCCGCTCTTCATCTGGGAGAACTCGTCGTCATAGGCGATGTCGGCCAGCACGGAGCGGGACTTGTCCTGCTGCACCTGCTTGGCGTAGCGCATCACGAACCAGGAGGCGAAGATCACCAACAGCAGCCACTGCACAACCCTAAGGCCAATCCCCTCACCGATGGGGATGCCGGCAAAACCGGAGGCGATGCCGGTGGCAAACGGGTTGACGGTGGAAGCGAGCACCCCGACCCCGGAGCCGAGCAATATGATCCCTGCCGCCACCATGCGATCGAAGCCCGCCGCCATCATCACCGGCACGATCAGTGCCCAGAAGGCCACCGTCTCCTCCGCCATGCCGAAGGTGGAGCCGCCGAGGGCAAACAGGGCGATCAGCACCGGGATCAGCAGCCGCTCGCGCCCGGCAAAGCCGCGCACGATGGCCCCTACCCCGGCATCCAGTGCGCCGCTCTGCATGGTCACCGCCAGAAAACCGCCGATGATGAGCACGAACAGCGCCACGTCGGCCGCCTTGTGAAAGCCCTGGATCGGCGCCTTGAGCACATCGAATACCCCCTGCGGTTGGGAGGGGAGCTCGGTGTAGCTGCCGGGCACCGGCAACAGCCGCTCGTCGCCGCTGTAGTCGGCCACGGCCGCCGCAGCAATCGGCTGCTGGGTCTTGGCCGTCACGTAGTTGTATTTGCCCGCCGGCAGCACCCAGGTCAGGGCCGCCATCAGGGCGATGATGATGAAAAGCAGGGTATAGACAGTGGGGAGTTGGCGCTTTTTGGGCGCCTCATGTGGAGTGGTCATAGCTTCCGTACCTCGGCAATGCCGTCATGTGATCCGATCACCGCCAGACTAGCGGGTTTGATATGGGAAAAAGGTGATCGCGGATAATAAAATTCCGCAACTTAGCGGGATTTTTGCCAAAAAAACAGGGCCCCGCGGGGCCCTGTTTTCACTTGGGTCAGACTCAGAGCTCGACCACATCGAATTTCACGTCCGGATTCACATCCGCATCGTAATCCACTTCGTCCAGCCCGAAACCGAACAGACGCAGGAACTCCTGCTTGTAACCGGTGTAGTCGGTCAGTTCGGAGAGGTTCTCGCTGGTGATGGACGGCCACAGGTCGCGGCAGGTCTGCTGCACGTCTTCGCGCAGTTCCCAGTCATCCATCCGGATGCGAGCCTGATCGTCCAGCGCCATGTCGGCAGCGTAGAGACGGGTGCGCATCATGCGGTCCACCTGCTCCATGCAGCCTTCGTGAATGCCCTTCTCCTTCATGATCTTGAAGGCCATAGAGATGTAGAGCGGCATCACCGGAATGGCGGAGGAGGCCTGGGTCACCACGGATTTCAGCACGGCCACGTGGGCGGTGCCGCCCTTGGCAGCCAGATCGCCACGGATGGCGGCGGCGGCGCGGTCCAGATCTTCCTTGGCGCGGCCCAGAGTACCGTGCCAGTAGATTGGCCAGGTCAGGTCGGTGCCGATGTAGGAGTAGGCCACGGACTTGGCGCCGTCGGCCAGCACGCCTGCATCGCGCAGGGCCGCCATCCACAGCTCCCAATCCTGACCGCCCATGACGGTGATGGTGTTCTGGATCTCTTCCTCATTCGCCGGCTCGACGGTGGCGGTGATGATCTGATCCTTGTTGGTATCGATGGCGGTGGTGGTGTAGACCTCGCCGATGGGTTTCAGGGCTGAGCGCACCACTTCGCCGGTATCCGGCAACTTGCGCACCGGTGAGGCCAGGGAGTAGACCACCAGATCAATCTGACCCAGATCCTGCTTGATGAGCTCGATCACCTTGGCGCGGCACTCGTTGGAGAAGGCATCGCCGTTGATGCTCTTGGCGTAGAGGCCCGCCTCTTTGGCGGCCTTGTCGAAGGCAGCGGAGTTGTACCAGCCGGCGGTGGCAGTCTTGGTCTCACTGCCGGCTTTTTCGAAGAAGACACCGAGGGTGGCAGCGCCAGAGCCGAAGGCGGCGGCAATGCGGGAAGCCAGGCCATAACCGGTGGAAGCGCCGATCACCAGCACCTTCTTGGGACCATTCTCGATGGTGCCCTTGGCCTTGGTATAAGCGATCTGGCGACGAACATTGGCTTCACAACCGACCGGGTGAGTGGTGGTGCAGATAAAGCCGCGAACCTTGGGTTTGATGATCATATAGGGTCTCGGATCCGTTTAATGGATGAAATCGGGGCATAAGATACCTCATCTTGCCGCGATAAGGTGCTCTGATGTGTTGAATCGCAGGGAAAATGAGCAAAGCGTGGGACAAATGCCGCCCAAGGAGCCTGCCGTCAGCCTGCCGGAGCGGGACCGACCTCCCCGCCCCTCTGTACGGCTTGCCAACATGGCAATATCGATAATGACAAAACAAACAATTAACCCTGATGGCTGAGGCGACGACCAAACAACCTGTACTAGTATTCAGCCGGTCGGGTATTGTCATGAAAGGCCTCACCAGGGTCTTAACAAGGAGCTCCGCCATGTTTTGGAATCGCACGGGTAAAAATGAACAGAGTGAACAAGCGGCACAGATCGCAGAACTTGGCGCCTTTGAGCAGGCCATCCAGTCACGGGTTCCCTATATCGAGTTCACCCCGGAGGGGGTGGTCACCTTCGTCAACGATCGCTTTCTCGCCATCGTGGGCTACACCCGGGAGGAGGTGATCGGCAAGCACCACAGCGCCCTCTGCTTTCCCGAGGACGTGAAAACCCGCGAATATGAGCTGCTGTGGCAGGATCTGCGCAGGGGGGAGTCGCGCAACGGCCGTTTCATCCGGCAGGCCAAATCGGGCAAGGCGGTCTGGCTCGAAGCCAGCTACTTCCCGATCCTCCTCGATGGCAAGGTGATCAAGGTGGCCAAGGTGGCCTCCAACGTCACCGAACAGCAATCCACCCTGGAGCGCACCCAGGCCCTGCTGGCGGCACTGGACAAATCCCTGGCCGTCATCGACTTCCAACCCGATGGCACCGTCATCACCGCCAACCAGAATTTCCTGCACTGCTTCGGCTACCGGCTGGACGAGGTAGTGGGCCAGTCTCACCGCATGTTCTGCGACGAAACCTTCTATCAGCAGAATCCCAACTTCTGGCGGGATCTGGGAACGGGCTCCATCCAGTCCGGGCTCTTCATGCGCCGTGGCCGCCACGGCGAGAAGATCTGGCTGGAGGCCACCTACAACCCCATCTTCAACCACGAGGGCAAGGTGATCAAAATCATCAAGCTGGCGAGCAACATCAGCGAGCGGGTGGAGAAGTCCATCTCGGTGCGCGAAGCGGCCCAGAAGGCCTGCGCCATCGCCGGAGAAACGGTGCTGAGCGCCGCCAGGGGACGGGAGGTGATCGACAAGGTGCTGGAAACCTCGGCCCACATCAACAGCTCGGTCAGTGAAGTCAGCCGGCAGATAGAGAACCTCAACCAGCAATCCAGAAGCATAGAGTCCATCATCTCCACCATCAGCAGCATCGCGGATCAGACCAATCTGCTGGCGCTCAACGCCGCCATCGAGGCGGCCCGCGCCGGCGAGCAGGGCCGCGGGTTCGCGGTGGTGGCCGATGAAGTGCGCCAGCTGGCGGCGAGAACCTCCACCTCCACCGGCGAGATAGTCTCCGTCATCCGGCTCAACTCCGACATCACCTCGAGGATCACCCAGACCGTCTCGGTGGTGTCGGACAAGGCGATGGCGGGCCAGGCCCAGGCCGACATCATCGCCGGCGTCATTCAGGAGATCATCGAAGACGCCAACTCGGTGTCGGACACCGTCAAGGGCCTCTCCATCTAGAACACCTCGCCATCACAACACACGGGGCCAGGCCCCGTGTTTTTTCTTCCGATCAAAGGTCAATCCCGCCCCGACAGATAGTGCCTGGCCTCCTCGTCGGCCTGCTGCAGGGCGCACTCCCACAGCTCGGCGATGCAGAGCCCCTCCTCGCCCACCGCTTCCTCTTCCAGCGCCTCCAGTGCCCGTGCATCGGCCAGGGTGAAGAGATGGTGGCCAACCAGCAGTCGCGCCTGCGCCAGTAACCTCATGTCACTCATGATCCCGCTCCTCGCTGCTACCTGCTCTGACTTTAGTCAATTTGCGGCCATCACAGGCCTGTGTTGGCCGCCGGCATCCGCACACGCCTGGCCGGCAGTTGCCCCACCGCGATCCCTAGCAGCACGGCGCCACAGGCCACCCATTGCAAGGCGTTGAGGGTCTCCCCCAGCAGCAGATAGGCCAACAGCAGGGTAAACACCGGGATGAGATTGACGTAGGCCGCCGCCAACGTCACCTTCACCTGGGTCACCGACCAGTTGTAGAGCAGGTAGGCCCCCAGGGTCACGCAGGCGCCGAGAAAGACGATGACCGCCATGTCCTGCCAGACCCAAGCCGTCGGCCAGGGTTCGCCAAAGGCAAAGGGGGCGAAAAAGAGGGTGCCGACGAAGGCCTGCAACGCGGTCAGGGTCAACACGCTGTAGCGGCTGCAGAGCTTCTTGAACACCACAGAGTAGGTGGCGGCGCAGAACATGGCCGCCATCTCCAGGCTGTTGCCAAGCAGGGCATTGGGGGCAAATTCATCCGTCCCACTGCCAAAACCGAGCAGCGCGATACCGAAGATGGCGATGGCAAAGCCGAGCAACTGACGGCGGCTCACCCGCTCGCGGATCAGCACGAAGGCCACCAGCGCCACGATGAGCGGCAACAGGGCACAGACCATGCCGGCCTGACCGGCACTGGTGTAGCGCAGGGCGTTGACCTCCAGCAGGAAATAGAGGCAGGGCTCCAGCGCCCCCATCAACGCCAGCCAGCGCCAGTCCCCTTTCTGATAGCGGAAATTGCCGAGACAGCGGTAGCAGCACAGCCAGCAGAGCGCCGCCACGCTCATGCGCATGAACAGCACCTGACCGAAGCCCCAGACCCCCAGCACGTGCTTGAGCGCGATGAAGGAGCTGGACCAGAGCAGCATCGCCAGGGTCAGGGTAAAAATGGGTAAAGGGCGCACGTTTCCTCCATGAAATTGGCTATTTGAATAATAACCATGCGGCCTTGCGGTTGTTAAAAGGCACCTAAAATCAGATAATACCGCCGCCTTCACACCGGATAACCAACCTGCAATGACTGAGTACCTGCTTTTATTGGTCGGCACTGTGCTGATTAACAACTTCGTGCTGGTGAAATTCCTCGGCCTGTGCCCCTTCATGGGCGTCTCCGGCAAGCTGGAAACCGCCATCGGCATGGGGCTGGCAACCACCTTCGTGATGACCCTGGCCAGCGCCTGTTCCTATCTGATGGAACACTATATCCTGATCCCGCTGAACATCGCCTACCTGCGCACGCTCGCCTTCATTCTTGTGATCGCCGTCGTGGTTCAGTTCACCGAGATGGTTATCCGCAAAAGCAGCCCCACCCTCTATCGTCTGCTGGGCATCTTCCTGCCGCTCATCACCACCAACTGCGCCGTGCTGGGGGTCGCCCTGCTCAGCATCAACGAGCACCACAACTTCATCCAGAGCATCATCTACGGCTTCGGCGCCGCCACCGGTTTCTCGCTGGTGCTGATCCTGTTTGCCGCCATGCGTGAGCGCCTTGTGGCCGCCGACGTCCCCACCCCGTTTCGCGGCGTCTCCATCGCCATGATCACCGCCGGCCTGATGTCGCTGGCCTTTATGGGCTTTACCGGCCTCATCAAGATATAGCGCTATGACTCACATTCTCTTTGCCGTTCTGGTGTTGGCTCTGCTGGCTCTGGCCTTCGGCATCATCCTGGGCTTTGCCGCCGTCAAATTTCATGTGGAAGCCGATCCCATCGTCGATCAGCTCGACGCCCTGCTGCCGCAAACCCAGTGTGGCCAGTGCGGCTATCCGGGCTGCAAGCCTTACGCCGAGGCGCTGGCCAATGGCGACCAGATCAACAAGTGCGTGCCAGGTGGCGATGCCACCATGCGCAAGATTGCCGACCTGATGGGGGTCGAGCCCCAGCCGCTGGGCGGCGCCGAGGCCGCCGCCCCCATCAAGAAAGTCGCCTTCATTCATGAAGATCAATGCATCGGCTGCACCAAGTGCATCCAGGCCTGTCCGGTCGATGCCATCGTCGGCGCCACCAAGGCGATGCACACCGTCATTGCCGACGAGTGCACCGGCTGCGATCTCTGTGTCGATCCCTGCCCGACCGACTGTATCGAAATGATCCCGGTGCCGACCACGGTCGACAACTGGAAGTGGGATCTGGCCAACGTCGCCATTCCGGTCAAGATAGTGGAATAAGTAACCATGCAGTCCTTACTCGAACGCATCAAAGCCGGCACTCTGTGGGATTTTCACGGCGGCATTCACCCTCCCGAGAACAAAGACCAATCCAGTCTCACCCCGGTGGTGGACGCGGGTCTGCCGCCCCAGCTCATCATCCCGGTGCGCCAGCACGCGGGTCCGGCCGGCGACCTGCTGGTGCGGGTCGGCGACAAGGTCAAGAAGGGCCAGCCGCTCACTCGCCATGACAAGGGGCGTTTCGTGCCGGTGCACGCCTCCACCTCCGGCACCATCACCGCCATCGGTCACCACACGGTGGCCCACCCCTCCGGTCTCGACGATCTCTGCATCACCCTTACCCCCGATGGCGAAGATGCCTGGGGCGAGCGTCAGGGCCGCAGCGACTACTGGAATCTGGAGCGGGGCGAGCTGCTCGAGCGCATCCAGCAGGCCGGCATCGCGGGCCTCGGCGGCGCCGTGTTCCCGACCCACAGCAAGCTCGATGGCCGCGGTCAGCTGACCGAGATCCTGATCGTCAACGGGCTGGAGTGCGAACCCTACATCACCACCGATGACCGGCTGATGCAGGAGTACGCCGACGAGATCATGGACGGCATCCGGGTGCTCAAGCATCTACTCAAGCCCAAGCTGACCCTGATCGGAGTGGAAGACAACAAGCCGGCCGCCATCGGTGAGCTGACCCGTCATGCCACAGACGAAGACGTACTGGTCAAGACGGTGCCCACCAAGTATCCCTCGGGCGGTGCCAAGCAGACCATCGAGCTGCTCACCGGCCGCCAGGTTCCCAAGGGGGGCCGCGCCGTGGACATGGGCATCATGGTGCTCAACGTGGCCACCGTGTTTGCCATCAAGCGCGCCATCATCGACGGCGAGCCGCTCATCTCCCGCATCGTCACTCTCACCGGCGACGCCTTCAAGAAGCCGGGCAACGCCTGGGTGCTGCTGGGCACCCCGGTGCGCTGGTTGCTGCAGCGTTTCGAGCTGCAGCCCGAGGCGGATCAGCGGGTGATCATGGGCGGCCCCATGATGGGCTTCACCCTGCCCCATGCCATGGTGCCGGTGGTCAAGGCCACCAACTGCCTGCTCTCCCCCACCCGGGCCGAGCTGCCGCCGCCCGGCCCGGAGCAGGCCTGCATTCGCTGCAGTGCCTGTGCCGACGCCTGTCCGGCCAACCTGCTGCCCCAAGAGCTCTATTGGTACAGCCGGGCCAAGGAGTACGACAAGGCCGAGGGGCTCAACCTGTTCGACTGCATCGAGTGCGGCGCCTGTGCCTGGGTCTGCCCGAGCGAGATCCCGCTGGTGCAGTACTACAAGATTGCCAAGGATGACATCCGCGAGGCACACGCCGAGGCCGAGAAGGCCGAGCGCGCCAAGCAGCGCTTCGAGGCCAAGCAGGCCCGCTTCGAGCGGGAAAAAGCCGCCCGCGAAGCCCGTCATGCCGAGGCTGCAGCCCAGCGTCGCCAGGCCATGACGGCGGCCGGCGGGGAAGATCCGGTGGCCGCGGCACTGGCCCGCATCAAGGCCAAACAGGACGCTGCGCCGGTTGGCGCCAGCGAACTCGCACCGGACAACAGCGCCATGATTGCCGCTCGCGAGGCGCGCAAGCAGGAGGCCATCGCCCGCCGCGCCGCCAAGGCGGCCGCCAGCGAGCCCGGCTCGGCCCAACCCGATGCACCGGCAGCGGACGGGCAGGATGCCAAGAAAGCCGCCATTGCAGCGGCGCTGGCCCGTGCCAAGGCCAAAAAAGCGGCTCAGGAGCCAGCCGAAGCAGCGGCTGTGGATAGCCCTGCTGCTGCGTCTCAGTCTGACCCCGTTGCCGATACGGATCCCAAGAAGGCGGCCATCGCGGCAGCCATTGCCCGCGCCAAAGCCAAAAAAGCTGCCAGCACGCAAGGTGATGAAGCGGCTGCGGATAGCCCTGTAGGCGCGCCCCAGTCTGACACCACCGCCGACGCAGATCCCAAAAAGGCCGCCATTGCTGCCGCCATCGCCCGCGCCAAGGCCAAGAAGGCCGCTCAGGCGCAAGGGGACGCAACCGTGACCGAAAGTGAAGAGACCGCCGTGGCAGTCCCTGCAACAGCGCCGCAGCCTGACTCAGCCGCCGACGCGGATCCCAAGAAGGCGGCCATCGCAGCTGCCATTGCCCGCGCCAAGGCCAAGAAGGCCGCTCAGGCGCAAGGGAATGCAGCCGTGACCGAAGGTGAAGAGACCGCCGTGGCAGCCCCTGCCGCAGCGCCGCAGCCTGACTCTGCCGCCGAGGTCGACCCCAAGAAAGCGGCCATCGCTGCCGCCATCGCCCGCGCCAAGGCCAAGAAGATCGCTCAGGCGCAAGGTGAGGAGGCCGTTGCCAAGCCCGCAGAGGTGCATGACGAGGAGGCCACAGCCAAACCCGAGGTGACCACAGTGGCGGCACCGGCTGCCGATGCGTCGCAGCCAGCCGCCGATGCGGATCCCAAGAAAGCGGCCATTGCCGCCGCCGTGGCCCGTGCCAAGGCCCGCAAACTGGCGGCCGAGGTAGCAGCCCAGGCCTCTCCTTCTCCATCGACCGACAAGAGCCACTGATCCATGTTCAATATCGCGAGTGCGCCGTTTGCCCACAACCGCAAACAGACCCAGACCCTGATGTTGCTGGTGATCCTGGCCTGCCTGCCCGGTTTTCTGGCGCAGAGCTGGTTCTTTGGTTGGGGCACCCTGATCCAGATCCTGCTGGCGCTGGTCACGGCGCTGGCCTCGGAGGCGCTGGTGCTGCGCTTGCGCGGACGCCCCGTCAAACCGGCCCTGCTGGATGGCAGCGCGGCCCTGACCGCCGTGCTGATCGGTCTCTCCCTGCCGCCGTTGCTGCCCTGGTGGATGCTGGTGCTGGGCACGGCGTTTGCCATCATCATCGCCAAACACCTCTATGGCGGGCTCGGCCAAAACCTGTTCAACCCCGCCATGGTGGCCTATGTGCTGCTGCTGGTCTCCTTCCCGGTACAGATGACCAGCTGGCTGCCGCCCTCCAGCATCGCCGCCTATGACATCGGCTTTGGCGATGCGGCCTCGGTGATCTTCACCGGCTTCAGCCTCGACGGTTACAGCATGGCGCAGCTCAAGCAGGGGGTGGATGGGCTGACCATGGCCACGCCGCTCGACACCCTGAAAACCGGACTGACTCAGGGCCTCACCGCCGGCGAGGTGATGACCCACACCGTCTTCGAAGGCTGGGGCGGCATCGGCTGGAGCTGGGTCAACCTCGGCTACCTGCTGGGCGGCCTGTTCCTGCTGCAGCAGAAGGTGATCAACTGGCGCATTCCGGGGGCCATCCTCGGCGCCTTGCTGCTGGCGGCCACCCTGGGTTATCTGATGACCCCGGATGCCACCGCCACCCCCATGTTCCATCTGTTCAGCGGCGCCACCATGCTGGGGGCCTTCTTCATCGCCACCGATCCGGTGAGTGCCAGCACCACCCCGCGCGGTCGCCTGGTCTATGGCGTGCTCATCGGCGTGCTGGTCTATGTCATCCGCCGCTTTGGCGGCTACCCGGATGCCTTCGCCTTTGCCGTGCTGCTGGCCAACCTGTGCGTTCCGCTGATCGACAGCCTGACGCGCCCGAAAGTCTACGGAGCCCGTCGCAAATGAACCTGGCGCACACCTCACCCTCAGGAATGATGCAATGTTAAAGAGCATGCGCAAAAACGGCGTCACTCTCGCCCTGTTTGCCCTCGCCTGCACCGCCGTGGTGGTGCTGACCAACGAGCTGACCCAGGGGCGGATCGCCCATCAGCAGCAGCTGGAGAAGCTGCGCACCCTCTCCGCCCTGCTGCCGGAGGGGAGCTATGACAACGATCTGGTCGCCAGCTGCAAGCTGGTGCAGAGCCGACGCTATCTGGGCAGCGACCAAGCCATGCCGCTCTACACCGCGACCAAGCAGGGCGAAATCACCGGTTACGCGCTGGAAACCGTCGCCCCCGACGGCTACAGTGGGGCCATTCGCCTCATCGTGGGCACCGATGCCAAGGGCGCCGTGAGCGCGGTACGGGTGTTGGCACACAAGGAAACCCCCGGCCTTGGCGACAAGATCGAGCTGAAGAAGTCGGACTGGATCAACAGCTTCGTCGGCAAGTTTATCAGCCACGACAACGAGGCCAATTGGGCCGTGAAGAAAGACGGCGGCGAGTTCGACGCCTTCACCGGTGCCACCATCACCCCCCGGGCCGTGGTCAAGGCGGTGAAGAACCTGTTGCTGCTGCAACAGGAGCACCCAGAGTTGCTGCGCGACGCCCCCGCCTGTGACGCCACCCCCTAACGCCGGAGCACAAGCTATGGAACAAGTCGATGTGATTGACGGGCAGAGCCCGCTCACCGAGAGCAATGGCCGCCGCGAAGAGCTCAAGGAGCTGATGCTGCAGGGGCTGTGGAAGAACAACCCCTCGCTGGTGCAGGTGCTGGGCCTCTGCCCCACCCTGGCGGTCTCCTCCACCTTCACCAATGCGCTGGGGCTCGGCCTTGCCACCATGGCGGTGCTGGTCAGCTCCAACCTCGCCATCTCGCTGGTGCGCAACCTGGTACCCAAGGATATTCGCATCCCGGTCTACGTGATGATCATCGCGGCGCTGGTGACCAGCGTGCAGTTGCTGATGAACGCCTACACCTACGGCCTCTATCAGGCGCTCGGCATCTTCATCGCCCTCATCGTCACCAACTGCGTCATCATCGGCCGGGCCGAGGCGTATGCCTCCAAGAACCCGCCACTGCTGGCGGCCCTCGACGGCTTCATGATGGGGCTCGGCTTTACTCTGGTGCTGCTGGTGCTGGGCGGGCTGCGCGAGATCATCGGCATGGGCACCCTGTTCGACGGTGCCGACCTGCTGCTGGGAGAGTGGGCCAAGTCACTGCGCATCGAGCTGTTCCACGCCGATGCCAGCCTGCTGCTGGCAATCCTGCCCCCTGGCGGCTTCATCGGTCTCGGCCTGATGATCGCCGGCAAGAACGCCATCAACGACTGGATGGGTCGCAAGCAGAGCGCCGAGAAGGCCCACTGCAGCGTGCCGGCCGCGGGTGCCCGCGCGACCCAGCTCTGAGCCAAGAGAGAGCCATGAACAATCAGAAACGTAGGCAGATACTGGAGCGACTGCGGGACGACAACCCCCACCCCACCACCGAGCTCAACTTCAAGACGCCGTTCGAGCTGCTGATCGCCGTGCTGCTGTCGGCCCAGGCCACCGATGTCAGCGTCAACAAGGCCACCGACAAGCTCTACCCGGTGGCCAACACCCCCCAGGCCATGCTGGAACTGGGGGTAGACGGGGTCAAGGAGTACATCAAGACCATTGGCCTGTTCAACACCAAGGCCGAGAACGTCATCAAGACCTGCGCCATCCTGCTGGAGCGCCACGGTGGCGAGGTGCCGGAGAACCGCGAGGCCCTCGAAGCCCTGCCTGGTGTCGGCCGCAAGACCGCCAACGTGGTGCTCAACACCGCCTTCGGCTGGCCCACCATCGCCGTCGATACCCATATCTTCCGGGTCTCCAACCGCACCGGTTTTGCGGTGGGCAAGAACGTCGATCAGGTGGAGGAGAAGCTGCTCAAGGTGGTCCCTGCCGAGTTCAAGCTGGACGTGCACCACTGGCTGATCCTGCACGGGCGCTACACCTGTCTGGCTCGCAAACCGCGCTGCGGTTCCTGTATCATCGAGGACTTGTGCGAGTACAAGGAAAAGGTCTACCCGGAGAGCTGAACACGGCTGCCGGCTCGCAAGCGGCGCAGCCATGGCGCAGCCATGGCGCCGCTCCTGGCGAGCACGGGCTTGAGCCAAGCGCCGGTATCCGCCACCCTGGGCGGCACCCATACCACAAGAACCACTACCCGGAGAATTGAGCAATGAGAATCCTGCATACCATGTTGCGCGTCGGCGATCTGCAACGCTCCATCGACTTCTATACCCGAGTGCTGGGGATGAAACTGCTGCGCAAGAGCGAGAACAGCGAATACAAGTACACCCTGGCCTTCGTCGGCTACGGTGACGAGAAAGATGAAGCGGTGATCGAGCTCACCTACAACTGGGGTGTCAGCGAGTACGAGCTGGGCTCGGCCTACGGTCACATCGCGCTGGAAGCGGATGACATCTACGCCACCTGCGAGGCGCTGCGCGCCGCCGGCGCCAAGATTACCCGCGAGCCGGGCCCGGTCAAGGGCGGCACCACCGTCATCGCCTTCGTGGAAGATCCGGACGGTTACAAGATTGAGCTGATCGCCAAGAAGGATGCCGGCAGCGGCCTCGGCGACAGTTTCTGATCCAGACTGATCCCCAGAAAAACCAAAAGAGCGCCAAGGCGCTCTTTTTTATGGATTCGTTTTCTTCAGATGGCGCCGTTGCGGCCCATGTTGATCACCACCCGCCGGTTCTTGGCGCGACCATCTTCGGTTTCGTTGGAGGCGACGTGCTGCTTCTCACCGTGCCCCTCCACCGAAATTTTGCCGGGTTCGATGCCCAGATCCACAAACACCTTCTTGATGGCATCGGCCCGTTTCTCGGATAGCTTCTGGTTCGGCCAGCGGCCGCCATAGCTGTCGCTGTAGGCGTCGATCACCACCACGTCGATGCTCTTGTCCACCTTCACATACTCGCCGATCATCGCCAGCCGTCGCTTGGAGGCCAGCGACAGCTCGTCACTGTTCTTGTCATAGGTGAGCACGCTGAAGGCGATGTCGTTGAAACTGTAGGGCAACAGGCCATTGAGGCAATCCACGAAGGCCTGATATTTGACCCGGAAGTTGACCGAGGAGAGCGAGACCCGCACCGGTCGATTCTGCCGATACCAGTCGCGGTACTGGAAGGTCGGCATGCGCCCCCCTTCCAGCTCGTCCAGCATGGTCCAGGCAGTCTGCCCCTCCACCAGCCCGTCAAACTGCTGGTAAAAGCGCAGCTGGCTCACTTCCCGCCCGGCGATGCCGGGGCGCCAGACCGGCGGCATGATGCCCAGGCTGACCGTCTGGGTCTGGGCCTGCTGGCGCAGCCCCTTGAGCTCGAAATCCAGGTTGATCTTGCGACCGGCGCGGCTGACAAATGCCCCCGTGCCCCAGTTGGGGATGGGGTGCTCGAGCCGGCACTCCACCTGGGTGTCAGAGGTCAAGCGCCAGACGGATTGATCCAGGCCGGCACCGAACTCGGTGACTCCCGCCTGTAACTGCATACTCACGGATATGCTGACCAACCCCAACATCCAAGCGTTCAACTGCCTGCCCTCCACACGATCTCAGGTTAGATATCGGCAGGGGCAGGACAAGCTTTAGGGCAAACCGATCAGTGGGTCGAGGCGGCGTCCATCAGTTTGAAGCGAGCGATGCGCCCCGCCAGCTCCCGCGCCAGCTGATCCAGCTCGGCGCTGTTTTGCTGCAGGGTTTCCGAGTGCTGGCGATGCGCCTCGTACACCTCGCGGATGGTCATCACGTTGTGCTGGATGTCGTCGGTGACATAGCGCTGCTCCTCGGTGGCGGTGGCCACCTGGGCGGTCATGTCGCTCACCTTGCGCACCTCGTTGACGATGTCGGTCAGCTCGCTGCCCGCCCGCTTGGCCTCGGTCACGCTCAGCCCCGCCTGCTCGGTCCCCAGGTGCATGGCGGTCACCGCCTGATTGGCCCCCTGTCGCAGCCGCACCAGCATCCGCTCTATGTCGTCGGCGGCCTGCTGGGTGCGCGACGCCAGCGCCCGCACCTCTTCCGCCACCACCGCAAAACCGCGGCCGGATTCGCCGGCGCGGGCCGCCTCGATGGCGGCGTTGAGGGCCAGCAGGTTGGTGCGATCCGAGATCTGCTTGATGAGGTTGAGCGCCTCGCCCACCGATTCGGTGTCCTGATGCAGGCTGTCCACCAGCTGCTGGGTATCACTCAAGGTACCCGCGACCTGCTGGATGGCATCGATGGTCTGATCCACCTCTTTGTCACCCTGCCGGGCCCGGCCGATGGCCTGCTGGGTCGCCAGCGAGGTCTGGGTCGCGTTGCGTGCGATCTCGGCAACCGTCGAGGCCATCTCGGTAGCGGCCGTCGCCACCAGATCCACCTGACCAAACCCCTTGGCCACTCCGGCGTTGACTTCGGCAATGACGTTGGCCGAGGCGGCTGCGCTGCGGGCCAGCACCTCGCAGGAGCGGCGCACCGCCAGCATCAGCCCCTCCAGATGTTCGAGGAAATGGTTCAGATCCCGCGACAATGCCCCCAGTTCATCACCGGATCGCCAGTTGACCCGCACCGTCAGATCGTTCTCCTGCACCAGCCGCTTGAAGGTATGGTGCAGAGCCATGAAACCCAGATGCAGATCCCGCACTACCCGCCAGCAGACAAAGCTGGTAAGCAGCACGCACAGCAGAACCCCGGTGGCGGCCCACCAGAAGTCGCTGGCGCTCTTCGCCCGCATCTGGTCCACCCGCTCGGACAACTGCTGATAGAGGCGGTCTTCGCTCTCCTTGAGCAGGCTGATCTTGTCGGTGCTCAAGGCAAACCAGGCCTCGGCATCCACCCCGAAGCCACCGCTGGCCGCCTTGTCCAGCGCCAGCTTCTCCATGGCGGCCACCTTGCTCACCACCGGCGAGGCCAGGCTGTCGGCCAGCAGCTGGCGCTGGGAGGGGCTCGCCACCGCCTGGAAACGCTCGAGATAGGTATTCTGGGCCGCCAACAGGGAGATGAACTGCTGCAACAGCGCCGGCGTGAAGCTGTCACGGCCAAACACGTTGCTCAAGGTCGCCCGCTCCAGCCCCATCCGCTCCTTGCTCTGCAAGAAGGCGGCATAGGCATTGGTCTGCAGCGCTATGGTGGCATCCCGGCTATTGATGCTGATCTGATCCACCACCGCCAGCAACTGGGTGATCATCCGGGTATAGAAGCTGACTTGCTCCGCCACCTCGACCCCCAACGCACTGACCCGCTCGCGCATGGCGGTGAGCCCGGCCAGCTCCTGCTGCACCTCTTTGAGCGCCAGCAGGGCGGGATCCTCACGAAAGCGCTGCAGCAGGGTATCGACCTGCTTGCGCTGCGCCGGCAGGGCATCGCGGAACTTGTTGCCACCGGAACCCAGGAAGCCGGCCGACATGCCGCGCTCCTTTTGCAGCTCGTGGGCCAGCTGCGCCGCTTCCTGCACCACCGCCAATGCGGCCTGGGCCTGACTCATCTCCTGCTCGACCCGATAACGCTCATAGACGTATCGGCCGGAGAAGAACAGCAAGGCCAGCAGTGGCAGGCAGACCACCAGCAACATCTTGTGCGCCAATCCCAGCTTCTTCATCGTTGCTCCCCATTCCATTGTTGAAGTGGTCAATTATAAGCCCGCGTGTCGATAATAGAATCGGCCACCGTGCCGATGGCGGCCGATGAGGGACAAAGGCCGGCTTTTTTGCCATAATGCCGCCTCATTTCACGCCGACCGAGATACCATGACCGACGCTGTTCACACCCTCAAGGGCCGTTTTCGTGGCTTTTACCCCGTCGTCATCGATGTTGAAACCGCCGGGTTCAATGCCAGAACCGACGCCTTGCTGGAAATCGCCGCCTATACCCTCAAGATGGACGAGCAGGGCTGGCTCGTGCCCGACCAGATCTTCCATTTTCATGTCGAGCCGTTTGAAGGGGCCAATCTGGAAAAAGCGGCGCTGGAGTTCACCGGCATCGACCCCTTCAATCCGCTGCGCGGCGCCGTCAGCGAGAAAGAGGCGCTGACCGAGATCTTCAAGGGCATCCGCAAGGGGATGAAGGAGCAGGATTGCGGCCGCGCCATCATAGTGGCCCACAACGCCACCTTCGATCACGGCTTCGTCATGGCCGCCGCCGAGCGGGCCGGCCTCAAGCGCAATCCGTTCCATCCGTTTGCCACCTTCGACACCGCCGCCCTCTCCGGCCTGGCGCTGGGCCAGACGGTGCTGGCCAAGGCGTGCCAGAGCGCGCGCATTCCGTTTGACAATAAAGAGGCGCACTCCGCCCTCTACGACACCGAGCGCACCACCGAGCTGTTCTGTCATATCGTCAACCGTTGGAAGAGCCTGGGTGGCTGGCCCCCGGCCCACCCGGACGAGGTGGCCGACGACGCCAGCGAGTAACGACGCCCCCTTCTCAAGAGGCTGCCACGGCAGCCTCTTTTCTTGCGCTATTTGGCAAGCCATCTGGTTTGACCAGAATGTCGAAAAAAGGCCCATCCAGCACCGTTTTTTACCTCTCAAGACTCATCACCGAGGTTGAACCGCCGGGAATGCTGTAGATAGGCCATTCACCTGATTTTTTACTCGACATTTGTCACATTTTTCGCAAACTAACTGCCTTTCACACGACAGACAGCAACACAAACTATAAGGAAAGCAAATGAATCCTGTTGTTATCGCGGTGGCGCTGATGCTGGTGCTCAGCCTGCTGCGGATCAATGTGGTGGTCTCTCTCGCCATCGGCGCCATCGTCGGCGGCCTGATCGGCGGCCTCTCCCTCGAACAGACCCTCAGCACCTTCAGCGGTGGCCTGGGTGGCGGCGCCGAGATCGCCCTCTCCTACGCCATGCTGGGGGCCTTCGCAGTCGCCATCTCCCGCTCCGGCATCACGGATCTGCTGGCGCGCAAGGTGATCAGCCAACTCGGCAAGGATGCCAGCAGCTCCCGCATCCTCTGGGTCAAGGCCCTGCTGCTCAGCTCGGTGCTGGGGGTCTCCATCTCCTCCCAGAACCTGATCCCGGTTCATATCGCCTTCATTCCTATCCTGATCCCGCCACTGTTGCACGTCATGGCCCAGATGCAGATCGACCGCCGTCAGGTGGCCTGCGTCATCACCTTTGGCCTGACCGCGACCTATATGCTGCTGCCGGTGGGCTTTGGCGGCATCTTCCTCAACAACATCCTGGCCAAGAACCTGATCGACAACGGCGTGCCGGTCGAACACAGCCAGCTGCCGCTGGCGATGGCCATTCCGGTGCTGGGCATGTTCGTCGGCCTGCTGATCGCCGTCTTCTTCAGCTACCGCAAGCCACGCCAGTATGATCTGGAGAAGATCCTGGCCGCCGAGCCGGAAACGGTCGATCTCAACCTCAACCACATCTGGGTCGCCCTACTGGCCATCGCCGTGGCGCTGGGGCTGCAGCTGATGACCAACAGCATCGTGCTGGGGGCGCTGGCCGGCTTCGTCATCTTCACCTGTGGCGGCGTCATCAAGTTCCGCGAGAGCCAGGATGCCTTCACCCAGGGCGTGCGCATGATGTCCCTCATCGGCTTCATCATGATCTCCGCCGCCGGCTTCGCCGCCGTGATGAAAGAGACCCACGGGGTGGAGAGCCTGGTACAGGCCGTCTCCGGCATGATGGCGGGCCACAAGGGGCTGGCCGCCTTCCTGATGCTGCTGGTGGGCCTGCTCATCACCATGGGGATCGGCTCCTCCTTCTCCACCGTACCCATCATCGCCACCATCTATGTGCCGCTGTGCCTGCACCTCGGCTTCTCCCCCCTGGCGACCATCTCTCTGGTCGGCACCGCTGGCGCACTGGGGGATGCGGGCTCTCCCGCCTCCGACTCGACCCTGGGCCCCACCTCGGGCCTCAACGCCGACGGCCAGCACGACCATATCTGGGACAGCGTGGTGCCCACCTTCATCCACTACAACATCCCGCTCATCATCTTCGGCTGGATTGCCGCCATGGTGCTCTAAGCCCCCAAGATAGATGCATAAACATAAAAGGCGACCCCAGGGTCGCCTTTTTGCTGCCTTCATCGCGATGGCATAGGCCCTGACAAACCAGCCCGGGTGCCCCTCTCAGCCTGCTCTTGCTGCTGCATCCTTCCCTTTATGCAGACGTAGCTTGCACCAGCCATCGGCAATCCTGCACTTGTCCGCCTCTTACTTTCTGCACCATCCCATTCCATCCACACACAGCCAGGACGATGTCAGGCCAACCCATCGGCGATATCAAGGGTGCGCCATGGACTTCCCCATCCACATCACCCCATGTGGCACTGCAATGTCGCCTGGGTGAACGACGGGCAACAAAAAGGCCGCTCGATGAGCGGCCTTTTTAGCTAGCAGTCAGGGTTTAGCTGTCGCGGCGCTTGCCGCCGAATTTGCGACCCTTGTCGAAACCGCCTTCACGGCGATCCTTGTTGAAGGGACGGTCACCCTGCGGACGGCGATCCTTGTTGAAAGGACGGTCGCCACGGAACGGACGATCACCGCGGGGCGGACGGGGAGCAGTGTTGCTGCCGGCCGGCACTTCGGTGTAGCGAGTGATCTGCAGCGGACGCTGGCAGACACGGGCCTTCTTGATCACTTCCAGCACGTCGGCGCTCATGCCCTTGGGCAGATCGACGGTGGAGAAGTCATCGGCGATGTCGATGTTGCCGATGAAACGGCTCTCGATGTTCGCTTCGTTGGCGATGGCACCCACGATCTGGCCCGGCTTGACGCCGTGATGGGCACCCACGTCGACGCGGTAGCGCTCCATCTCCACGTCCGGGTTGTCTTTGAGCGGACGCGGCTCCAGGGACGGCATGCGACGAGCCGGGCGATCGCCACGGTCGGCGAAATCACGGCCACCACGGTCGTTGAAGTCACGACGCTCGAAACCACCGCGATCGTTGCCGGCGTTGAACACCGGATCAGGAATGGAGTCATCCAGCAGCAGCGGTTGGTCACCCTGTACCAGCTTGGCCAGTGCGGCAGCCAGCTCCAGCGGATCGGCAGAGTCTTCTTCGATCAGCTCGTTCACCAGATTCACGTAGATCTCGAGCTCTTCGCCCATCATGGTTTCGCGGATCCGCTCCTTGAACTTGGCCAGACGGTGCTGGTTGATGTCCTCGGTGCTCGGCATCTTCATCGGCTCGATGGCCTGACGGGTTGCGTGCTCGATGGCGCGCAGCATGCGACGCTCACGCGGTGCCACGAACAGGATGGCTTCGCCCTTGCGACCGGCACGACCGGTACGACCGATACGGTGAACGTAGGATTCGGTGTCGTAGGGGATGTCGTAGTTCACCACGTGGGTGATGCGCTCAACGTCCAGACCACGGGCGACCACGTCGGTGGCGATCAGGATGTCCAGCTGGCCTTGGCGCAGCTTGTCGACGGTACGTTCACGCAGCTTCTGCGGAATGTCACCGTGCAGCGCTTCACAGGCGTGACCACGGGCAGCCAGCTTGCCAGCCAGCTCTTCAGCGGCGTTCTTGGTGCGTACGAA
Source organism: Aeromonas sp. V90_14 (assembly GCF_029967615.1). Taxonomy (NCBI): domain Bacteria; kingdom Pseudomonadati; phylum Pseudomonadota; class Gammaproteobacteria; order Aeromonadales; family Aeromonadaceae; genus Aeromonas; species Aeromonas sp. V90_14. The sequence continues at coordinate 75,772 of NZ_JASCAS010000003.1, read as the reverse complement.
CACCAGCAGGGCTTCGTAGGGCTCGACTTCCAGCAGACGGGTCATGGCGTCCAGCTTGTGCAGACCGGTCACCTGCCAGTAACGCTGGCGGATGGTGGTAGCGGTCGCAGTCTTGGAAGCGATCTTGATCTCTTTAGGCTGCTTCAGGTGCTTCTGGGCCACACGACGGATCTGCTCCGGCATGGTGGCGGAGAACAGGGCAACCTGACGACCGGCCGGGCACTGTTCCATGATCCAGTCCACGTCGTCGATGAAGCCCATGCGCAGCATCTCGTCCGCTTCGTCCAGCACCAGGGCTTTCAGGCCGGAGAGGTCCAGGTTCTTGCGACGGATCAGGTCCATCACACGGCCCGGGGTACCCACGACAACCTGAGCACCGCGGCGCAGGGCGCGGGTCTGGGTTTCGTAGGAGGCGCCGCCATAGATGGGCAGCACGTGGAAATCAGGCATGTGGTGGGCATAGCGTTGGCACGCTTCAGCCACCTGCAGAGCCAGTTCACGAGTCGGTGCCAGCACCAGGATCTGGGTGTTGCGGTTACCAGCTTCCAGACGAGACAACAGAGGCAAGGCAAAAGCAGCGGTCTTCCCTGTACCGGTTTGCGCCTGCCCCAGCAGATCGTGGCCCGCCATCAGGTGGGGAATTGCTGCGGCCTGGATGGGGGACGGGCGCTCATAGCCCACGTCCTGCAGCGCTTTCAGTACAGGCGCGGCCAGTCCAAGCTCACTAAAAAGGGGCAGTTGTTCGGTATCAGACATAGATTCTTCCAGATTAAGGCAGGCGGCTAACACCGCGGAATAGCAAAAAGGCGGCGATTATAGCGCCACTTTGTTCTGCTGTCTTGAAAAATGTGATAAGCCTCTCAAGACGTTGGCAATTATAGAGGGATCTTGCGACTATGGCTTGCTTATTTTTCACTCATGGTGCGTTATTGCAGATCACGCTTCGCCAGAGTCCTTGTCCCGCTTGTGTTTGAGCACCGCCATGGTCAACCGGCTGGTGCACAATAAACGACCACGTTCATCGCGAATTTCTATCTGCCACACCTGAGTCGTCGCCCCCAGATGCAGTGGCGTGCAGCGCCCCGTCACCACCCCTTCCCGCTTGGCTCTCAGGTGGTTGGCATTGACCTCCAGCCCCACGCAGTAACTGTCGGGCCCGACCGCCATGTTGGCCGCGAGCGATCCCAGCGTCTCCGCCAACACCACGGATGCGCCGCCGTGCAGCATGCCAAGCGGCTGATGGGTGCGGTGATCTACCGGCATGGTGGCCTCCAGCCAGTCGGGACCAAAGGAGGTGTAAACGATGTCGAGATGGGCCATCAGGGTGTTGCGGGAGCTGGCGTTGAGCCCTTCAAGGCTCATGGGCTTGCGCCAGATGGGGCTGCTTTCTTGACTCATGGTGAGCGGACTCCTTGCGTGATCAACGGGTTATCGCTGCGCCGTAGCGGCAAACCAGCAGTGTCGGCGAAAAAGGAGCAAAAAAAAAGATACCCACGCTGGGGCATCTTGCATCGAGGTTGACTCTCACCAGGGATAGGTCACCCCTGGCCACTCGGCCCAGGGCTGGTCCCGCCCCGGCAGGCGCGGCGCGGGCCACTGCCATACCTTGCCGAGCCAGGTGCGCAATTCGGCCTCCAGTTCGGCATCGGTGAGCGGCGCTTCGGCCACCTTCCAGAAGAAGAGCTCCACCGCTACCTCCGGCAGCACCGAGGGGTAGAGGTAAACCCCGCCCCAGAACTCGGGCTCCCGCGCCGGGCTCCAGAGACCATAGGCAAAGGAGCGTTTGGCCAGAAACTCGGAGTACTGCCACTCCAGATCGGCCTCGTGCTGGCTCAGGCTGAAATTGGCGGAGGGCCACACATCGTCCGGGCGAAACAGCTGATGAAGCTGCTCGCGCTCGCGCAGCATGGCGACGAACTCCACCACCGCCTGGGTCGGATTGACCGGCAGCAGCAGGAAGTGCGGGTGCCGATAGGCTTGCGGCACCCGAAACCGCTTGGGCAGCGTCAGCATCAGAGCAGTTCCAGCAGGGCCTGCAGTGGGTGCTTGAGTTTCTCCCCCTCCATCCGCTTCACCTGGCTGCGGCACGAATATCCGGTGGCCAGACAACGGGCTTGTGGCAGGCGAGCCAGGGGCTCGGCCCAGCTCAGGCCATAGATGCCCTTGGAGTTCTCCACCTGTTTGGCATCGTGGCCATAGGTACCAGCCATGCCGCAACAGCCCACCGAGACCGGTTGCAGCGTGGCACCGAAGCGGCGGAACAGAGTGCTCCAGTCACCGTGGGTCGACGGCTTGGCAGTCTTCTCGGTGCAGTGGGCGAACAGATACCAGGGCGCGGCGCCGGCGTCCGCTTCTCGCACCGGCAACACTTCGGCCGGCAAGGAGAGCAGCCACTCCTGGGGCAGCAGCACCTGGAAGTCACCGCGGGCGGGGCCGAGCGCCTTCACGTATTCGTCCCGATAGCAGAGCACCAGGGAGGGATCGACCCCCACCATGGGGATGCCGAGCGCCGCCACCTTGTTGAGGAACTGGGCGCTGCTGGCCGCGGTACGGGCAAAGGCGCGCAGGAAACCCTTCACGTGCTGGGGCTTGCCGTTGGGCTTGAACGGCAGCAGATAGGGCTGCAGGCCGAGCTTGCTGGCGAGCTTCACCAGGTCGCGCACCACGGGGGCGTCGTAGTAGCTGGTGAAGGGATCCTGCACGATGAGCACCACTTTTTGACGCTGCTCGGGACTCATGGCCTCCAGGCCCGGCAGATCGAAATAGCGGGCGCGATGGTCACGCAGCTCCTCGGCCAGGGTCGGCACGCTCAATAGCGGCACGTCCACCATGCCGATGCTCTTCTCGGTCGCCTTCTGGGCCCACTCTTTCTCGAGGAAGAAGTTGACCAGTTTCGGCGCCTTGGCCAACAGGGGGGCATAGCTTTCCACCGTGCCGACGAAGTAATCCTTGGGTCCACGCAGATAGCGGCTGTGATAGAGCTGCATGAAGCGAGCGCGGAAGGTGGGCACATCCACCTTGATGGGGCACTGGCTAGTGCAGGCTTTACACGCCAGGCACCCCTCCATCGCCTCCATCACCTCGTGGGAGAAGTCATACTCGCCGCGGGCGCGGGCCACCGTGTTGCGAAACTTGTCGACAATCTGCTTGAAGCGCAGACCACCGCTTTGCAGCGCCACCTCCTCACTCAGCGGATCGAAGCCCTGCTGTGCCAGCTGGCGCAGCCATTCGCGCATCAGGCCGGCCCGCCCCTTGGGAGAGTGACGGCGATCGCGGCTGATCTTGACCGAGGGGCACATGGGGGAGTCGGTCTCGAAGGTGAAGCACAGGCCGTTGCCGTTGCAATCGAGGGCCCGGGTATAGCTGGTGCGCACCGCCAGCGGGATCTGGCGGTCGAACTTGCCGCGCTTGGGCCCGTCCACCGACACTAGCTCGGCGCCGCTGCCATAAGGCATGCAGATCTTGCCCGGGTTGATGCGGTTGGCCGGGTCGAACGCCCCCTTGACCCGTTGCAGCTCCTCCCACAGCTCGCCGAAGAAGGCGGGGCTGTATTCGGAGCGAAAGCCCTTGCCGTGCTCCCCCCACATCAGGCCGCCGTATTTGGCGGTGAGCGCCACCACCTGATCGGAGATGCGCCGCAGCAGCACCTCCTGCTCGGGATCGCACAAGTCCAGCGCCGGACGTACGTGCAGCACCCCGGCATCGACGTGGCCGAACATGCCGTAGTCAAGGCCGTGAGCATCCAGCAGGGCACGAAACTCCATGATGAAGTCCGCCAACGACTCCGGTGGCACGGCGGTGTCTTCGGTGAAGGCCACCGGCTTCTTGCGCCCTTCGGCGTTGCCAAGCAGCCCCACCGACTTCTTGCGCATGGCGTAGATGGTCTCGATGCTGGCCAGGTGGTTGCACACCTGATAGCCGATGATCCCCGCCTCCCCCTTGGCCAGCAGGCCATCGATACGGCGGCACAGCTCGGCCACCTTGGCCTTGTGCTCATCCTCGTCGGTATCGGCAAACTCGACGATGTTGAGCCCCTGCAGATCCTTGCCCGGCACCTCCTGAATGAACTCTTTGACCGAGTGCCAGATGATGTCGGCGCGAGCCAGCCCCAGCACCCGGGAGTCCACCGTCTCCACCGACAGCGCCAGGGCCTCGACCATAAAGGGGGCGTTGCGCAGGGCCGACGGGAAGCTGTCGTACTTGACGTTGACCAGGGTGCGGTAGCGCGGGATGGGGGTGATGTTGAGCCTGGCTTCGGTGATAAAGCCCAAGGAGCCTTCCGAGCCACACAGCACCCGGCTGACGTCCAGGGTGTCGGTATCGGGTTGATAGAGGTGCTTGAGATCGTAACCGGTCAGAAAGCGGTTGAGCCTGGGGAAGGTCGCTTCGATGTCGGCGCGCCGCTCGCGGCCGATGCGATAGAGGGTGCGATAGATCTCCCCCTCACGGTTCTCGAGGGCCAGCTTGTCCGCCAGACGCGGGCCGGTCACCGGCTCGGTTGCCATGAGATCGCCGTTTTCCAGCACGGCTTTGAGGCCGAGCACGTGATCCGAGGTCTTGCCGTACACCAAGGAGCCCTGCCCCGAGGCGTCGGTGTTGACCATGCCCCCCAGAGTAGCGCGGTTGGAGGTGGAGAGATCCGGTGAGAAGAAGTAACCGTGGGGTTTGAGATAGGCGTTGAGCTGGTCTTTCACCACCCCGGCCTGGGCCCGCACCCAGCCCTCTTCCAGATTAATTTCCATGATCTGGTTCATATGGCGCGAGAGATCGACGATAATGCCGCCGCCCAAGGATTGACCATTGGTGCCGGTACCGCCGCCGCGAGGGAAGAAACTCAAGGTCGCGTACTCGGGCCCCTGGGCCAGCTTGAGCATCACCGCAATATCGTCCGCACTGCGCGGATAGAGAACCGCCTGAGGTACTACCTGATAGACGCTGTTATCCGTCGCCATCGCCAACCGGCTTGCATAAGACTTTTCGATATCACCACGAAATGCTGATCGCGCCAGCAACTCAAGAAACTGCAGGGTTGTAGGTGACAAACTGTCCTGGTAATCGAGTCTCGGGATCATGAATCCTTGTTCCCTTCCTTTGCTTGATGCCGGAACTCCGGCGACAACGACCGTTCGGGCCAGCCTCTTCGCGGGCCCCCGAACCAGTCCGCTCACATGTGAGCGGGCAGTATATCAGCTAGAAAACCGCTTGCGCGCGCAATCTTCACCATTTGAAAGGAGGACTTTTATGGCTCATTACAGCCATGTTATCAGTACGCTTATTCGCACCGAAAAACAGGCGCTGACCCTGTCGCTGTTTGGTTGCATCACCTTTGCCATTTTCGGGATCGGCTATGGCCTGTTCGTCGGTTCCAACGCCATCATGCTGGACGGCATCTTCACCCTGTTCAGCATGGGCATGACGGGGCTGGGCCTCATCACCGCCTACCTGGTTACCCGCCCCTCCGACGCCCGCTTTCAATACGGCTACGCCCACTTCGAACCCATCGCCAACGTCATCAACGGCACCATCATTCTGCTGCTCTGTCTGGCGGCACTCTACAACGGCCTCACCACCCTGCTGGCGGGCGGACGGGAGATCGATCTCGGCCACGCCCTCATCTATGCCGTCGTCTCCACCTTCTTCTGCGGCATCATCTACCGGGTCGAGGCCGACGTGGCCGAGCGGGTCAACTCCGAGCTGGTGCGGGTAGACTCCAAGGAGTGGCTGGTCGACACCCTGCTCAGCACCACCCTGCTCATCGGCTTCGTGGTCGCCATCGGCCTCGATGCCATCGGCTACGGCCACTACAACCGCTACATAGACCCGGTGCTGGTCTCCCTGCTGGCCCTGTGCGCCACCCTCATCCCCATCAAGGTGCTCGGTCGTAACCTGCGAGAAGTGCTGAAGATCGCTCCCAAGGGGGATGTCTCCCGGCTGGTGGCCAGCGAAGTCGAGGCCCTGCGCCTGCGCCATGGCATCGAGTGCTACAGCCATCTGGCGAAAAGCGGCCGCCGCTTCGATCTCGAACTCAACATTCTGGTAGCCCCCGGCCAGGAGTGGCCCGTCGAGCGCCAGGATGCCCTGCGCCAGGAGCTCTGGTCCCGCCTCGGCGATACCCTGGGGGACGCCTGGCTGTCGGTCTGCTTCACCCGCGAGAAACGCTGGCTGTAAGCCGCACGGCGGGGCTTGCCTGGCAAGCTCCGCCCGCTCCTGTCACCCCGCTGGGTGAGCCCACCTTTCCCCCTGCGCTGCCCGCCCCCTCTTGCCAAATACGGGATTCCCGTTATCATCAGGGCTCACTTTTAACCCGAGGTTTCATTGCCCATCATGGACAATCCCCGAAGTTGCCCTTCGTTTCTTCCCGTCAAAGCCTATCTTTATCTGCTTAATCAGCGCCTCTGAATAACGCCATTGCCTTGCTGTCACTGCGGCTATCGTACGCCGTGCTCACTCTCTGCTCTGTCTGTTTTTATTGAGGTCACTACATGGAATTGCTGCTGGATCCCCACATCTGGATCGGTCTGTTTACCCTGATCGTCCTGGAAATCGTGCTCGGGATCGACAACCTGGTCTTCATCGCCATCCTGGTGAAAAAGCTGCCCCCCGCCCAGCGGGACAAGGCCCGCGTCATCGGCCTGTCGCTGGCCCTGCTGATGCGCCTGGGGCTCCTGAGCGTGATGTCCTGGCTGGTCACCCTGACCACCCCCATTTTGCACCTGTGGGATCACCCCTTCTCCGGTCGGGACCTGATCCTGATGGGGGGCGGCCTGTTCCTGCTGTTCAAGGCCACCTCCGAGCTGCATGAAAGGCTGGAGGCCAAGCCGCCCGAAGACGGGCCGGTCGGCGTCTACGCCAGCTTCGGCGTGGTGATCACCCAGATCCTGGTGCTGGATGCCATCTTCTCGCTGGACTCCATCATCACCGCCGTCGGCATGGTGGAACACCTCGGCGTCATGATGGCGGCCGTCACCATCGCCATGCTGGTGATGGTGCTCGCCTCCAAGCCGCTGACCCGCTTCGTCAACGCCCACCCCACAGTGGTGGTGCTCTGTCTGAGCTTCCTGCTGATGATCGGTTTTAGCCTGGTGGCGGAAGGGTTCGGCTTCCATATTCCGAAGGGTTACCTCTACGCGGCCATCGGCTTCTCGGTGCTGATCGAGTTCTTCAACCAGCTTTCCCAGCGCAGTGCCGAACGCCACGAGGCCAAGCAGCCCCTGCGCGAGCGCACCACCGCCGCCATCTTCAAGCTGATGGGCAGCAAGGCGTATCAGGACCGACCGGACGACGATCTGGACGCCCCCGCCGCCGAACCGATCAGCTTTGGCGAGGAGGAGCGCTACATGGTGACCGGGGTGCTGTCGCTGGCCGAACGCTCCATCCGCACCATCATGACCCCGCGCTCCGAGATGGCCTGGATCGACGTCAACGACTCCAACGACGAGATCCGCGCCCTGCTGCAGCAGGAGCCCCACAGCCTGTTCCCGGTCTGTGACGGCGGTCTGGACGAGGTGATCGGGGTGGTCAAGGCGCGCGACCTGCTGTTTGCCCTCAACGAAGGGCAATCCTTGAGCGAGCTGGCCAAGCAGAACGACCCCATCATAGTGCCGCAGACCATCAACGTGATTAAGCTGCTGGCGGAGCTGCGCCAGGCCAAGGGCAGCCTCATCCTGGTGGCCGACGAGTTCGGCGTGATCCAGGGGCTGGTGACCACCCACGACCTGCTGGAAGCCATCGTCGGCGAGCTGCCCGATGAAGATGAAACGCCAGACATCGTCCGCGATGGAGAAGGCTGGCTCATCAACGGCAGCACCAACATCCACCACGTGGAGCAGGTGCTGGAACACGAAGGGCTGGTGAGCGAGAGCGACGAGTACGTGACCCTGGCCGGCATGCTGCTCTCCCACTTCGGCACCCTGCCCGCCCCCGGCCAGCAGTTGCAACTGCAGCAGCTCGGCTTCGAGGTGGTCGAGGTGAGCGAGCGGCGCATCGAGCGGGTGCGCGTCATGCCGCTGGAGGCCTGACGCCATTGCGTGAACCATGCTGAAAAAGGGGGCCTTGCTGGCCCCTTTTTTTATTCAGGCGCCTCCCCCTGCCACTCCCTCTTTTCACCATTGCTGTCATCAGCACAATTCTTTTCTGCAATTACCCCTCTTTTTCGCAAGGGATGCCGGCACTAGAGTGAGCCCATCATCACCATGAGGAATTCACCATGCACCACGATCACCTGTTCTGCCCCCTGCGTCTCGGCCAGCTGCACCTCAACAATCGCATCGTCATGCCTCCCATGACCCGCTCCCGCGCCAGCCAGCCCGGTGACGTGGCCAATGCCATGATGGCCACCTATTACGCCCAGCGCGCCGGGGCCGGCCTCATCATCAGTGAAGGCACCCAGATTGACCCCATGGGCAAGGGCTACGCCTGGACGCCGGGGATCCACAGCGCCGAACAAGTGGCCGGCTGGAAGCAGGTGACCGACGCCGTCCACGCCAAGGGCGGCACCATGTTCGCCCAGCTCTGGCACGTGGGTCGGGTCACTCACCCTGACAACCTCGGCGGTGCCCAGCCCATCTCCTCCTCCGCCATTCAGGCAAAAGGGGTACGGGTGTTCGTCGACAACGGCAGCGATGCCCCCGGGTTCGTCGAGACCGTCACCCCGCGTGCCATGACCCAGGCCGATATCGACGCGGTAGTGGGCCAGTTCCGTCAGGCGGCTCGCAACGCCATGCTGGCCGGTTTTGACGGCATCGAGCTGCACGCCGCCAACGGCTACCTCATCAACCAGTTCCTCGACTCCGAATCCAATACCCGCACCGACGGCTACGGCGGTTCGCTGGAGAACCGGCTGCGCTTCTTGAAAGAGGTGACCGAGGCGGTCTGCAGCGAGATCGGGGCCGACCGGGTCGGGGTGCGCCTCGCACCGCTCACCACCCTCAACGGCACCGTGGATGCCAACCCGCAGGAGACCTACCTGGCCGCAGCCCGCCTGCTGGGCCGGCTCGACGTGGTCTACCTGCACATCGCCGAGGCAGACTGGGACGATGCCCCGCTGATGGCGGAGGGCTTCAAGCAGGGGCTGCGCGACGCCTTCCCCAACACCCTCATCTATGCCGGCAAATACGACGGCGAGCGGGCCCGGGCGGCGCTCGAGGCGGGCTGGGCCGACATGATAGGCTTCGGCCGCCCCTTCGTGGCCAATCCCGACCTGCCCGAGCGGCTGCGCCACGGTTATCCGCTGGCCCCTCACGATCCGGCCACCCTGTTCGGCGGCGGCGAAAAGGGCTTGATTGACTACCCGACCTATCAGGCGGCCCCCCTGCCCCACACGGCCTGAGCCCCCCCTGGCATAAAAAAACGCGCCCACCAGAGATGGTGGGCGCGTCGTTTTTTGCCTTGCATGCTTGCCAACGTCTCAGGCTAATGAAGGCTGACCCCGTAGCAGGCGGCGTAGCTTCTGATCTCCCGGGTCAGCCGCGCCTTGTCGGCCAGGCTCAACCAGCTCGCCTCCACCGCGTTCAGTGACAAGCGGCAGAGCTGGTTCATGCTGGCCCCCAGTTCATGGGCCAGGGCATGGAAGTTGGCATTCATGTAGCCGCCGAAATAGGCGGGATCGTCGGAGTTGATGGTGACGCACAGCCCCTGCTCCAGCAGCGCCAGCACGTTGTGGTGGGCCATCTTGTCAAATACCTTGAGACGGGTGTTGGAGAGGGGGCAGACGGTGAGCGGCAGCCGGGTATCGGCCAGATAGCGCAGCAGATCGGGATCGTCGACGCAGCGTACCCCGTGATCGATGCGTCGCACCTCAAGCTCCCGGATGGCCTGCCAGATATACTGCGCCGGCCCCTCTTCGCCGGCGTGGGCCACCACCGGCAACCCCAGCTCGCGGCAGCGGGCAAAGACCCGGGCAAACTTGCTGGGCGGGTTGCCCTTCTCCCCCGAGTCGAGGCCGATGCCGTGAATGCGCGACAGGAAGGGAGTAGCCTGCGCCAACGTGGCAAAGGCATCCTCTTCGCTCAGGTGGCGCAGGAAGCTCATGATGAGCCGCCAGCTGATGCCAAACGCTTTCTCCCCGGTCTGCAACGCCCGCTCGATGCCGCCCAGCACGGTGGCGAAGGGCACGCCGCGGGCGGTGTGGGTCTGGGGGTCGAAGAAGATCTCCACGTGCACCACCTTGTCGGCGGCGCAGCGTTCCAGATAGGCCCAGGTGAGATCGAAGAAATCCTGCTCGGTGACGAGCACGCTGGCCCCCAGGTAGTAGAGATCGAGGAAGGATTGCAGACAGTCGAACTCATAGGCGGCGCGCACGCTGGCCACGTCGGGCCAGGGCAGGGCCACGCCGTTGCGCTGGCCCAGGGCAAACATCAGTTCCGGCTCGAGCGAGCCTTCGATATGGAGGTGCAGCTCCAGCTTGGGCAGACCGGCAATAAAGTTATCCATGATGACGGCTCCATCGGTTCACAGACAGCGGGACCAGCCAGTGGCAGAGCGGATCCCTCCCCTCTGTCGTTCATTGTGCACCTATCTCTGTTTATGGGGGAGACTTGTCATCAAACAGACTTATAATGGCGTCACAAAAACAACATAACTATTTGAAGATCTTGAGAGTTGGCGCAACTTTCCGCCGCCTCTTGCGCCTACACAAGGAGTCCCCATGAAGAAAAACGTCATCTGCGACATCGACGGCGTCATCCTGCACAACAACGATCTGGTGCCCGGTGCCGACCGCTTCGTCCACCGCCTGCTGGAGCAGGGCAGCAAGCTGCTGTTTCTGACCAACTACCCGGCCCAGACCCAGAAAGATCTGCAAAACCGCTTCCGCTCCGCCGGGATCGAGGTGCCGGAGGAGTGCTTCTACACCTCCGCCATGGGCACCGCCGACTTTCTCAAGCGCCAGGATGGCAAGAAGGCCTATGTGATTGGCGAAGGGGCGCTGACCCACGAGCTCTACAAGGCCGGCTTCACCATCACCGACATCGACCCCGACTTCGTGGTAGTGGGCGAGACCCGCAACTACAACTGGACCATGATGCAGCTGGGGGCCAAGTTCGTCGATCAGGGGGCCCGCTTCATCGCCACCAACCCCGATACCCACGGCCCCATGATGCACCCGGCCTGCGGCGCCCTGTGCGCCCCCATCGAGCGGATGACCGGCAAGAAGCCCTTCTACGTCGGCAAGCCGAGCGCCTGGATCATCCGCGCGGCGCTCAACCGGATGGAGGCCCACTCCGACGACACCATCATCATCGGCGACAACCTGCGCACCGACATTCTGGCGGGCTTCCAGGCCGGCCTCGAGACTGTGCTGGTGCTCTCCGGGGTGAGCAAGGTGGCCGACATCGACCGCATGCCGTTTCGACCGAACCACATCTTCGACTCAGTGGTGGATATCGACATCGTCTGATCCCTGCCGGCTGACGGGCCGGCCTGGCGCAAGGCCCTGGTCTGCCTCGTTACCCCTGAAGGACGCGCAATGGAACCTGTCATGATCGCCGTGGCCTTCGGCTGCGGCATGCTGGTCAACCTCATCGGCCTGCCGCCCCTGCTGGGCTTTCTGGCGGCCGGTTTTCTGCTCAACGGCATGGGCTATCAGAACACCTCGGCCCTGAACGAAATCGCCGATCTCGGCGTCACCCTGCTGCTGTTCACCATCGGCCTCAAGCTCAACGTCAAGATCCTGATGCGGCGCGACGTGTGGGGCACCACCAGTTTGCACCTGCTGCTCTCCACCCTGCTGTTCACCGTGGTGCTGCTGGTGTGCAAGGGGCTCGGGCTGGCGCTGGCCCTGTCGCTGGACTGGCGGCTGGCACTGCTGCTGGGCTTTGCCCTCTCCTTCTCCAGTACCGTGTTTGCGGTCAAGGTGCTGGAGGAGCGCAGCGACATGAACGCCCTCTATGCCCGCCTCGCCGTCGGCGTGCTGGTGATGCAGGATCTGTTCGCGGTGGCCTTCCTGGCGGTCTCCAGCGGTCAGTGGCCCAGCATCTGGGCGCTCTGGATCCTGGGCCTGCCGCTGCTGCGCCCCTTGCTGCTGAAACTGCTGGAGCGGGCCGGTCACGGCGAGCTGCAGGTGCTGTTCGGGATCTTCCTGGCACTGGTGGTAGGGGCCGCCGGCTTCGAGGTGGTGGGGCTCAAACCCGATCTGGGGGCGCTGGTTATCGGCATGCTGCTCGCCTCCCACCCCGCCTCCGCGGGGCTGGCCAAGTCGCTGTTCAACCTCAAAGATCTGTTTCTCATCTGCTTCTTTCTCACCATCGGCCTCAACGGCCTGCCGACCCACGACACCATGTTGCTGGCGCTGGCGCTGGTGCTGGCCCTGCCGCTCAAAAGTGCGCTCTACTATCTGGTCTACAGCGGCGCCCACCTGCGGGTGCGTACCGCCCTGCTCTCCACCCTGGCGCTCACCAACTTCTCGGAGTTCGGTCTCATCGTCGCAGCCATCGCCGCCAAGGCGGGCTGGATCTCCCACGAGTGGCTGGTTGCGCTCTCTCTGGCGCTGGCAGCCAGCTTCATGATCTCGGCCCCCCTCAACGGTCAGAGCGAGCGCATTTACCATCGGCTTGGCAACTGGCTGCGCGGCATGCAGGCCACCACCCTGCACCCGGAGGACAGGCCCATCGAGCTCGGCGATGCCGAGGTGATCATCCTCGGCATGGGGCGGATCGGTCAGGGCGCCTACTTCGAGCTGGAGAACAAGTACGGCACCGTGATCCTCGGGGTGGAAAACGACAGCGAGAAGCTGCCCACCCTGCGCGCCCAGGGCATGAATGTGATCGAGGGGGACGCCACCGATACCGATTTCTGGGACAAGGTGCTGCTTTCCAACCAGGTCAACCTGGTGCTGCTGGCCATGCCCCACCACTCGGGCAACCTCTACGCCATCGAGAAACTGCGCAGCCACGGCTTTGCCGGCAAGATTGCCGCCATCGTCCGCTTCGAGGACGACATCGCCTCCCTGAAAGAGCAAGGGGTGGATGCGGTGTTCAACGTCTACGACGAAGCGGGCAGCGGCTTCGCCCGCCACGTCATCAAGCGGCTGCAGCCACGCTGACGGGGGGCGGCGGCCCCCTTGGCAAGGGAGGCGCTATCGTTTACGTTATGCGCAACCTCGTTTAATAAAACGAACAATTACGGGGCCTGGATGGCCCCGTTTTTTTATCCCTTGCCAAGGAGGCAGCATGAAGACCCTCAACGACTGGATCCTGCTTGACCGCCATGAGGCGGCCCCCACCCCGCTGATGCCCGCCCCCGAGCGCCTGCGCGCCGGCAATCCGCGCCAGACGGTATGGAACCACTACTCCGACCCGAGCCAGCAGTTTCACGTCGGCTTCTGGGCTTGCGAGCCCGGCCGCTGGGCCATCCACTACACCGAGCACGAATATTGCCAGCTGCTGGAGGGCGAGGCGGTGATCCACGACGGCCAGGGCGGCAAACTGCCCCTCAAACCCGGCGATCAGTTCGTCATCCCGGCCGGCTTTGTCGGGGAGTGGGAGACCCTCACCCCCTGCCGCAAGCTCTATGTGATCTTCGAGCCCGCCGCGACTTGACGTCTGCGTCAACCCGGGCCGCCGTAGCCGCCCTTTTTCAGGCTGACCGGGTTGACGTGTACGGCATGATTTTCTGCGGTTTTCCCGCTTGCAAAAGGTTTTTGCACTAGGCATTGTGATTGGCGAGGAATGTAAATGGAATTTCGAGCCCGAATGTGGGGGGCTCATATAAAAATCAAGAGGATTACCGCCAATGTGTTCTATTTTCGGCATTCTGGACATCAAATCCGATGCGGCCGCGCTGCGCAAATCGGCGCTGGAGATGTCCAAGCGATTGCGCCACCGCGGTCCTGACTGGTCCGGCGTCTACAGCTCCGACAAAGCCATTCTGGTGCACGAGCGCCTGGCCATCGTCGATCCGGGCAACGGCGCCCAGCCGCTCTACAACCCCGAGCGCACCCACGTGCTGGCCGTCAACGGCGAGATCTACAACCACAAGGAGCTGGAGAAGCACCTCAAAGTCGATTTCCAGTTCCAGACCCACTCCGACTGCGAGGTGCTGCTAGCCCTCTACAAGGAGAAGGGCCCCGCCTTCCTGGATGACCTGAACGGCATCTTCGCCTTTATCCTCTATGACGCCGAGCAGGATGCCTACCTGATTGGTCGCGACCACATGGGGATCATTCCCCTTTACACCGGCCGCGACGAGCACGGCAACTTCTACGTTGCCTCCGAGATGAAGGCGCTGGTACCGGTCTGCAAGAGCGTCGAAACCTTCCCGCCGGGACACTACCTGTGGAGCAAGGATGGCGAGCTCAAACAGTGGTACAAACGCGACTGGATGGAGTACGGCGCGGTCGAGCACAACGTCAGCGACAAGGCCGAGCTCAAAGCCGCGCTGGAAGCGGCGGTCAAGCGCCAGCTGATGTGCGACGTGCCCTACGGCGTGCTGCTCTCCGGCGGGCTGGATTCGTCCGTCATCTCCGCCATCACCAAGCTCTATGCCGCCCGTCGGGTTGAAGACGATGGCAAGAGCGAAGCCTGGTGGCCGCAGTTGCACTCCTTCGCCGTCGGCCTGGAAGGCTCGCCGGATCTCGCCGCCGCCCGCAAGGTGGCTGACCACCTGGGCACCATTCACCACCAGATCCACTTCACCGTGCAGGAAGGGCTGGATGCCCTGCGGGACGTCATCTATCACCTCGAGACCTATGACGTCACCACCATCCGCGCCTCCACGCCGATGTACCTGATGGCCCGCTACATCAAGGCGATGGGGATCAAGATGGTGCTCTCCGGCGAAGGCTCCGACGAGCTGTTCGGCGGCTACCTCTACTTCCACAAGGCGCCCAACGCCCGCGAGTTCCACGAAGAGAACGTGCGCAAGCTCGCTTCACTGCACCTCTATGACTGCCTGCGCGCCAACAAGTCGATGGCCGCCTGGGGGGTGGAGGGTCGCGTGCCCTTCCTCGACAAGGAGTTCATGGATGTGGCGATGCGCCTGCAGCCTGCCGACAAGATGTGCGGCAAGGGCAAGATCGAGAAGCACATCCTGCGCGAAGCGTTCGAGGATCTGCTGCCCCACGAAGTGGCGTGGCGCCAGAAGGAGCAGTTCTCCGACGGCGTGGGCTATTCCTGGATCGACAGCCTCAAGGCCATGGTCGAGGAAGAGGTGACGGATCAGATGTTCGAGGCGGCGGCCTTCCGCTTCCCCGTCAACACCCCGCTCACCAAGGAGGCCTACTTCTACCGCGCCATCTTTGACGAGCACTTCCCGCTGGAGTCCGCCGCCCGCACCGTGCCCTACGGCAAGTCGGTCGCCTGCTCCACCCCGACCGCGCTGGAGTGGGATGCCAAGTTCAAGGAGATGGCCGACCCCTCCGGTCGCGCCGTGATGGACGTCCACCAGCAGGGTTACTGATCTGCCGGCGACCTTCCTTGCCTGAATACCAAGCCCCTCCTGCGAGGGGCTTGGTTTTTTCCCGCCGACCCATTCCCGCTTTTTGCATAACAAGCGCCCATCTCGCCCTTGGCGGCCGGGCTCGCTCGTGTCACATTGTTGCGGCTTGGAAGCAACCACAACAACACAAGGAGCACGTGATGAACCGACTGCTATTGCCGCTGGTGCTTGGCACCGCCCTGTTTCATGGCGAGGCGTACAGCGCCGGCCACCTCTGGAGCCAGACCCTGCCCGATTACAGCCAGGGCTATGACGAGCAGCGGGACCCGGCCCGCGATCTCGCCGCCGCCACCGCCAAGGCCAGTGCCGAGGGCAAGAAAGTCCTGCTGCTGGTGGGCGGCGAGTGGTGCAGCTGGTGCCAGGAGATGAACCACTTTCTGGACCAACAACCCGATCTTGCCAGCCAGCTCAACCGCACCTTTGTGGTGGTCAAGGTGAACGTCAGCAAGCAGAACAAGAACGAGTCCTTCCTCAAAGGATATCCCGAGTATCTGGGGGTGCCCCACTTCTACGTGCTGGATGCCAAGGGCAAGCTGCTCGAATCCTTCAACACCGGGCTGCTGGAGAAGGGTGACGGCTACGACGGGGAGAAATTCGGCAAGTTCATCGCCTTCTTCCAGCCCAAGACCACCCACGGCTGACTCGCCAATCGATGCAATCAGGGCCCTGCACGGTCGGTGACGGTGCTGGGCCTCGATGGCCATGCAAGCAGGGGTTGTAGGCCTGCGGCAAGCCGGCCATCCCCCCGACAAGGACGAAAAAATGTTACGGATACTGGGCAAAGCCTCCTCCATCAATGTGCGCAAGGTGCTGTGGACCTGCGCCGAGCTGGATCTCCCGTTCGAGCTGGAGGAGTGGGGGTCCGGCTTCAAGCCGACGGATACCCCGGCGTTCCTAGCACTCAACCCCAATGCCATGGTGCCGGTCATTCAGGATGACGACTTCACCCTGTGGGAGTCGAACACCATCATCCGCTATCTGGCGGCGCGCTACGGCGACAACGCGCTCTATCCCGTCGAGGCGAGAGCAAGGGCCCGGGTCGATCAATGGATTGACTGGCAGGCATCGGACTTGAACAGCGCCTGGCGCTACGCCTTCCTGTCGCTGGTGCGGCGCTCCCCCCAGCATCAAGACCATCAGGCCCTTCACGCAGCGTGCCTGCAGTGGTCTCACTGCATGGGGATCCTGGAGAGACAGCTTCAAGCAGCGGGGGGATATGTGGCCGGCCCCCACTTCTCGCTGGCGGACATTCCCATCGGGCTGTCGGTCAACCGCTGGCTGGAGACGCCCTATGATCGTCCGCAACTGCCGGCCGTGAACGACTACTACCAGCGACTGGGCGAGCGGCCCGGCTTTCGGCGCTATGGCTGCAACGGAACGCCCTGAGGCGAACGGAAAGGGAGGGAGTTGGCAGAGTGAACACGGCAGGCCGGGCCGGGATGACCGGGCCCGGCCTGCCGTATGTCAGGGCTGGGCATCCGGCTGCTGCTCTGGCGCGGCCTTGATAAAGGCCTGCAGTTGCTCGCAGTTGGCGACGATGCGGTTGATGGTGGGGTAGTCTTCCAGCGACATGTCGTAACGGCGGGCGTTGTAGACCTGGGGCACCAGCATGCAGTCCGCCAGGGTCACCTCGTTGCCGACGCAATAGATGCCGGCGGTGGTCATCAGCAGTTGCTCCAGCGCGGTGAAGGTCTCGTCAATCCAGTGGCGATACCACTCGTCGCGATGTGCCTTGCCCTGCCCCAGCGACTGCTCCAGATAGTTGAGCACCCGCAGGTTGTTGAGGGGGTGGATGTCGCAGGCAATCATGTTGACGATCTGGCGTACCCGGGCACGCTCCTGCGGGGCAGAGGGCATCAGCGGGTGGGCGGGATAGGTTTCGTCGAGATACTCCATGATGGCCACCGACTGGCCCACCTGCACCTCGCCATCCACCAGAAACGGCACCAGCCCCTGAGGGTTGAGCCGACGGTAGGCCTTCTCGCGCTGCTCGCCCTGCCGCAGATTGACCGGATGCTGCTCATAATCGAGCCCCTTGAGCTGCATCACGATCCGTACCCGATAACTTGCCGATGAACGCCAATATCCAAACAACTGCAACATAATCTGTCCCTGTGTTGGCAGGTGCAAGGGCACCTGCCGCTCACCAGCCGGCCTCGTATCCATGCTGGCCCCTCACTTCGTCTGACTGGCCCCCGCCGGCGTGACCCGCTGCAAAATGGTGCCAAACAGACTCATCCCGTTGCGATCCTGCATCGCGATGGACACTGTATCACCAAAGCGCAGAAAGGGTGTAGTGGCTTGACCTGACTCGATAATTTCCAGCATTCGCAGCTCGGCGAGGCAGGATGAACCGCGGCTTCGGTCGTAGTTGGAGACGGTGCCCGAGCCGATGATGCAACCCGCCCCGAGCGGCCGGGTCTTGGCGGCGTGGGCGATCAGCTCATAAAAGTTGAAGGTCATGTCCACCCCGGCGTCGGGGGCCCCGAACAGGGCACCGTTGAGGTGGGTTTCGAGGGGCAGGTGCACCTTGCCATCGCGCCAGTCATCCCCCAGCTCGTCCGGGGTGATGGCCAGCGGCGAGAAGCTGCTGGAGGGCTTGGACTGGAAGAAGCCAAAGCCCTTGGCAAGCTCCCCCGGGATGAGGTTGCGCAGGCTGACGTCGTTGACCAGCATCAGCAGCTTGATGTGGCCGGCGGCCGCCTGCGGGCTGGTGCCCATCGGCACGTCGTCGGTGATGACGGCGATCTCCGACTCGAAATCGATGCCCCACTCCTCCGACCCCATCGGGATGGTGCCACGGGGCGGCAGGAAGCTGTCCGAGCCCCCCTGATAGATCAGGGGATCGTGCCAGAAGCTTGCAGGCATCTCGGCGCCGCGGGCCTTGCGCACCAGCTCCACGTGGTTGACGTAGGCGCTGCCGTCGGCCCACTGGTAGGCTCGCGGCAACGGGGAGAGACAGGCCGTCTCGTCGAACGGGAAGGCGTCGGCGCAGGCGCCATCGTTGAGCTGCTGATAGACGGCGGTCAGTTTGGGCGCCAGTTCGGCCCACTCGTCGAGGGCCGCCTGCAGAGTGGCGGCCAGCTGCGGCACGCGCACCGCACGGCTCAGATCGCGACTCACCACCACCAGGGCGCCGTCCCGTTTACCATTGTTCAGGGTTGCCAGTTTCATAGGGATTCCTCTTATTTGCCGTTCGTGGCTGGCGTGAGTTCCGGGCGCAACCAGCTGGTGACGTAACGCGGGTTCTCCACCCCGTCACACAGGCTGCCGACGTTGAGTGCATCGCGGGTATCGAGCATCACCGCCACCTCGTCGGTGAACTTCTTGGCGTAGGCCTGACCCGCCGCAAACGCCTTGGGATGGGGGCCGTGGGTAAAACCGGCGGGATGGAAGGTGACCATGCCTCGCTCGATGTTGTCCCGGCTGAAGAAATCCCCGGCGTGGTAGAAGAGCACCTCGTCGTAGTCGTCGTTGCTGTGATAGAAGGGCACCTTGAGGGCGCCGGGATCGCTCTCGATGGGGCGCGGCACGAAGGTGCAGACCACGAACCGGCTCGCCACGAAGGTGGAGTGGGCCGAGGGCGGCAGGTGGTAGCGGTGGCTCATCAGCGGGCGGATGTCCCGCCAGTTGAGGCGCACCACGCAGAGATCCCCGTGCCACCCTTGCGCATCCAGCGGATTGAACGGCCAGGTGATGACCGAGACCTGGTTGTGACGCTTGACCTGCAGCGACCAGGGATTCTCATCCTGCTGGGCCAGGAAGCGCTCGTTGATGGCCGGCACGTCCAGCGCCGCCGGATCGAAGATGGCGTGATTGCCCACCAGCCCCTTGTCCGGCAGCTGGTAGCTGTCGTTGGTTGCCTCGATCATCAGGATGAACAGGGGCGCCGTCGGCTCGATGCGCCACATTGTGCCGCGGGGGATCACCAGGTAGTCGCCATCGCGCAGGGTCAGGTGACCGTAATCGCAGTAGAACTCACCGCTCCCTTCGTGGATGAACAGGAGCTCGTCGCCATCGGCGTTGCGCACCAGAAACGGCATGGGCTCATGCAGGCGCCAGATGCGGTAGCGGCAATGGGGGTTGCTCAGAATATCCGGCATCACCCAGGGGGAGAGTGAACTCACCTCCTCGCCGAGGGCGTTGAGATCGAACAGGCGCGGGCGCAGCGGCCCCTCCCAGTTGACCCAGTCGGTGGGGGCATGCTTGTGGTGCATGTGGGTGGCCGGCCCGAAAAAGCCGGAGCGGCCCAGTTCGCGCTCATAGATGGCCTGCTCGGGCAGGTCGGCATGAGCCTGACGGGAGTGTGTCCCCTCACGGTGGGGAAAGTTAATCCAGTTGCGCATCGCCAACCTCCCTTGCTTGACAACCAACCCGCCCGTGGCGGTTCCCGTTACGCATCATTGAGCACCCCGCGACGGATCTGATCCAGCTCGATGGATTCGAACAGTGCCTGGAAGTTGCCCTCGCCAAAGCCTTCGTTGCCCTTGCGCTGGATGATCTCGAAGAACACCGGGCCGATCACGGTGTCGGTGAAGATCTGCAGCAGAATGCCATCCTTGGTGGGGGAACCGTCAATGAGGATGCGCAGCTCTTTGAGCGCCGCCAGATCCTCCTGGTGCCCCTCGACCCGGCTGTCCACCTTCTCGTAGTAGGTGTCCGGGGTCGGCATAAAGCCGGTGCCACGGCCGCGCAGGGTACGGATGGTGTGGTAGATATCGCTCGACGCCATGGCGATGTGCTGGATCCCCTCCCCCTTGTACTGGCGCAGGTACTCCTCGATCTGGGACTTGTCGTCGGAAGATTCATTGATGGGAATGCGAATTTTGCCGCAGGGAGCTGTCATGGCGCGGGAATGCAGCCCGGTCAGCTTGCCCTCGATGTCGAAGTAGCGGATTTCGCGAAAGTTGCCGATCCGCTCGTAGAAATTGGACCAGACATCCATGTTGCCGCGCTGCACGTTGTGGGTCAGGTGGTCAATCTCGTACAACCCGGCATCCACCTCGGCCATGCGTGCCTGCCAGTCGGGATAGAAGACGAAGTCCACGTCATAGATGGAGCCCTTGTCACCGTAGCGGTCGACGAAAGAGAGGGTGCTCTCGCCGATGCCGTAGATGGCGGGGATGTTGAGCTCCATGGGGCCAATCTTGCCGACGAACGGCTTGGCGCCCTTGCCGATGGCGTACTGCTGGGCCTTGCCTGCATCGCTCACCCGAAACGCCATGCCGCAGACGCTCGGCCCGTGCAGGCTGGCAAACTGCTCGGCCTGGGAGTGGGGCTCGGCATTGACCACGAAGTTGATGTCCCCCTGGCGGTAGAGCCAGCACTGCTTGTGCTTGTGCTGCGCCACCTCGGCAAAGCCCAGCGAGACGAACAGCGCCTTGAGGGCGGCAATCCCTTTGGCATCCGGCGCCGTGTACTCGACGAATTCGAAACCATCGGTACCGAGCGGATTGATGGTGTGAGTACGGGCAGAAGAAGTGGTCGTCATGATGCGCTCCTTGCGATTGACTGATAACGAAGAGGGTCACACCGGGGCGCTGCGGGCAGCCGCCACCGGCATTGTTAACAACTTGTTTCATTAGAGGTGGCGGCGCGGCGGAAGAGAAGAGGCGGCGTTCAGATAGTTTGCCGGGGGGGACGGCCAAAAGATGTAAATAGATTGTGACATTGAGGCCGCAGCCTTGTGGCGCGCTCGGTGGCGTCCCGCAAGGCTGTCAGTTTTGCCTTACAGGGACCAGTATCTGGGCTCGATACGGGGCAATGCCTGCCGCGCCTGTTGCAGCCGCGCCGGGGTGGGGTTGATGAGCCAAGCCGCCTGCCCCTCTGCCAGCAGTGGCAAGTCGTGCAGGCTGTCGCTCAGGGCCAGGGTGGCGCCGAGGGAGTGGATCCCGGGCAGGATCTTGTGCTGGCCGTGGCAGTAAAAACGCGGCATCAGGCCGCCGAGGCGATAGTGCATCCGCGAACCCAGAATGCGATGGGGCAGATGGCCGGGCAGTTGCTGATGCAGTTGCCCCCGCACCAGGGCGCGAGGGCTGGCGGAGAGCACCCAGCAGCGCTGCCCTTCGGCCAGCAGCAGGGCGCGTGCCTCACGAAACAGTCCAGGCCGGGTACGGCAATAGGCCCGCACCAGGCGTCGCCACCCCAGCGGCGAGAGCCCGAGGGTGATAGCCCACCAGATCAGTGAAATGCCGCGCCGGCGCTGGCTTGGCAGCAGATAGACCAGCCCGCCCAGAGCCATCACCGGCCACAGCAGCAGCGGCCAGATGCGACGACGCAGGATGAAACGCAGCAGCCCGGCATGGCTGTCATCCGGCGCCAGGGTGTCGTCAAAATCCGCCAGGATCCAGCCGCTGGCGGGCAGATCCGGCACGCCTGGTACTGTTGCCCCCTTCATTCGGCCAGCCCCGCGATGGCGGCGTGCAACTCAGGCAGCACAAACAGCGTGCCTTCGTCCGGCGGGCAGACGAAGTCGAACGCCTCCCCCGCCAGGGTGAACGCGAGGCGCCAGGCGTGCAGATAGCCGCGATCGGCCGCCGTGCCGCCGTAGCGCTCATCGCCGAGGATGGGCGCCCCCACGCTCTTCAAGGCCACCCGGATCTGGTGGGTCTTGCCGGTCTGAGGCTTGATGCGATAAAGGCGCAGCCCCTCGCGCACCGAGACGGAGTCGAACCAGCTGATGGCCGGGTTGTCCTGGCTGCGCGCCAGCATCCAGCTGCCACCCCGCCCCTTCTGCATGTCCCCCTTCACCCAGCCTTGCTTCTTCTTGGGCTTGCGATCGGAGAGGGCCAGATACTGCTTGCTCACTTCCCGCGCGGCAAAGGCCATGCTGAGGGCCCGGTTGGCCTCGGTGGTGCGCGCCAAGAGCACCAGCCCGGAGGTCATCTTGTCGAGCCGATGCACCGGATAGAGCAGCAGACCGGTGTCGGCCTTGACCCGACTGACCAGCCCCGGATGGAGCAGGCCGGCCTCGTCGGTCTCGTCATGCATGCCGAGCCCGGGCCCCTTGTTGATAACCATGAAATCTTTGTGCTGCGCTAGTATCAGGTACATCAATAACCCTTTAGAATGTTTTTAATTACAAGAACATGACCCTGCGGGGTCGCACCCCATGAACACTCAGAACAAGACTCGCACGGATGAAGAGATACCTGCTTTGGCTGCTGCTGATTGGCATCAGTCACGCTGTTCCCCTGCGGGCCAGCGAATCCACCCTTGAAGCGCCGGAGCGGGTCGTACTCCAGCTGCGCTGGCTGCATCAGCCCCAGTTCGTTGGCTATCACATGGCCAAGGCCAAAGGCTTTTATGCCAGTGCCGGGCTGGACGTCGAGATACGGCCCGGCGGCAAGGACATCAGCCCGGTAGAAGAGGTGCTGAGCGGGCGGGCCGACTTCGGGGTCGGCAACACCGAGGTGCTCACCAGCTACGCCAGCGGCCAGCCACTGTTGGCGCTTGCCAGCGTCTACCAGCACTCCCCGTCCATCTTTCTGGCTCGCCGTGACAGCGGCATTCTCACCGTTGACGACATGCGTGGCAAACGGATCATGATGTTTTCGGCCCATCAGGACGCCGAACTGCTGGCCACCCTGTTCTATCAGGGGCTCAATGAGCACCAGCTCATCCCGCTGCCCACCTCGGTCAACATCGAGGATCTCATCGAGGGCCGGGTCGACATCTTCAACGCCTACCTCAGCAACGAGCCCTTCTATCTGGAGGAGCGCGGCATCCCCGTCTCCGTCATCAATCCGCGCAACTACGGCATCGATTTCTACAGCGACATCCTGTTCACCACCCAGGCGCAGGAGCGCGCCCATCCGGATCGGGTGGCCCGGTTTCGGGCCGCAAGCCTGGCGGGTTGGCGCTACGCCCTCGCCCACCCTCAGGAGGCCATCGCCCTGCTGCGCAAGGAGTATGGCGTCAACCGCAGTCAGGCCCACATGGAGTACGAGCTGCAGGTGAGCAAGGAGATGATCCAGCCGCTCTATGTGGAGATCGGGTATATGAATCCCGATCGCATGGCCCACATCATGCAACAGCTGGTCGAGATCGGGCTGGTGTCCAAGCCGGTCTCCTTGCACGAGTTTCTCTATCAGGCCCCTTCCGAGCAGTGGATCTTCTGGCGTCCCTGGTTCCTGCTGAGCCTGGCGGCCTGCGTGCTGATCCTGCTGCTGGCCCTCTATCTATTGATGTGCAACCAGCGGCTCAATCGCGAGATTGCCCTGCGCCGCCAGCGGGAGGAGGAGATCTGGCAGCTCGCCCGCCGCGACCCGCTCACCGGCCTGCCCAACCGGCTGAGCCTGATGGAGCGGCTCGATGCCCAGGTCAAGGGCCCGGCCCCCGGCTGCCTGCTGTTTTGCGACCTCGACGACTTCAAGCAGGTCAATGACAACTTCGGCCACAGCCACGGCGATGCCCTCCTCTGCCAGCTGGCGGAGCGGATCAGCCGCAGCCTCGGGCCACAGCACTTCTTCGCCAGACTGGCCGGCGACGAGTTCGTGCTGCTGTTGCCGGGCCATGATCAGGCGCAGGCCGACGTCATCGCCGAGCAGATCAGGGCCGTCATGCAGTCGCCGTTCGAGGTGGAAGGGGTCCCGCTGGCGGTCGGCATCAGCGTCGGCATCAGCCAGTACCAGCCTGGCTGGCGCGCCGAGCAGTGGCTGATCCAGGCCGACCGCGCCATGTACCACGACAAGGGGGCCCCTCTGGCTGAGTCCCCAGGCTGATCCAAACTCCGACAGCACAAGGCCACCCGCGGGTGGCCTTGTTGTTGTATGGATGGCAGCGGTGACTAACCGAAGGTCTGCCCCAGGGATTTGAGCTGTCTGGCCTTGGTCAGCAGGATCTCGCTCGACTCGTCGACATCATGCATCTTGCTGCTGTTGGCATGGGAGTGCTGAGAGATGAGGTTGACGTTCTGGCTGATGTTCTCCACCACCGCCTGCTGCTCCTCCGCCGCCGCCGAGATCTGGGCCGAGAAGTCCATCACCAGCTCGATCTCCGTCAGTACCTGATGCAGGCTGTCCGACCCCATTCGGGTCATCGCTACGCAGGCCTGAGTCTGTTGCAGGTTGTTCTGCATCATCCCCTTCCAGCCGTTCAGGGTGCGCTGGATCTGGCCGATGCTGCTCTGGATCTGTTCGGTCGCCTTGTGGGTGCGGGTAGACAGGGTGCGCACCTCGTCCGCCACCACCGCAAAGCCACGCCCCTGTTCGCCGGCCCGGGCTGCCTCGATGGCGGCGTTGAGCGCCAGCAGGTTGGTCTGATCGGCGATGCCCTGGATCTCTCCCATCAGCACCCCGATGCGATCCGACTCGCTGGCCAGCGCCACCGCCGAGGCAAAGGCGTGCTCCGCCTCCTTCGCCAGATCGGTGATCTTGTGCTCGGTCTCGATCAACTGCTGATCCGTGTGCTGGCAGTGAGCCTTGGCCTCGGCAATCTGGCTGTTGGTGTCCTGGATGTTGCGGGCGATCTCCTGGGCCGTGCTCGCCATCTCGGTGATGGCGGCCGCCATCTGCTGGGTCTGGGCATCCTGCTCGGCGATGTCCGAGCTGGCCTCGCTGGAGGCGCTCTTCAGATGCACCGCCAGATCCTGCAGGGCGTGAGTGGCATCATCCACCCGGCCGAGCACGGTGCGAATACGGGCCTGCAGCAGCTTGATGTGGAAGTCGGCGATGGCACTTGGCTCCTGGCCCGAGTAGATGAGCCGGGTCAGGCTGTCGTACTCGCCGGCCAGTTGCTGCAGGTAACGGGGGGTGGTGATGAGCTCGTGGCGATAGAGCAACCCCAGCAAGATCAGCGGCAGCGCCATGTAAAGCGCGGCCCAGCCGCCCAGTTGCACGGTGCCGAGCCAGCCCAGCGCCAGCAACCCGGCCACCGCTACCCCGTGGCGCAGCCGCGCCAGCGAAATCCTGGGCTTGCCGCCGCCCTGCTCGGCCGCCCGCAGCCGCGCATAGGTACGGGCTGCGATCTGCTTCATCTGCGGATCGGCGCGGCAGCGCACCGACTGGTAGCCGCTGATCTTGCCCTGCTCGAAGATGGGGGTGACGTAGGCATCCACCCAGTAATAACGACCATCCTGGCAGCGGTTCTTCACCATGCCGCGCCATGGCTGGCCCTGCTTGAGTTTGCCCCACAAGTCGGCAAATGCCGCCTTGGGCATGTCAGGATGGCGCACCATGTTGTGGTGCTGCCCCACCAGCTCGGCCCGGCTGTAACCGGCGACCCGGCAGAAGTTGTCATTGGCGTAGGTGATCACGCCCCGCAGATCCGTGGTGGACACCAGCTGTTCATCAGCTGCGAAATCCACTTCCTGATCAACAAGATGGCCTTTTTGTTCGCGCATGTAGCCCCCACTCTTACGTTGTTGCTCAGTAGAGTGTTGGGAAGCAATCAGCACCTGTAAAGGTCAATGCAAAAAGATTCTGACGGGGCGAGAACGGATCGGGCCGGCAGGAAATAATCATTGATTTAAATCAATATTTCCTGCCGGCGCGCGATATTTATTGCAGTGAAAGATGGCTGGCAATGGTCTTGAACAGCACCGGGTAGTCATCCTCGAAATGGTGCGAACCGGGCAGGGTCACCGTGGTCACGTTGGGCTGCTGCAGACGGGGACAGAGCCGCACCGGCGAGTCGTCATCCGCCCCCTGCACGCAGAGCATCGGCAGGGTGTGGATGGCATTGACCTCGGGCTGGGTGGGATAGCTGCCCGCCTTGTCGTGGGTCACCATGTCGCTGACGTGGATCTCGAAGTCAGAGGCGGTCGAGGGCGAGAGCATCACGGCCCCGACCAGGCTCTTGCGATAAGGTTCGGGCAACCGGTTGATGACGAAGGGCACTATCTCGGCACCAAACGAGAAGCCCACCAGCAGCCAGCGCTGGCGCCCCCAGCGGGACTGGTAATCATCCAGGATCCGCACCAAGTCGGCGGTGACCTGCTGTGGATCCTTCTTCTTCCAGTAGTAGGTGAGCGAGCTCCAGCCCACCACCGGCATGCCGTGCTGCTGCAGCTGGGCGCTGAGCCCCTTGTCCAGCGCCGCCCAGCCGCCGTCACCGCTCATGAACACCACCATGGGGGCGCTTGAAGCTTGTGCCACCGGCAGCTCCACCAGCCCCAGCTCCTCTTTCACCGGCGCGGCAGAGAGTGAAAAGGCGCAGCACGCCAGCAGCAATAACAGGATTTTCATGGCCGACTCCTATTTTTTGATGAGCCCGAACGGGCCTCGGCTGATCAGGGATATCAGGTTGGTCAGCACCCTCGGCAGCACCAGCTTGCTGGTACAGAGCAGGTAGCGCGGCTCCCAGTCCGGCGAGAACTTCTCCTTGTAGCGTCTGAGCCCCTGGAAATTGTAGAAACGGCTGCCCCGGGTGAAGATGGTGTTGCCAAGCCGGGTCCAGTAGCCGCTCAAGGGGTGATCGTTGAAACCGGACATGGGCGCCATGCCGAGGTTGAAGCTGGCGTAGCCCTCGGCCTTGCCCCACAGCAGCAACTCGACGAACAGGAAGTCCATGATGGGCGCCGTGCCGGTGTCCAGGCTGTAGCGCATCAGATCGATGGAGAGGCTCTCCTTGTTTTCGCTGACCCAGAGGTTGGCAAAACCGACGATCTGCCCCTCGTGACGCACCAGCGCGGCCGGGCTCAGGCTGAGGTAGGCGGGCTCAAAGCTGCCCACCGAGAAGCCCTTCTCCTTGCCCTGCTTGCTCTGCAGCCAGGTGTCCGATACCTCCTTGAGGCGCGGTAACAGTGCAGGCACGCATTCAGGCGCCACCACTTCGAACGACAGCCCCTCCCGCTTGCCCTTGGCATGGCTCTGACGCAGGTTGCGCAGCCGGCTGCCGGCCAGCTCGAAGGCTGCCAGATCGACGATGGCCTCCTCCCCCAGCTTGAACGGGATCAGGCCCAGCTCCAGATAGAGCGGCAGGTAGCGTGCCGACACCTGATAGAACACCGGGCTGGCATCGTGCTGATCGCACAGCTCGCGAAACTGCCAGAGCAGCTCCTCGATAAGCTCAGGCTGACCGATGGGATCCCCCATCACGATCCAGCCATTGCCCTCGACGCCGTACATCAAGAACGCCTCGCCGCCGGGATGAAACAGCAGCGACTTGTCGCCAAGCTGGGCCAGGTAGCCATGACCGCCCCCCTCCCGCAGCACCAGGGCATGGGCGCGGGCCAGCTCCTCTGCTTCCGGCTTGCGCCCGGAGACCCGCAGCGGCGCCAGCAGCTGGGCTACCCCGACCACGGCCAGCACGGCCACCACGCTGCCCATGGCCCGCAGCCCGCGGGAGGCGGCACCATGGGGCGAGAAGTGGAACCAGAGGGCGTGGTCATATTCCACCTGGCGGTAGGAGAAGAGCAGCAGCCAGAGCGCCCCCAGCAGCACGGCCCCCACCGAGATGAGCCAGCCCGGGGTGAACTGGGCATGCAGCAGGGAGCCCTTGCGATAGAACAGCGAGCGGCAGGGAGTGATGATGAGCAGGAACAGCCCGAGCAGCAGGGCCGACTCCCAGTCGAACCCCTTGAGCAGGGAGAAGATCATCCCCAACCCCAGCAGCAGCTGGGTGATGCGAAACGCCGCATCGTGGCGCCGGTAGAGGCTGCGGGCCAGCAGGATCAGCAGCACGCCGCTGACGCTGCCAAGCACATGGGAGAGCTCCAGCAGGTGCAGCGGCAATACCTGCAGGAACATCTCGATGCGTCCGCGCATGGTGGGGATCATCCCCGAGCAGAGCAGCAGGCTGCCCGCCGCGAACGCCCCCAGACTGATCAGCGCCGGCAGGAACTCGCGCACTGCGGTCATGATGCCCTGCAGGCGGCTCCAGCGCGCCTTCTGCTGCAACAGCTCTTGGCTGGTGAACAGCAGCAAGGCGCACAGGAAAGGCAGCACATAGTAGATGCAGCGATAGAGCAGCAGGGAGGCCAAGAGCTTGTCCACCGGCAGGTATTTGGCCAGCAGCAGGCTCATGCTCGCCTCGAACACCCCGATCCCGCCGGGCACATGGGCCAGCACCCCGAGGAAGCTGGCCAGCACGAAGGCACTGAGCAGCACCGGATAGGAGACGCTGTCCGCCGGCAGCAGCACATAGAGCACGGCGGCAGCGGCCATCCAGTCCAGCAGCGCCACCAGCAGTTGCAGCAGCCGGGTTCTGAATACCGGCAACACCAGCTCGTGGCCACGCCAGACCAGCGCGGGTTTTGGCCAGAACAGGTAGCCAAGCACCGCCAAGAGCGCCAGAGCGCCCGCCACGTTGAGCAGCTGATCGGCCCACAGCGGCCAGTCCGGCAGCAAGGTGGTAGCCTGCCCCACCAGCAGTGCCGTGCCCCCCCAGGCCAGCAGGCCGAGGAAGAAGGTCACCGAGCAGAAGACGATGATCCTGGCCACCTCCCCGGTGCCGAGCCCCAGCGACGAGTAGATGCGATAGCGCACCGACGAGCCGGTCAGCAGGGCGAAACCCAGAGTATTGGAGAAGGTGTAGGCGATGAACGAGGTGACCCCCACCTGCTGCCAGGGCAGCCGCTTGCCGAGGGCGTGCACCGCCAGCATGTCGTAACAGCAGAGGCAGGCATAGCTGAGCAGGGTCAGCAACAAGGCACCGCCCAGCAGCGGCAGCGGCAAAGACCAGATGGCCAGCCGGATGTCGTGCCAGTGCCAGAGGTGAGTCAGACGATAGAGCACGGCCAGCGCCGCCCCCAACAACAACAAGCTACATAACGGGCCTAACCAGATAAACAGATGACGCCGCATTGCCGATCCCTACCAACGCGAGGCCATGGCCATGCGCGTCACGTTGCTGAACATGGCCACCCGCAGCGGGGAGCGCTGACCGCACTCCTTCGCGCCTTGGCCTTCAAATAGATGTTTTATGGGCCGTGGGCGGCGAACGGTCGGCATTGATGACATGGCCAGTTTGGCCCTGGCTGCCCGGAAAATGCCCCCGCCCAGCATGGCATCCCACTTTATATCGACTTTTTTGCAAAAGACGAGCCTTGCCCCCTAAATAAAATTACTCAGCTGCTGGCAGATTAATTCACCGCTTATCCTGGCGGTCAGCCCCGCCACATCCCGTTGGCGCACAGCACAATTAATGAGCAGTGACATCATACACCAGATAACGCGCTTTACCCGACCCATCTGGTCAGGTTGGCAAGCCGCTCACGGGTTATCATCAGGCTGCGCCCAAATAAAAAGGGGAGCCAGGCTCCCCTTTATCTCAATATGGCGTTACTGCACGCTGCGACACTGGCTGAAGATATCCAGCTGCTGGTCATATACCGCCGTATTCACATCCCAGATCCCCAACATGGACGAGAACAGGTTGTCGTGGGAATAACGGGTATTGGCTGCCTTCTGCTGCAGACAATCGAGGTTCATTCCCTTCTCTTTGGAGAAACCGGGCGACATCCACACCTGCATGGGCACCCGGGTCTGATCATCCGGCGCAAACTTGTAAGGGGTACCGTGCAAATAAAGCCCCAATGCCCCCAGTGACTCGCCATGGTCGGAAATATAGATCAGCGCCGTGTTGTATTTGTCTTCATATTTCTTCAGCCGTTCGATCATGCTGGCAATCACAAAATCGGTGTAGCGAATGGTGTTGTCGTAGGTATTCTCCAGCTCCTGATCGGTGCAGTTTTCGATATCGCTGCGCTGACAATCCGGCAGGAAATGGCGATGCGACCCCGGATAACGCTTGTAATAGGTCGGGCCATGGCTGCCGATGAGGTGAAAGCCCACCAGCTTGTCCCCCTTCATGCCGGCCAGCTCGTCATCCAGCCCCTCCAGCACCACCTCGTCATAGCAGGTGTTCTTGTCGCAGAACTTGGGGTGATCCTTGGGCTTGATCACCATGTTCGGCACCCGATCGCATACGCCCTTGCAGCCGCCGTCATTCTCCTTCCAGAAGATGGAGATACCGCTCTTTTGCAGCACATCCAGCAGCCCTTCGCTGTTGCGGGCCTGGTTGCCGTCGAACTGGTTGCGCCCCATGTTGGAGAACATGCAGGGCACAGAGACCGCCGTCGCCGTGCCGCAGGAGCGCACGTCGTTGAAGGAGATGATCCCCGCCTGCTTGCTGGTGAAGGGGTTGGTCTCCTTGTGATAGCCGTTCATGGAGAAGTTCTTGCCGCGCGCCGTCTCCCCCACCACCAGGAACATCATGGTCGGCTTGTCTTTGCCGGCCACCCGCTTGGCGTCGTCACCCATCCGCTGGAACGGCACCGGCTCCGCCAGATAGCGTTTGTAGAGATACTTGGTGGTGCTGTACATGTAGTTGGCCGGCGTGATCTCCCGGTTCAGGGTCTGGTTGTTGCGCCCGACCGAGGCATAGTCCTGATAGTAGGCCGCGGCGATGATCCCCAATACCGCCAGCGAGGCCAGCATGGAGAGCCCGCGCTGCAACAGGCCCTGATACCATTTGGCCGGATATTCTATCTTGACGAAAAACAGCAATACCGCCGGCAGCACCCCGGCCAGCAATACCCAGACCACGATGGGCACGCTCAGGTAGGAGTAAGCCTCGCTCTGGTTGGTCTCAAAGATGTTCTGGATCATGTCGCCATCAAACAGCACCTTGTATTTCATCATGGTGTAGCTGGCAATGGCACCGGTGATAAACAGAAAGGCAAAGAAAGGCTTGATGAAATAACGCACAGAGAATGGCATGAATACAAAGTTCAATGCCGCTACCAATACGATGGGAATGGAGATGGCAAACCCGATTTTAAAATGCTCAAGCTGCGTCAATATCTCATAAAAATGCAGCAGGACTGGCCAGTTGAGCAAGAAGGCAAAGATAAATGCCAACAACAAAATAAATGGAACAATTCTTATTCTAAGAAAAGAAGGCATGCATATCTCCCTGTTACGCTTCTTTATTACACGTCGAAATAGCCGAACCAGAGTCGACACGCCGATATTTGGCGCCGGATAGTAACAGCGTGCTGAAAACACCAAATATACTATTTTCAAATATCTTCAATAATGTGATGTATATCAACAATCATCAGCAAACCGACAGCCTAGCCGACGATACTTAAGGAAAAATTAAGATACCCGTGTTATGCGGCCGCTCAAAAAACAGCCATGCATATACGACTCTCCTCCCCGCCAGGCGCCCGCACCACTCTTTTTCAAGACGGCCGCTCGTCCTTAAGTTTTGCTTAAGACTGCTCGGCGAGGCTGTTCCCTGACGAGTCCTCGTCACACGACAGATGCGAGAGAGGGTTAACATGCACAACAGCAACAGCGCAGCAATCAGCAAGGTACCAGAGATCACCCTGGCGTTCTGGGTCATCAAGATTCTGGCGACCACCCTGGGGGAGACGGGGGGTGACGCCGTCTCCATGTCGATGGAACTCGGTTATCTGGTGAGCACGGCCATCTTTGCCGTGATCTTTTTCGTGTCGGTCAGCGCGCAGATCGCAGCAACCTCCTATAACCCCCTCCTTTACTGGACCACCATCATCGCCACCACCACGGTCGGCACCACCCTGGCAGACTTTGCCGATCGCTCGCTCGGGCTGGGCTATGCCGGTGGTTCCACCCTGCTGCTGGCCTTGCTGATGGGCTCCTTCCTGCTCTGGTATCGGCTGCAGGGCAGCATCTCCACCGGCAGCATTACCACCCCGCGCACCGAGCTGTTCTACTGGGTCACCATCATGTTCTCCCAGACGCTGGGCACCGCACTGGGTGACTGGACCGCAGACGAGGCCGGCTTTGGTTATGCAGGCAGTGCCGTGCTGTTCGGCGGCATGCTGGCCGCCATCGTGGCGACCTACTACCTGACCCGGGTGTCGCGGACCCTGCTGTTCTGGGCCGCCTTCATTCTGACCAGGCCGCTGGGAGCCGTGGTGGGGGATTTTCTGGACAAGCCGCTCAGCAAGGGCGGGCTGGAGCTGAGTCGTTACTCCGCCTCCTTCACCCTGCTGGCCGCCATCGCCGCGCTGGTGCTGATCTCCACTCTGCGCAACCGGCAACCGGTCCAGGCTGAACTCGATATCGAACAGTAATCACGCAGCAAGCCAGCCCGGCCGCCTCTGGGTCGCCGGGCTGACTATGCTCTGTGGGAATTGATGCGAGGCAAGGCTCCCCCGATGACGACAGGCAACAGACAAGACCCGGCCCCTCCCTCCCGCCAGATCCCGCGCGGGGTCTGGGTGCTGGGCTTCGTCAGCCTGCTGATGGACATCTCGTCCGAGATGATCCACAGCCTGCTGCCCCTGTTCATGGTGACGGTGCTCGGCAGCAGCGCCCTCACCATCGGGCTCATCGAAGGGATGGCGGAGGCCACGGCACTGATGGTCAAGGTCTTCTCCGGCACCTTGAGCGACTATCTGGGGAGACGAAAGGGGTTGGCCCTGCTCGGTTACGGGCTGGGAGCCCTGACCAAGCCGCTGTTCGCCATCGCCACTGGCAGCGGGTTGATACTGACCGCCCGCCTGCTGGACAGGATTGGCAAAGGCATTCGGGGCGCCCCCCGCGATGCACTAGTGGCCGACCTCACCCCCCTTGAGCTGCGCGGCGCCGCCTTTGGCCTGCGCCAGTCCCTCGACACGGTCGGCGCCCTGCTGGGGCCACTGCTGGCCGTCGGATTAATGCTGCTCTGGCACGATGATTTTCGCGCCATCTTCTGGCTCGCGGTCATTCCTGGGCTGGCCTCGGTCACCCTGCTCGCCATCGGCCTGCGGGAACCCAAAGAGAGCGATGGGCGCGAGCGCCGCAACCCCCTGCGGCGCGACAACCTGCGCCGGCTGGGTAAACCCTATCGCTGGGTGCTGCTGATCGGCGCCCTGTTTACCCTGGCCCGCTTCAGCGAAGCCTTTCTGGTGCTGCGTGCCCAACAAAGCGGCATGGTGCTGGCGCTGGTGCCGCTGGTCATGGTGGCGATGAATCTCATCTATGCCCTCAGCGCCTACCCGTTCGGCCGCCTCTCGGACCGCATGAGCCACCTCACCCTGCTGATCTGGGGGTTGTTGGTACTGATTGCCGCCGATCTGGTGCTGGCGACCAGCACCCACTGGGTCGTGCTGCTG
Source organism: Aeromonas sp. V90_14 (assembly GCF_029967615.1). Classification (NCBI taxonomy): domain Bacteria; kingdom Pseudomonadati; phylum Pseudomonadota; class Gammaproteobacteria; order Aeromonadales; family Aeromonadaceae; genus Aeromonas; species Aeromonas sp. V90_14. The sequence goes on along the minus strand of NZ_JASCAS010000003.1, from coordinate 42,309 downwards.
GCAGGGGTGATGCTGTGGGGCATTCACATGGGAATGACCCAGGGGCTGCTGGCCGCCATGGTGGCCGCCACGGCCCCGGCGGATCTACGCGGCAGCGCATTTGGCTTCTTCAACCTCATCTGCGGCCTCGCCATGTTGCTGGCCAGCCTGCTGGCCGGCCTGCTGTGGGACCATCTGGGCCCCTCCTTCACCTTCTACGCCGGCGCCGCCTGCTGCTTGCTCACCCTGCTAGTACTCAGCTGGTACAAGCCACCTATGTCCACCACGGCGCCATAACCCGAAAACGCCGGCACCCGGACAGCAAAAAGCCCCCGGCAACCAAGTTGGTTACCGGGGGCTTTTCTAAAGATGGCGGAGGAGGTGGGATTTGAACCCACGGATGGTCGCCCATCGCCGGTTTTCAAGACCGGTGCATTCAGCCGCTCTGCCACCCCTCCGAACGGCGTGCATACTACGTCAGCCCCTTGTTCATATGCAATACATATTTGATTTGGGATAGTAGGGGGCAACAGGCTGGGGTGGGGCTTGAAATCAGCGCTCGTCATCCCGACATTCAGTGCATACAATGCGTTAACGAGGCGGATTGCCGCCTCACCCCGGAAATCAAGAGGACACCCAAGATGGATACCCGTTCTATCTATACCGGCACCCAGAGTGCCGCGCGCGATACCAACAAGGTACTGCGCAACACCTATATGCTGCTCTCCCTCACTCTTGGCTTCTCTGCCGTGGTGGCCGGGGTAGCCACCGTGATGAACATGCCGCCCCTGCACTGGGCCATCTTCCTCATCGGCGTCTACGGTCTGATGTTCCTGACCGAGAAAAATCGCGAAAACGGCATGGGGCTGGTGTTCACCTTCGCCCTGACCGGTCTGCTGGGCTATAGCCTCGGCCCCATCATCAACATGTACATGAACAATGGCGGCGGCGAGATCGTGATGACCGCGCTCGGCGGCACCGCGCTCACCTTCTTCGGTCTGTCGGCCTATGCCCTGACCACCAAGCGTGACCTCTCCTTCATCGGCGGCATGCTGTTCGTCGGTTTCTGGGTACTGCTGGTGGCCATGATCGCCAACATCTTCCTGCAGATGAGCGCCCTGAGCCTGGCCCTGTCCGCCATGTTCATGCTGTTCTCCTCCGGCGCCATCCTGCTGACCACCCAGCAGATCGTGCGCGGCGGCGAGACCAACTACATCTCCGCCACCGTCACCCTGTACGTCTCCATCTACAACATCTTCCTGAGCCTGCTGAGTCTGCTTGGCGGCAACCGCAACTAATCAAACACCCCGCTTCGGCGGGGTTTTTATTGGCTCCTGTTTCTGTCAGGATAAGTTGTAAATCAAGGATATGAAGCGAAGTGGCCCTGATCCAAATCAGGGCCGTTTCGTTGTTGACCGGTTATGCTCTGGTTTTCGTTTCGCTCAAGGGTTGCGCTCTCCCATGCCCATGGATTTCTCTGGCCTGTTGCGCCGTTTGCTGACTGACAGTCATATCTATTTTGCCCTCAAGGTACTGCTGGCCATCATGGGGCTGCTTGCCTTCACCCTGGCGACCGGCGACATCCAGCTCACCGTGCTGCTCTCCCTCGGGGTGGTGGCCGGCGCCATCGCCGAGACCGACGACAGTCTGTGGGGCCGGGTCAAGAACCTCGCCATGACCCTGCTCTGCTTCCTGTTCGCCTCCCTGTGCGTGCAGTACCTCTTCCCCACGCCCTGGCTGTTCGCCCTGGGGCTGGCGGGTTCCACCTTCATCTTCGTGATGGTGGGGGCGCTCGGTCAGCGCTACGCCACCATCAGCTTCGGCTCCCTGCTGATTGCCATCTACACCATGCTGGGGGCCGCCAAGGCGCCGGATCTCTTCTATCAACCGCTGGCCCTCGGCGCCGGGGCTCTCTGGTATGGCCTGGTGTCGCTGGTCTGGCTCTGGCTGCTGCCCTACAAGACCCTGCACGAACAGCTGGCCCAGAGCTACTTTGCCCTCTCCCGCTATCTGCTGGAAAAATCCCGCTTCTTTCCGGCCGACGAGCACGGTGCTCAGGCCATTCGTCACAACCTGGCCCAGCTCAACATCAACCTGGTCAACGCCCTGACGCTCACCAAGTCGGCGCTCAACGCCCGCCTCAGCACCCGTCACCGGGCCTCCCCCGAGCTGGCCAGCCTGCTGCGCCTCTACCTGCTGGCGCTGGAGATCCACGAGCGGGCCACCTCCAGCCACTACCCCTACAGCAAGCTGGAGGCCGAGCTCAAGCAGGGCATCGTGCTGGACGGCTTTCAAGAGGTCTTTTTGCAGCTCTCCGAGGCGTGTCAGCGGCTCGGCTACGCCATCCTGGTGCACAAGCCCTATGCCCACAACAAGCGCATCCACTGGACGCTGGAGGCCCTCGGCGATCAGCTGGAGTTCACCCACCTCAAGCAGCACTACCCGAAAACCCTGCTGACGCCGATGAAGTTTCTGCGCCGCAATCTGGCCAGCATCAACCAGCTGCTGCAAAGCGCCGAAGAGCTGCAAAATCCCGAGCAGGCCCCGCAGAGCCTGCCGCCCCTGGCCCGCCCCGCCCGCCTGCCACTGCTGACCCAGCTCAAACAGCACCTGACCCCAAACTCCATGGTGTTTCGCCATGCCCTGCGGCTGTCGCTCGGGCTGGTGGTGGGCTATGGCATCCTGCAGGCGTTCCACCTGGACAAGGGTTACTGGATCCTGCTGACCGTACTGTTCGTTTGTCAGCCGAGCTACAGCGCCACCCGTCGCCGGCTGGTACAGCGCATGCTCGGTACCTTCGCCGGCCTGCTGGTGGGGATCCCGGTGCTCTGGCTGTTCCCGGAATTGCACGTACAGCTGGTGGTGATGGGGCTGGCCGCCTTCCTCTTCTTCACCCAGGTGCGCAGCAACTACAGCGCCGCGGTCTGCTTCATCACCCTCTACGTGTTGATGGCGTTCAACCTGCTGGACGGCATCGGCTTCGCCATCCTGGGGCCGCGCATGCTCGATACCTTCCTCGGCTGCCTGCTCTCCTACGCCCTGGTGGCCTGGCTGTGGCCGGACTGGCAGTACAAGCGGCTGCCAACCCTGATCGCCAATTCACTCTCCGCCAACGCCCGCTATCTCTCGGCGGTGCTCGCCAGCCTGCAACAGCAGCGGGATGAGTCCATCGACTACCGGGTAGCGCGCAAGAGCGCCCATCTGGCAGACAGCGAGCTGGCCATGGCCTGGCAGAGCATGCTGGTGGAGCCGCAAAAGCGCCGTCGCTTCCTCGATCTCTGCTTCACCCTCACCTGGCGCAACCACGCCCTGCTCTCCTACATCTCGGCGCTGGGGGCCCATCGCGACAAGCTGGAGGCCATCGGCGAGCTGGACGAGATCAGCCGTCACCTGAGCCACACTCTGGAGCGGGCTGCCGGTCACCTGGCGGGAGAGATGCCGGAGCAGATCGAGGGGCAGTGCCCGGTCATCACCCCGGACAGCAGCGAGGAGCAGCTGATGCTGACCCAGCAGCTCAACCTCATCAGCCAGCTGGCGGATGAGTTGCTCACCCTGGCCAACGAGAGCCGGTTGCTCACCCGGGAACAAGGCGCTACCATGCCCGCCCAATCCTGACAGGCCACAAGGAGCCCACCATGTCCGAGCATCACCAGCTGGAATTCAACGGCCAACTCATCGAAACCGATGCCAAGGGTTATCTGCTCAACAGCAACGACTGGAGCGAGGCGCTGGCACTGGTACTGGCCGAGCAGGAAGGTATCGTGCTGGAGGAGCCGCACTGGGAAGTGGTGCGCTTCGTGCGCGCCTTCTATCTGGAGTTCAACACCTCCCCCGCCATCCGCGCCCTGGTCAAGGCGATGGAGAAGCAGTATGGCCCCGAAAAGGGCAACAGCCGCTACCTCTACAAGCTGTTCCCGGAAGGCCCCGCCAAGCAGGCCACCAAGATTGGCGGCCTGCCAAAACCGGTGAAATGCATCTAAAAAAATACCGCGCCCATCCAAGATGCAGCGCGGTATTTTTTTACCTTGTCGACCCTCTTAGGGGTTGTAAGCCACCACGGAACCACTCAAGCCGGTCATCTGGCCGATGCGGCTCTGCATGCCCTGCAGCTTGGCCTTGGAGACATCCGGCCCGATGAAGACCCGGTTGAGCTGACCCTGGACCGGCGTGCGCGGCGAGGTGTGCGCCGAGTAGCCCGCAGCCCGCAGCTTGCCCACCAGCGCATTGACGCTGTCGACGTTCTTGAAGGCGCCGAGCTGCAGGATCCAGCTGCCCTGGGCCGGCGCAGTAGCGGCAGGCGCCGGGGCTGTCGTCGTGGTCGGTTGTCCCATCTTGCTGGCGATGAGATCGTCCATCGACTTGATCTGGCCCGCCTGCGGCTTGTTCTCAACCGGTTTTTGCACCTCGACCGGCTTGGGCGGCACCACCTTGGGCTTGGGCTGCTCCACCGGTTTCTTGGCGATCACTTCAGGCTTGGGCTGGGGCTTGACCACAGGCGGAGTGACGGGCTGGGTCACCGGCTTGGCGGCCGGTTGCTGCACCGGCGGCTGGCCCTGCTTGGCCCCCAGGGTTACCGGCTCAGATACCTCTTCCACCTGCCACTGCTCGGCGGCAGAGGCCTGCTGCTGGCTGGCCAGGTGTTCCGCCGGCAAGGTGCTGGCGGCCGATACCTGCAAGGCGGGCTTGGCGGGCTCCAGCTCCGGGCGCAGCGGGATCTTGGCAAACGCCTCTTCCTTCTGCTCCAGCTTGTGGCCGTCCATCAAATCCGGCAGAAAAATGACAACCAGGGCCACCAGGATGACGGTGCCCACCAGACGGTTTTGAAACTTAGAGGCCAAGTTGAATCCTACCTTTACGTAACTCAATATGCGATTCGGCTCCCCGCCAGAGGGCCGGGGAGCCGGGGTGTGGCCTAGACGGCGACACCCGCCAGAATGTCGGCAACAGTGTAAAACGAACCAAACACAATGACCATATCATCAGGACTCGATGCGGCCAACGCAGCAGCATAGGCCTGCCCCACGCTGTCACAGGTGGTCGCCGGCCCCCGCTCGCTACCAAGGGCGGCCGCCAGCTGGGCCGCGCTCGCCGCCCGCGGGCCGGTCAGACTGGCCAGATACCATTCGCCGATGAGACCATCAAGCTCGGCAAGCGACCCCGCCATGTCCTTGTCCTTGAGCATGCCGACCACGGCGCGGCGCACGCCGGTGCAGGGCATCTTGCGCAGCTGGGCGGCCAGATAGGCTGCTGAATGGGGGTTGTGGGCCACATCGACGATGACCAGCGGCGCGCTTTGCAGTTGCTGCATCCGCCCGGCCAGCCGGGCATTGAGCAGCCCTTGCCGAATAGCCTCTTCCGGCAGCGGCAGGCCGAGGGACTCCAGCGCCGCCAGCACGGTGACCGCGTTCATCAGCGGCAGGGCCGGTTTGGGCAGGTCGTGCCACTGATGAAGGCCGTGATAATCCCAGCCGCTGGCATGCTCATCGCCACGAAAATCAACGCCGACCTGACGCAGGCAGGCACCGAGGCGGGCTGCCTCGCTGGCGATGGTGACGGGTGGATTGGGCTCACCGCTGATGGCGGGTTTGCCGGCGCGATACACCCCCACCTTCTCCACCGCCACCGCCTCGCGGGTATCCCCGAGCCAGTCGCAGTGATCGAGCGCAATGGAGGTGATCATGGCGACATCGGACTCCACCACATTGGTGGCATCGAGCCGACCGCCCAGCCCTACTTCCAGCAGCAGCACATCCGGCGCGGCGCGCCGGAACAGCCACAAGCCCGCTAGGGTGGCGAACTCGAAGAAGGTAAGGGCAATCTCGCCGCGGGCCGCTTCCACCTCGGCAAAGGCGGTGCAGTGATCGCTGTCGGCCAGTTCGGCCCCGTTGATCCGCACCCGCTCGGTGAAGCGCAGCAGATGGGGAGAGGAGTAGACGCCGACCTGGTAGCCGGCTTCCATCAGTATGCTGGCCGCCATGGCACAGCTGGAGCCCTTGCCGTTGGTGCCCGCCACCGTGATCACCTTGAACGGCAGTTGGGTTAAGCCCATGCGGCGGGCCACGGCACCGACCCGATCCAGCCCCATGTCGATGTTGACCGGGTGGATCTGCTCCAAATAAGAAAGCCAGTCGACCAGCGACCGGCTTTGGGATTGTTGCATGTTGGAACTCATCTTCACTCTTCGATGACGTGAGTATTCAGCATTTTGGCGAGCAGGCTGGCCAGACGGTTGCGCATCTCGCGGCGATCGATGATGAGGTCGATGGCGCCCTTCTCCAGCAGGAACTCGGAGCGCTGGAAGCCTTCCGGCAGCTTCTCGCGCACGGTCTGCTCGATGACGCGCGGACCGGCAAAGCCGATCAGTGCCTTGGGCTCGCCCACGTTGATGTCACCCAGCATGGCCAGACTGGCGGAAACGCCACCCATGGTGGGGTCGGTCAGCACGGAGATATAGGGCAGGCCGGCCTTGGACAGACGGTCCAGCGCCGCACTGGTCTTGGCCATCTGCATCAGGGAGAACAGCGCCTCCTGCATGCGGGCACCACCCGAGGTGGAGAAACAGACCAGACCACGGCCTTCCTTGATGCTCTCCTCGACGGCGCGCACGAAGCGGGCACCCACCACGGAGGACATGGAGCCACCGATGAAGGAGAACTCGAATGAACAGGCGACGACCGGTACCCCCTTGAGGGTCCCCTTCATCACCACCAGCGCATCTTTTTCTCCCGTCTCTTTCTGGGCGGCAGACAAACGATCCTTGTAGCGCTTGGAATCCTTGAATTTCAAGACATCCTGCGGCTCCAGCTCGGCACCGATCTCGGTGCGGCCCTGCTCGTCGAGAAAGCTCTCGAGACGGGCACGGGCGCTGATGCGCATATGATGATCACACTTGGGGCACACTTCGAGATTGCGCTCCAACTCTGCCCGGTAGAGCACCTGTTCACAAGCACTGCACTTGGTCCACACCCCTTCCGGAATGTTGTGACGACGAGGTGTAGTGATCTTGCTCTTGGGAAGGATCTTCTCAAGCCAGCTCATGGAATTCCTTAATGCTTTTGTGCCTGACAAAACGCATCGAGCCTAGATTGTTCAATGACTTAATAGCTCGATGGCAATAAATGACGGATCATTAAACCACAAATTTTCGGGGCCAGTTACTAAAAACTGGTCGTACCCGGTGCCGAGTCCGGCAGCCACAACGGGCCCAGCGGCATCCGCGGCAACCCCAGCTCCGCCGGGTAATCCACGTCCACCAGATAGAGTCCCCCCGCCTTGGCAGTCGGGCCCGCCAGGTTGCGATCCCGGGCTGCCAGCACCTCGGCAATCCACTCCACCGGCTGGAGCCCCTGCCCCACCAGCAGCAGGGAGCCGGTGATGTTGCGCACCATGTGGTGCAGAAAGGCGTTGGCCTTGATGTCGAGCACGATATAGGGGCCGGAGCGGCTGACACACAGGTGCGTCACATTGCGCCAGGGGGTGTTGGACTGGCAGGCGACGGCCCGGAAGGTGCTGAAGTCATGCTCCCCGAGCAGGCTCTGGCCCGCCTGGTGCATCAGATCGGCATCGATGGTTTCGTGGTAGTGACTGACGCCACTGCCGAGGATGGCCGGCCGGTAGTTGTGGTTGTAGATGACGTAGCGGTAGCGACGGGCGGTGGCGCTGAAGCGGGCATGAAACCCCTCGTCCACCTGCTTGACCCAGCGCACGGCGATGTCCGGCGGCAGGTTGGAGTTGAGACCCAGGGTCCAGGCCCCTTCGGCGCGATTCGCATCGGTATCGAAGTGGATCACCTGGCCGGTGGCGTGGACACCAGCATCGGTGCGCCCTGCGCACTGGATGGAGACGGGGTGATTGGCAATCCGGCTGAGGGCCTTTTCCAGCTCCTCCTGTACGCTGATCACTTCGCGCTGACGCTGCCAGCCGAAATACCGGCTGCCGTCGTATTCAATACCTAGGGCAATTCGCATGGATAAACTTGTCTTCTGATGAAAAGGGGCGGTGAACGAAACGGGGCGGATTATACGCGTCTCGCCTCAAAAATCCCAAATAGCCGCGTCCAGGCCAGACCAGGCGCCAGAAACACCGATGCCAAAAACAAGGCTATGTCCCAATTACGTGTTGCATGGGGCGCCCCAGCGCCTCATGCAAGCAACGTGAGATATTCACTTCTTGCCCATAGCGCTCCAACATCCTGCGCCAACCCAGATAATTCCTCAGATAGTGGGTCGCGACCCCATGGAACCGTTCCATCCACTCCTTCAATCGCCTATGGTACCCGTTCACATGTTGGATGTGATATGCACCCACCACCCGCTCTCCCGCACGGTTGTGCACCACTTGGTGGGTCATGCCCTGCGACTTGCTGAAACTGGCATACACCCCAGCGCCATCGCTGCACAGGACGGCATCCAGGGCGATAAGTGGCTCAAGCACTGCCTTCACTGCCCTAGCATTCAGCCGTTCTAACTGGAAATCAGCCAGGTGGCCTGCTCGGTCTTGCACCACCATCACCGGGATGTAATCCGGCCCTGTGCCTCGGGTAGGGCCTTTGCCTCCACGATGGCGGGCCGGGCGAGGTAATCCGCGCTGGCCTTTGAAAGATTCCAAGAAGAAGGTCTCATCGACCTCGACGATACCCTCTTCCCGTACCGCCTGGTGGCTGGCCATGGCCTTCAGGAAGCGGTGACGCCACAAAAAGGCGGTGTTTTTACCGACCCCACAGCGGAGCGCCGCCTGCCGGACGGTCAGACCGTCGATGAGGGCCTGTGCATAGTCTTCCCAGCATTGTGGCTTGCGAAGTCGGGCGAGAGGCGTGTTGGTGAGAACGGAACTGGTGCGCAAACACTGCTTGCAGCGATAACGGCGCAGCCCTCGAGACCAGCCCCAGGGAGCCAACTGTGTGGCCTCAGCCTGGCAGTGAGGGCAGCATTGGCATGCGGGGAGTTGAGTGGCCAACGAGGTGATGGGGTGAGGGGTAGTGAGTTCATGTTGCGCGAGACGACGCTGACGCAAAGTGAGTAATGGGAAGAGGGACAGTAGATGTTGAAAGGCTTGGGTATCCATGATGGAGGCCCTCAAGGTGATGACCTACTTCAAAATTAGCCTTTCAACACATAACTGGGACAGAGCCAAAAACAAGGGGCAGCCCATCGGCTGCCCCTGCTTTCACCACTGTGCGCTGGCTCTCTAGCCAAGGCGCTTGAGCAGCTTCTCGGCCTCGGCCCGTTGATGCTCGGTGCCCTGCTCTGCGGCTTCTTGCAGCAGTTCGCGGGCGCTATCCTTGTCATCGATCTCGAGGTAGGCACGGGCCAGATCCAGCTTGGCACCCACACCGCCATCGTCGGCATCCACGTCAAATCCGGTGGACTCCGGCAGCACCTCGGGGAAGCCATCCAGCCCCACGTCCAGCGAGAAGCCTTGATAGGGTTCCTGCTCGGTAGTGGTGGCGTCCGCCTCGGCCAGCAGCTTGTCGATCTCGACATAGCCGCTCTCCTGGGCCTGCTCCCGTGGCTTCACTTCGCCCGGGTGGGACTCCACCTCGGCGAAGGCATCCTCGAAATCAGCCAGTGCCAGCTCGTTGGGATCCCACTCCAGATCCGCAGCGGCCTCCTGTTTCCCCTTGGTGGGCTCGGGCTCCAGCCCCAGCCCCAGCTCCGCCAGCAGCTCATCGGCACTGGCATCGGCCGTGGCACTGGCCGCCTTGTCGGCGCCCGGCTCGGCAAAGGCGGTCTCGAAGTCGCTCAAATCGAAGGAGGCGAGATCCTCGTCGCTGACCATGGGGTCGGTATCGGGCTGACCGTCATCGCTGCCGTCCAGCGCCAGATCGGCTTCCAGGTCTGCATCCAGCTCGGCGAACAGGGCTGCCTGCAGCTCCTCTTCGCTCATGATCTCGTTGCCAGCCTTGGGCTTGGGATTGAATTCGCTGGCAAGGTCCAGATCCGGCTCGGTGTCGAGGGTGATGGACTCGTCATGGGCCAGATCCAGCTCGGGCACCAGATCCGGATCCCGGATGGCGGCCTTGGCGGGCGGGGCCGGCTCGGCATCGAAGCTGGCCAGATCCATCTCGCCATCGTCGCTGAACACCAGATCGGCCGGCGCAGCAGGCTCTTCCACCGCCATGTAGCCATCCGGCGTGTTGAGATCCGGGCGCGGTCGTACCGGCTCATCGTCGGTGATGCCGACCGTCATCAGCTCGTCAAATTCGCTGCTCTCCTGATCCATCACCATGGCGGTGGATTCGGACAGGCTCTTCTCCTGCTCTTCCAGCTCGCGACGGGCCCGCGCCCGCAGCCACAGGGTCACCAATGCCAGCACCAGCAGCACCGGCAACAGGATGATCATGGCCAGGTTGAGCGGCGAGGAGAGCAAGTCCATCAGCCAGTTCTGCTTGGGCTCGGGGGCCGGTGCCACCGGCGGAACCGGCTTGGCCTTGAGCTCGGCAATCTCTTTTTGCAGCGCGGTCTGATCCTGCAACTGGGCCTTGAGAGTCTCCACCTCTTCGGTCAGGGATTGCAGCCGCAGCTTGAGCCTGTGGTTCATCTCGGTGACCTGGCCGAGCTGGGCATTGGCATCTTCCAGCGCCAGCGCCATCTCGGTGGAGGGCTTGCCGACCGGTTGATTGACATCGGCTGGCAACGGCGCCGGTGCGCTGGCCGTGGCGGCGCTGGTGGCAGCCGCCTGGCTGGCGACCGGCTCGGGAGCCTTGGCAACCGCCTTCACCTCGGTGGCCGGCTGGGGTGTCTCCACCTTGGGTGCCGGGGCCGGAATGGGCGCCGCCTTGGCGGGCGCGACCTTGGCTACCTCGGGTTTGGCCGGCTCGGCCGCCTTGGTCGGGGCTGCTTTGGTGGTCACCGGCTTGGCCAGCGGGGTATGCTTGCTCGCCAGGTATTTCGGGCTCAGCCCTTTCCAGCTGGCGTTGTCACTGCGGAATTTGGCGCGGGCCTCGGCATCGGTGATGACGCTGGCCTCGGCGGTGGTGGGCAGCTGGATGCGCGAGCCCACCAGAATGTGGTTGATGTTGCCGTCGGCGAAACTGCGGGGGTTCTTCTCGTAGATCGCCACCATGGTCTGATAGACGCTGACACTGCTGGAGGGACGGTACTTGCTCGCCAGGCTCCAGAGGGTGTCGGTGGGACGAATGGGGCCATAACTGCCGGCATTGCTCGCGACCTGCCGCACGATCGGCTGGGCCGTGGCTCGGCTGGGTTGGGACGTGGCGCGGGGAGCGGCGACAGGTTGTGCCAGCGGCTGGGAATTGACGGCGGGCGGAGCCGGCTCGTCCGGGCCTTTGAGCTCAACAAAAAAAGGCTCCCGCGCCGAGTCTTCGGCCTGGGCCGTGCCCAGCAGACCCAATGCGAGTAGCGTTGCCAATGTTATGCGGGAATGTCCCATATTCGTTCCTTCGTATGACGGCCCTATCACATTGAAAAATCTGGATAGTTACCCCAAAACAGTCGGTTCAATATAAATCAGGCTCAGGTTGCAAGCCAGCAGTCCGACACATTTAGCACCCAACTTGCCCCTGAGTGTAGGAAAAAACTTAATCAGTTGATATCGCGAAAAATTCTCGCGTCAGCAGAGTGCGCCCCCGGTCACATCCACCCCATGGGTGCACAGGCTGGCAGCCTGGCGGATTTCCCTCCCCGCCAGGCCAATGGACCCGACGATCAGAGGTAATCGCGCACCAGCAGTTCGGCAATCTGCACGCTGTTGGTCGCCGCGCCCTTACGAACGTTATCGGCCACGATCCACATATTTATACCGCAGGGGTGAGAAATATCCTGGCGAACCCGGCCCACCAGCACCTCGTCCTTGCCGGTTGCGTCGCGCACCGGGGTCGGATAGTCGTTCTCGTCGTCAAACAGGGTGACGCCCGGCGCATTGCGCAGCAGCTCCTTCACCTGTTCGGCGTCGAGCGGCTGATGCAGCTCGACGTGGACCGCCTCGGCATGGCCGTAGAACACCGGCACCCGCACGCAGGTGGGGTTCACTGCGATGCTGGCATCCCCCAGGATCTTCTGGGTCTCCCACACCATCTTCATCTCTTCGCGGGTGTAGCCGTTGTCGGTGAAGCTGTCGATCTGCGGGATCAGGTTGAAGGCGATCTGCTGCGGATAGAGGCTCGGCTCCACCGGACGACCGTTGAGCAGGTGGGCGGTCTGTCCCGCCAGCTCGCTCACCCCCTCCTTGCCGGAGCCGGAGACGGACTGATAGGTCGCCACGTTGATGCGGGCGATCCCCACTTCATCGTGCAGCGGCTTGAGCGCCACCAGCATCTGGATGGTGGAGCAGTTTGGGTTGGCGATGATGTTGCGGTTGCGAAAATCGGCCAACGCATCCGGGTTCACTTCCGGAATGACCAGCGGGATGTCTTCGTCGTAACGGAAGCAGGAGGTGTTGTCGATGACGATACAGCCGTGCTCGGCGGCAATCGGCGCCCACTTGGCAGAGACCTCGGCCCCGGCAGAGAAGAGGGCGATCTGCACCTGGCTCCAGTCAAACTCCTCCACATCCAGAATTTCGACGTTCTTGCCGGCAAAACGCACCGTATCGCCGGCGCTGCGGCTGGAGGCCAGCGGATAGAGGGTGGCGATCGGGAAGGCACGCTCTTCCAGGATCTCGATCATTGCCTCGCCCACGGCGCCGCTGGCGCCCAATACCGCTACGTTGAATTGCTGACTCACTGCTGTTCTCTCCTATGATGGTGCCGGTGACGCGCGCTGGCATCACCGCTGGCAGGCGGACCTGCCTGATAGCGGGTCTGGCGTCGGGCCAGACCAGGTATGGGCGGGACAAGGCCCCGCCCCTTCAAGTATGTAAAGTGTTCAGTCTGGCTGGCAGACAAACCCGAGCCGGGCCAGGGCATCGCCGGCAAACGGCCCCTTCAGCTGCAGGGAAGAGAGCTCGCGCCGCTCCGGGTAGTGTTTGCGCTGCTCATCGAAGCTGCCCGCCACACCGAGTCGGTTGCGAAAACGGGCGTCATCGCGGCGCACGTCATAAATAAGGTGGACCAGTTGCTTGATCAAGGCTTGATCCGCCGGCTGGCCCGGAGTCACCTCGCGCACCTCGGGAATAGGCAGCAAGCTCTGCAGATCCTGGCGCGGTGTGCGCCCCAGCTGCCGGCAGAGAGCTTCATAGAGCATCCAGGTGCCACGGGCCTTGCCTTCCAGGCTGTAACCCGCGATGTGCGGGGTCGCCAGCTCAGTGTGGGGCACCAGGGCCTGCAGCGGCTCCGGCTCCCCTTCCCACACGTCCATCACCAGCCGCAGCGGCGCCTGACTCTGCTGGCGCGCCAGCAAGGCCTGGTTGTCCCACACCTCGCCACGGGAGGCGTTGATGAGGATCTGCCCAACCGGGCGGGCGGCAATCTGCGCCACATCCAGCAGATGGAAGGTGGCGTCCGGCCCCTGACGGGTGATGGGAACGTGGAAGCTGACGATGTCGGCCTCAAGGGCCTGCTGGTAGTCGACAAACTGCGCCGCCTCGTTGGCCTCGGCAGCGCGGGCACGGGGCGGATCGCAGCGCAGCACCCGCATGCCGAGCGCCTCGGCCTTGCCTGCCACACACTCGCCGGTATTGCCGGCACCGATGACCGCCAGGCTCATCTCGCTCAAGTTGAGCTCATGGCGCTCGGCCAGCACCAGCAGGGCGGAGAGCACATAGTCGCCGACCGAATATTTGTTGCAGCCGGGGGCGCTGAAGAAGGGAATGCCCCGCTCGGCCAGCAGCCCCTTGTCCACGTGATCGGTGCCGATGGTGGCGGTGCCGACGAAGCTCAGTCGTGGGCAGCTGGCCAGCAGCGCGGCGTCCACCCGAGTGACGGAGCGCACCAACAGCACGTCGGCCTCTTGCAGATCCGCCGCCTGCATCTGCCTGCCGGGCAACGGGATGACCTCGCCAAATTCGGCAAACAGCTCACGGGCGTGGGGCATATTTTCATCAACGACGATCTTCATCTGGCTCTCTCACTTCGCTAGCGGCCACAAGCGCGCCATTCTAGCCCAAACAGACCGAAGTTTCAGATGCTTATTCATCCATGAGCGGCCACCGCCGCGACTTTCTGGCGGGAACCTGCGCGCTGCTGACCCATCTCTGCTCAACCGAGTGGGACAGTCTGCACAAGCAACCTCGGATGCTCCCCCTCGCCACCAGCCGGATTGGACTCGGCGGGTCGGCCATCACCACACTCATTTGTAACCCCGTGTTACAGCGAGCGGGGCGCGACTTGACCGAGCGGACTGGGCTGGCACAATGGCGCCTCTTTTTTTTGCTGCCCAGGAATGGGCACCTTGCCGAGCCCCGTTATGCCGACTCACGCCTCTTCCCTGCCGCGCCGCCAGGTGCTGTGTTTCAGTGCCGCCCTGATCCTGCCGCTGCTCCTGCTGGCCTGCCTGCCCTGGCAACCGTTCATGAGCCAGGCCCTGCACTCGGACTGGCTCTGGTGGCCCTACGCCCTCACCCGCATGGTGGATGTGCCCGGCATCGGCGTCAGCATCCTGGCCCTGCTGCTGCTGACCCGACACAAGCTGACGCTGAGCCTGCCGGCGCTGCTGGCCCTCGGCGGCGCCCTGTTTGCCGTACTGGCCGGCGACTGGCTCATCAAGAGCCTGATCAAACATCTGACCGAGGAGCCCCGCCCTTACCTGCTCTGGCTGGAGAGCCAGCAGCTGATCCCCGCCATCCAGCAGTTCTATGCCGGCAAGGTGGAGGTGCGCAGCGAGCAGGTCCATGCCGCCAGCCAGCTGCTGGCGCTGCCCGAGTGGCTCGCCAACCACTGGCAGGCGGAGGTGAACTACGCCTTCCCTTCCGGCCACAGCATCGCCGCCATGAGCCTGGCCCAGTTCTTCGGCCTGATCTGGCTGGCGCGCGCCCCTGCCGGCGCCTGGCTGCTACCGCTGTGGGCCATCGGTATCGGCCTCTCGCGCATGCTGATCGGCATGCACTGGCCGCTGGATGTGCTGGCAAGCGCCCTGCTCGGCAGCCTCACCGCGCTGTTTGCCGCCCGCTGGTGGCTACGCCATTACTGACGTCCGCACGACACAAAAAAACAGGCACCCGCGGGTGCCCGTTTTTGTTCAAAGCCTGTGACGCTGGCCACTCAGTTGCTGGCGCTCGCTCCCTGCCACCCTTCGGGGTACTTGTAACCGACGAAGCGCTTGGCGGCATAAGCCTTGAAGGCGGCCGAGTTGTAGGCTGCTGCCACGTCTTTGGCAAAAGGCTTGTCCGCATCGGCACTTTTTACCACCACCCAGTTGATAAAGTCGTAGCTGCGCTCAAGGAACAGCCCGGAGCTGAAGGGAATGCCGCTTGAGGCGGCAAAGTTGCCGTTGATGACCGAAAAGTCCACGTCTTCGCGCGAGCGGGGCAGCTGGGCCGCCTCCAGCAACACCAGCTTGAGGTTGTGCGGGTTTTGCACCACGTCGAACTCGCTCGCCTTGAGCGGGTTGATCCCCTCCTTCAGGGTCAGCCAGCCCAGGTCCTGCAGCATCAGCAGCGCCCGCGCCTGATTGGTGGGGTCGTTCGGAATGGCCACCGTGCTCCCCTCCTTCACCGCCTTCAGATCTCCCAGCTTGCCGGCATAGAGCCCCATGGGGCCGGTCGGCACCTGGGTGATGGGGGCAAGCGACAGCCCCCGATCCTTGGCAAAGCTATCCAGATAGGGCTTGTGCTGGAAGCAGTTCACATCGAGCGAGCCGTCGGCCAGCGCGATATTGGGGGTCACGTAGTCGGTGAACTCCACCAGTTTGACCTGATAACCCTTGGCTTCGAGCTGCGGCTTGATGGAGTCGGTCACCATGTCGGCAAAATCCCCTACCGTGGTACCGATGACGATCTCCTGTTTGGCCGGATCGGCGGCCAGCGCCGCCAATGGCAGAGTACCGGCCAGCAGGGCCAGGGCGGAAAGGGTAAAGAAGGAACGACGCTGCATAAAAACTCCCTGTAAACATCTCAACGGCTGGCGCGATGGCAGAGTCGTGCTTGAACAACTAAAACCATCTAGCCATCCAAACGGCTAATTAAACACACCATAACAGAGCCGTTTCTCTTCGCCAAGCAACAAAACCGGGCAAGCTTAGTCGGGTGACAAGCAAGACCGCTTTGCGGCTTGGCCTGGCTTCTAGTGGTCTACATACAGCGCACATCTATTGAGGAAACAACACTTCAATAAAAAAGGGACTGCCGGCGCAGTCCCTGAAATAGGTTCATGCAAATAACATATGCCTGAAATTCTGTGAATTTAAAATAGCAGGACTAATCGCCAGCCAATTGGCTCTCCAAAGAAGCCACTTCTTCTTCACTCGGGATTAGGGTGCCTGATAGACCAGCTTGCCCTTGAACATGGTCCAGAGCACCTTGGTCTCTTTGATCTGCTCGCTTGCCACCTGCTCCAGATTGCGATCCAGCAAGATCAGGTCAGCACTCTTGCCTGCGCTGATGGAGCCAATCTCTTTCTCCTGCCCTATCACCTTTGCGGCGTTGAGGGTATAGGCCTGCAAGATAGCCTGACGGCTGATCTGCTCACTGGCGGGGGGCAGCAAGCCAAGCTCCCCTTGTCGGGTGATCGCGGTATACATGGCGAGGAAAGGGTTGGGGCTGGAGACCGGCCAGTCACTGGCACCGGCGATAATGGCGCCGCTTTGCAGCAGGCTGCCTGCCGGATAGAGGCGGGCCAGCAGGGCCGGGGGCACTTTCCCTTCCAGCAGCATGGTGGTCGCTATGTTTTTCCCGGCCCACAGCAGTTGCATCGATGCGGCCACATTGAGCGGTTTGAAGCGGGCAATACTGGCCGGGCTCACCACCTCCAGGTGGGTGATGCTGTGCAGCAGGTGGTGATCCTGATTGTGGGCCCGGGCATAGGCGATGGCATCAAGGGATTCTCGGACGGCCCGATCGCCGATGGCATGAAAATGAGCGATCAGTTGATGGGCATCCGCGGTGCGGATCAGCTCGTTGAAACGCTGCTTGTCCAGATCGTCCTTGCCGCTGTAACCGGGACGGTTGAGGTAGGGCTCGCTCAACTTGGCGGTCTGGGATGGAAACTCGATGACGCCATCTTGCAGGATTTTTATCCCCACCAGTTTAACGTCCGGGGCATCTTGAAACTGCTGTTGCAGCGCCAATACGTCATCAATGATGGCGGGTGATGAGTGGATCCCCACCAGTGCCAGTGTGGATACATGCCCGGTCAGCTTGCCTTCCCGGGAGAGCATGCTGTACGCCGGCAGCAGGCCAGTGTCGCGGCGATCCGGTTCGGCGTTGAAGATGGGCGCAAGGGGGCGAATGTTGCTGATAGGGTCCATCCAGGCGGTAATGCCCACCTGATTGAGCTGCTTGGCGGCGGTCATGATGGCATTGGCAATCGTCTCGTCGCTGACGGAGGGCAGCGCCTTGAGGATGGCATCCCACCCGCCTTCCGAGGCAAAGCCATTCAGCTTGCCGGATGAGGTGAGACCAAAATTGCCTTTCAACGGGGCATAACGACCGGCAAGGGACTCGGCATCAATGCCTGCCTTGCGCAGCATGGCCTGATTGGCCCAACCGGTGTGGGCATCCGACCCGGCAAGCACCACCGGGATCTGCCGGTATTGTGGGCCATTGAACACCTGATCGAGCAGGGGAAGCTGATGCCAGTAGTCGAGGGAAACATTGCTGTATAGCTGCACATCACCCAGTGTCAGGCGGGGATCATCCTTGCTACGGGTCAGAAATTGCTGCACCTGCTCAACCTCATTCATTGCATCGGGAAAGTTAACCGTCATCCTTTGAAAGCCGGCAAATGCCGCATGAACATGGCTGTCGATGAGCCCCGGCATCAGGTACTTTCCTTTCAGGTCAAGGCGTTTGGCGTGGCTGCCGAGGCGGGTGCTGACCTCCTGATAGCTGCCGACCGCCACGATCTTTTTCCCTTCAATGCCGACCGCCTCCGGGTGAGGGTTCGCCGGATCTCCACTGTAGATGGTGCCGCCAAAGATCAGAGTCTGGGTTTGTGACTGAGCATTGGCGGCAGCGGGAAGCGCTACCAGCAGGCTAGCGAGAAACAGCGTTTTGATATTCATGGGCATGACTCCGTCGCTTCGGCGCTCTAAGGCACCGAAGTGGGTAAGTGGAAATGGGGTATCGGCTTATGGGTCGATAAGCGGGATACAGATATCAAACACGTAATGATCCCGGTCGGGGTCCGTGCCCCCGTGGTATTGCTCGTAACACGGGCGATCGTCGCAGTTCAGCCCTTGGCCCACTACCCAGCGAAATGCCGTCTCCCAGCAGGCGACCAGTTGATCGCCACGAGCGATAAACTGACATACCGCATAGGGACCCGCGGCTATGGTCTGGGTGGTTAACTGGCGCCCAGTGGGGATCTTTGGCCCCAGCTCAATGCAGACGTCAGTACGGCAGCGGGTCTCATCGGTGATATCGGGGATATCCCAATAGAGGCTCAGGGTATCCGCCGGTGTCATCGCCTCGTCTGAGGCGAACAGCGCGAGCAAATCCCGATGGGCTTGCTCGCAGGTCTCCTTGCCATAGGGGCCAAAGCGGCGCATGTACGCCACGTGCCGGGCGGGCATCTGCCTGACGCTTGCCCCCTGCAACAGACCCGGGTATTCGGTGACCGGGTGCATGACCAGGTCATCATAGGTTTCAAAGGGAAGGGGATCGTTTCCAATCTTGCTTTTCCAGTTTCCCCCTTGCTGCTGGCGGTATTCCGAAGGGCTCATGGCGAAGTGCTGACGAAAGGCCTTGGCGAAATTCTGGGAGCTGGAGAACCCGGCGGCCAGCGCCAGGGTGGTGATGTCGCTCTGGGGGGAGGCGAGCAGGCGACGTGCTGCACGCTCCATGCGCAGGCGCCGGGTAAATCCGGCAATGGTCTCGCCAACCATCGTTTTGAAAATGCGGTGGAAGTGAAAGGTGGAGATGGCCGCCGCCGCCGCGACCTCATCCAGACTCGGGTTGTCATCCAGATGGTGGCTGATGTAGTCCATCGCCTTGAACACAGGTTTACGGTAGTCCAGACAGCGCTCCTTGCTAGCGACGAAAAGTCAGCATTAGAATTGGATTTAATCAAAGCCATCGGCACTTGTCGAACTCGTCAGACATAAGCTGGCCGCTCATCATCGCATTTATAATCTCTGGTACCCCAATCGCAAGTCGCGTGCAAGCAAGCAGCAATGGTTTGTTCGTAAAAAGAAAATAGAAGTTAGGGCTTGT
The DNA here is from genome assembly GCF_029967615.1 of Aeromonas sp. V90_14. NCBI lineage: Bacteria > Pseudomonadati > Pseudomonadota > Gammaproteobacteria > Aeromonadales > Aeromonadaceae > Aeromonas > Aeromonas sp. V90_14. Next base: position 23,124 of record NZ_JASCAS010000003.1, on the reverse strand, counting down.
GGAAGCCCCCCCCATCTTGGCAAGATAATATTGTATCGTGCTCACTCCGCTCGCCTTTAATTAGCTTCGTTATCTCTCAAACAATACTGGTAAAGAACCTTCCACCGGAGGGCTTATAGCGTATTTAGATACGAACAACAGGCGATCAGTGATACCAGCCATCGACACAACTATTTATTGTCGGCCAAGCATCCGCAGTAACGTACCATCTTTATCCAGCAGGTGATGTTTTACCGCACCAACAATATGAATCAATAAAAATACCAGCATGATATAAGGCATATAGATATGGATTGCATGTGCAGCACTTCTCAGCGCTTCACTGTATGGAACAACATTGGCAGGATCATTACCATCCAGGTTCATGGGAATAATAGACAGACCCAAAATGGCCACTCCACGACCAGTAGCCCCAGAATATAGCATGCCAGAGACAGGAATAACTAATGTTGAAACAAGCAACCCCAAGTGAATCATCTTGGCTGCCAATACCTCATGACGAGGATATTGTCGAACTGACACAATCCCCCTATTACCTAGCCGGATGATGATCCGAGGCACAACAATCAGCAATGCTATGACTCCCATGGATTTATGTAAGGAGTAGAGATCCCACATTTCAAATTTAACCATCAGATAGCCTAACAGGGTTAGTCCAATCATCAATAAGGCGACTAGCCAGTGCAATAATATTTTTAGACTTCCTAATGGAAGTGTGCGATTGATTATCATATTCATGCTTCTCTTAATTACCAATGCAATGAGGTTCCGTCAAAAGAGGATTCTGATAGTCTTAGAGTGAACGAAAACACCCATATGATATGAATGTCTTTAGGATTTTGCGTTTCCAATCTTGCTTTTTATTGAAATGAAATTTCAACAAACAATGCCATTTGAAAACCAACTTGGTTTCAATACGGTAATCTTCAACAACAAGGCCACAGCCATTCCCTTTATTACATGCATGAGAGCGATAAACTTCATCCTAGTACTCAAAACACAGGACAATTGAATGAAATCCATCTGGGAGTACTGATGATGCACAAGAAAAGGTTTACACACAGACAGAAGATAACTGGCTATCACCGTCATTGTCTGGCACAGATAACAATATCTGCTTCCGTAGTTGGCCATGGGGAATAAATACAGCTGTCAGGTAGGATAGGTAATGGTTTTTGTTAGGACGCTCAGCGCAGCCCACATGGTCGACCGATATTTATAACTCAGTTGCAACCACCATCTCGAAAGGGATAAGGCACTGCTCGATGGGGGATTTAGCCAATAAATATCCAACCAAATTTACATTTTGCATTACTTTATTTTTGACCTGCTTCGGCCCTACCGGTAGTTTTCAGGAACGATTCGCAGAGTCACCTGCCCCATAGGGCGTTGTCATACCATCCGAATCACCTCAAACCGAATAGATACCACCTTCAGGAGTAACCATGACCCCCAAACAACACCTGCTCGCTAAGGCCATCTTTATCGTTGCCACCATGCTCTCCCTCGCCATGATTGCATTCGTTGCCTGGGCCGTCGTCACGGTCAGTCCGCTCCACCCGGCTGACATGGCACCGTCGCAGAGCCTCAGCCTTGGCCTGGCAACCGCCATCGCCCTGTTTGTGCTCGCCTTCAACTATGTGGCGTACCGCGGGCTCACCGAACAGGTGACGGCCTTCAAGGTGGTCTTCTGGTGCTTCATCGCCCTGCAGTTGTTCGCCTTTCCGATCGGCACCGTCATCGCGCTGACCCTCATCTATCTGTGGAACCAGTCGCGCGCTTCCCTCGCCCGCCCACTCGGCGCCACTGTCTCACTCTGATCCTGGAGAGTATCCATGCTGACCACCACGAACACCGGCCTGCTGGTCGTCGATATTCAAGGCAAACTGGCCCGTCTGGTCGAGGGGAGCGACACCCTGATCGCCAACACCGCCAGACTGGTGGCGGGGGCCAGACTGCTGGGCCTGCCGGTTGTCTGGTTGGAGCAGAACCCGGACAAGCTCGGGGCTACCGTGCCCGAGCTGCAGTTGATGCAGGCAGGCGATCTTGTGCTGCCCAAGCACAGCTTCGGCGCCCTGGGGGAACCGGCACTGGCCGACGCCCTCGCCCGCCAGGGCGTCAGCCACTGGCTGGTATGCGGCATCGAGGCCCATATTTGCGTCTACCAGACGGTGCTGGGGCTGCTGGATGCGGGCAGCCAGGTGTCGCTGGTGGTGGATGCGGTGTCGTCGCGCAGCGCCACCAACCGGGAGCTCGCCATCCACAAGCTGGCGGCCCACGGGGCCGAACTCACCTCGGTGGAGATGTGTCTCTACGAGCTGCTGGGCGATTGCCGCCATCCGGCCTTTCGATCCATTCTGGCGTTGATCAAATAGCTCTCCTGCCGGATGGCCTCTCCATCCGGTCATCCGACGTTTCGCGCCATTCTGGCTCTGATCACATAGCCTTCCCTGCCGACCAGCGACTTCATCCGACACGGCGCCATTGGCGCCGTGTGGCTTGCCTGCACTGACCCTCACTCTGCTTTCGATCTCGGCAGCCCCCGCCAGCGCGGTACGCCTCCCATTGCGCGCCACTCCGCCCGCCCCCTTTTGCACCGGCTTGCCCCGCCAAAAGTTAACAAACAGTTACTAATAGGTTGATCTACAAAGATAAATATCAACACCAGTCAGCTGAGAAAAGTTCTCAATACAGCACATAAAAGGATTCACAGGAACCCCCACATGGTCTGTAAAACATTTGTTGTGGGATTTTTTTGAGCCTTATCTCAGAATCAGAATGAGTGCTTTTTGACTCTGTTTTTCCCGTGTATAGATGCCAGTCGCACCCAGGACGGTGCGATATAAGATGGAGTTTATTAATGAGAAAAACATCGTTAGCGTTGGCAATCTCGGCCCTGTTCTCGGCCCTGCCCATCGCTTCAGTTCAGGCGAGTGAGAGTTGCACCCCATTGACCGGCAAGGAAGCCGGCCTCGATACCGGCCGCAGCAGCGCAGCGCGCTGCCTGCCCGGCATCAACCCGCTGCAGGATCAGCAGTGGCACCTGCTCAACAGCGGCCAGAATGCCTTCAGCTCCCGTGGCGGCGTGGCAGGCAACGACCTCAACCTCTGGTGGGCACACCGTACCGGCGTGCAGGGTCAGGGCATCAACGTGGCCGTGGTGGATGACGGCCTGGCCATCGCCCACCCGGACTTGGCCGACAATGTGCGCCCCGGCTCGAAGAACGTGGTGACCGGCAGCAGCGACCCCACCCCGACCGATCCGGACAGTGCCCACGGCACCTCGGTCTCTGGCCTGATCGGGGCGGTCGACAACGGCATCGGCACTCTGGGGGTGGCCCCCCGTGTCCAGCTGCAGGGGTTCAACCTGCTGGATGAGCGCAGCAAGCAGCTGCAGAAAGACTGGATCTATGCGCTGGGTGGCAGCACCGCCACCGCCGACAACCGGGTCTTCAACCAGAGCTACGGCATGAGCCTGGTGGATCCGCAAAGCGCCAGCGGGCTGGATCAGGTTCAGCTCGATCGCCTGTTCGAGCAGCAGACCCAGCAGGCACAGGGCGCGGCCTACATCAAGGCGGCAGGCAACGGCTTCAACCGCATCGCCGCGGGTGACTACATGTTCAGCCGCACCGGTGTCCTGCCCAAGCTGCCGTTCGAGAACAGCAACATAGACCCCTCCAACAGCAACTTCTGGAACCTGGTGGTGAGCGCCATCAACGCCGACGGAGTACGTTCCTCCTACTCCAGTGTCGGCAGCAACGTCTTCCTGAGCGCCCCCGGCGGGGAGTACGGTACCGATGCGCCGGCCATGGTGACCACGGATCTGCCCGGCTGTGACATGGGCTACAACCGCACCGACGATCCCAGTACCAACCGGCTGCACAACAACCCGCAGCTGGATGCCACCTGCGACTACAACGGCGTGATGAACGGCACCTCGTCGGCTACCCCCAACACCTCGGGCGCCATGGCGCTGCTGATGTCCGCCTATCCGGATCTGTCGGTGCGGGATCTACGCGATCTGCTGGCCCGCAACGCCACCCGCATCGATGCCGGCCAGCAGCCGGTCCAGGTCAGCTATACCGCCGCCAACGGTCAACCCCGCCAGGTCACCGGCCTGGAAGGGTGGGAGCGCAACGCCGCCGGCCTCTGGTACAGCCCCACCTACGGCTTTGGTCTCATCGACGTGAACAAGACCCTGACGGCCGCCGCCAACCACACCCCGCTGCCGCCGCTGGTGCAGCTGCCGGCTCAGAAGGTCACGGTGCCGCGCAGTGAAGGGAGCATCGCGGATGTGGGCAGCAGTGCTACCCGCTCCAGCACCCAGGTGGCGCAAGCCTTGACCGTGGAAGCGGTCCAGGTCACGGTGAGCCTGGATCATCAGCGCCTGCCCGACCTGCTGATCGAGCTGGTCTCCCCGTCCGGCACCCGCAGCGTGCTGCTCAACCCCAACAACAGTCTGGTGGGGCAATCCCTCGACCGGCAGCAGCTGGGTTATGTGCGCACCAAGGGGCTGCGCGACATGCGCATGCTCTCCCACAAGTTCTATGGCGAAGCGGCCCAGGGCGAGTGGCGACTGGAGGTGACCGACGTCTCCAACAGCAGCCGCCAGCTGACGCTGGTTGACCTCAACACCAACCGCCGCAGCACCCTGACCGAGCGCAACAACAGCCAGCCGGGTCAACTGCTCAACTGGTCCCTGCGGGTGATCGGCCACGACGCCGCCCGCTCATGATCACAAGGAGTCACAAGATGAAACACAGCTTACTCGGCCTGGCCCTCGCCGGCCTCCTGGCTTCGGCCGGCGTACACGCCGCCGATGAATCGGTGGTGATCGACGGCAAGCAGTACCGCACCATCGAGGTGAACGGTCAGACCTACCTCACCCCGGACAACGGCAGCAAGCAGCGGGTCGCCCGCAGCGCGGACGGCAAGGCGCCCCGACAAACCCTGCGCAGCGGCGACGTGCTGCTGCAAGGGGTGGCCAGCCCTGAGCTCACCGCCAGCGGCACCCTGCTGGTGGAAGCCGATGACAGCCAGGCCAGCGCGCTGGCCAGCCGGCACGGCCTGCGCTTCAAGCAGAGCAGCGGCGGCATCGCCCTGCTGGAGGCCAAGCCGGGCACCGATCTGAACGCCGTCGCCACGGCGCTCAAGCAGGAGGGAGTCAAGGTGCAGATTGAACTTGCCGGGGCCCTCAAACAGCCCAAGTGAGCCGTCCCGGGCCATTGCCCTGGCATATCAGCTGATCTTCGAGGGGGCCGCCGGCCCCCTCGCGTGTTGCTCGCAGCCATCCTCATTGGCCATCAGGCCACCCGTTTCCCCAATCTCCCCTGCCCTTTTCCCCTCTTGTCACTTTCAGCCCTTGGTTTGGCACCGCCTTTCGATGCGATCTTGCTCACAACTCGGCACCCTTGCTCCCACCGGCACATTTCTCGCTCCCCCGGGGCAAGGCGGCCCTCGCCCGGCTTGTTAACCTGCCTGCAGCCAAACGCCGGCCCACGGGCCCGTTTGGCCTTCCTTGCGATATCCAATGGCAGCCGCCAGCAGAGCGGCCCAGCCCGGGCGGATGTCTTGCGCCCGGTGTCGATATCTCCTTTCTATTTTTATTCAGACAGTTACGAGGACGTCTTCATGCCTATCACCACAAAATTGAAAGCGGTTTCACTGGGTGTCAGCCTGGCGCTGGCCGGCCTGCTGGTCGGTTGCAACCAGAATGACTCGGATCCCCTGGTCAAGGACGATGCCTATTACCGTGGCCAGGCCGAGGCCATGGTGGCCAAGCTGACCCTCGGCGAGAAGCTGGACCTGCTCTCCGGCCCAGGTTACGGCAGTGCCAACGGCGCCATCAACGTCAAGCAGGACGTGCCCGGCGTGGCGGGTTACATCAACGGCGTGCTGCGCAGCGCGGACGGCATCGACATTCCGGCCCTCAAACTGGCGGACGGGCCGGCCGGGATGCGGATCAACGCCAACCGCGACGGTGACAGCGCCAGCTACTACGCCACCGCCTGGCCCATCGGCTCGCTGCTCGCCTCCAGCTGGGACGTCAAGCTGGTCAAGGCCGTCGGCGAAGCCATGGGGGACGAGGTGCGCCAGTACGGGGTCGACATCCTGCTGGCCCCGGGCATGAACATCCAGCGCAACCCGCTCAATGGCCGCAACTTCGAGTACTACTCGGAAGACCCCCTGCTCACCGGCAAAATCGGTGCCGCCATGGTCAACGGGGTGGAGAGCAACGGGGTGGGCACCACCATCAAGCACTACTTCGGCAACAACTCCGAGACCAACCGCAACCAGATCAACGACATCGGCGAACCGAGAACCTTCCGCGAGATCTACCTGCGCGGCTTCCAGATAGCGGTGGACGAGGCCCAGCCCTGGGCGGTGATGACCTCCTACAACAAGGTCAACGGCACTTATGTCAACGAGCGCAGGGATGCGGTGACCGACCTGCTGCGCGGCGAGTGGAAGTTCGACGGCCTGGTGATGTCCGACTGGTTTGCCGGCGACGTGGCCAACAACGCCTACAAGCAGGTGCTGGCGGGGCAGGATTTGATCGAGCCTGGCAACGTCAAGGAGCAGTTGCAGCAATCCATCGAGCACGGCGATCTCGACGAGGCCAAGGTAAACGAGGCCGCCATCTACATCCTGACCCAGGTGATGAAGAGCCCCTCCTACAACCAGCTGGCCATCAGCAACAGCCCGGATCTGACCGCCCACGCCAAACTGGCCCGTCAGGCCGGTGCCGAGAGCATGGTGCTGCTGCGCAACGACGCCGCGACCCTGCCGCTGGCGGCAAGCAGCACCCTGGCCAGTTTTGGCATCAACCAGATCAACACCTACAAGGGCGGCACCGGCAGCGGGGATGTGAACGCCGCCAGCACCACCACCATCGCGCAGGGACTGGCGGCACGCTTCCCGGTCAACGAGGCGTTGCAGAGCTACTACCGCGATTTTTACGAGAACAACAAGGTCTATCACGAGGGGCAATTTGGCGCCAAGGGCTACTACACCTGCGCCGAGGCGCCTATTAGCGACGATCTGGCGGCCCTGATCGCCAATGCGGCCACCACCCAGCAAGCCGCCGTCATCAGCATCGGCCGCCAGGCCGGGGAAGGGGCGGATCGCAGCAGCGGCAAGGGGGACTATCTGCTCGGTGATGACGAGCGCGCCCTCATCGAGGCGGTGAGCAGCGCCTTCCACGCCCAGGGCAAGAAGGTGGTGGTGGTACTCAACGTCAACGGCGTCATCGACACCGCCCAGTGGAGCGACAAGGTGGATGGCATCTTGCTGGCCTACATGGCCGGCCAGGAGACCGGCCACGCGGTGGCGGACGTGCTCTCCGGTGCGGTCAACCCGAGCGGCAAGCTGGCCCAGAGCTTCCCGCACAGCTACGCCAGCGTTCCCTCCGCCGGCACCTTCCCGGGCGAGGACACCGACGGGGACGGCGAACCGGACGATCTCTACTACAACGAGGGGATCTACGTGGGCTATCGCTACTACAGCACCTTCGAGCAGGCGGTCTCCTACCCGTTCGGCTTCGGTCTCTCCTACACCAGCTTCAGCTACACCAGCCCCGCCATCGCCAGCAATACCCTGGAGGGTGGCAGCGCCGGCAGCCTGGTGCTGACCGCCACCATCACCAACACCGGTGCCGTGGCAGGCAAGGAGGCGGCCCAGGTCTATGTGAGCGCCCCCGAGGTCAAGCTGAAGAAACCGCTCATCGAGCTCAAGGCCTTTGCCAAGACGGCGCAACTGGCACCGGGGGCCAGCGAACAGCTGAGCTTCACCATTCCGGCCAGCATCCTCGCCAGCTTCGATGAGGCCAGCAACCAGTGGATCGTGGAGCCGGGTCGCTACAGCGCCTACATCAGCCCCTCGTCGGATGTCTTTGCCAGCACGCCGGTCAGCTTCACGGTGAGCAAGGAGATAGTGGTGAGCAACACCACGCCAGGGGCACTGGCACTGCCGGCCGGAGTGGATCCCGCCAGCGTCACCACAATCACCCGCTAACAGAGCCGGGCACCCAACCCGGCCTTGCCCGAAAATTGCCCAGCAATGACCCGACCACGGGACCGGCCTTGCGCCGGTCCCGTTTTTATTGGCGGGCGTTGCGATAGGCCAGCGGCGTCATCCGGGTGTTGGCCTTGAAGAAGCGGTTGAAGGCGCTCTGGGACGAGAAACCGACCCGATCGCTGATGTTCTGCAGCGGTTGATCCCCCTCGCCCAGCAAGCGGCAGGCTTCGCTCACCCTCGCTTCCCTCAGCAGGGTCGAGAAGCTGCTCCCCTCCCCCTGCAATTTGCGATTCAGGGTCCAGCGGCTGACATTCATGGCCGCGCACACCTCCTTGAGCAGGCTCTCGTCGCTCTCCAGCTCCCCTTCCCGGATCTTGTGGCGGATCCGCTCCCCTACCAGATAGGCAAAGGGGGCCCGCTCGGCGATGTCGGCGCAGATCTGCGCCAGCTGGGCCAGTTGCAGATGACCCAGCGGCTCATTGTAGCAGTGGCTAGGGCAGTCGAGTTGGCCGTTGTCGATGGTCAGGGTGTTTTCCCCCTGCTCCCAGCGGCAGCGGGCTCCAAAGAACTGGTCCAACAGTTGATGGCGTGGTGGCGGCAGTCCCGTGAAACCCACCGAGACCCGGGGATCCGCCAGATAGACCCGCAAAATCCGGTAGAGGATGATGAAGTTGGGGATGGCTTGACTTGCCCCCAGGCTGGCAGGCCCCTGATTGACATACAGGTATTGGCTGGCCTGCGCCCCCCGTCGCACCCGCAGCTCGTCACAACTGCCGATGATGGGGCGATAGGCCAACAGCACCTCGAGCGCCGCCCGCGGCGAGGGCTGGTTCAGGCACAGGCTGATGAGCGGCGGATAGTGCTGGTAGAGCTGGCCGATGTCGTAGGAGAGGATGGTTTCGTGAAAACTGGCCAGATAGGGCTGCATCAGTTGCAGCATCCGGTAGTGGCTGTGGGCCGGCAGCCGGCCCTGCTCCCGCTCGATGTCGAACGACGTGAGGCCGCCCGCCATCAGAATGGCATCGGGATCACCCCCCTGCTGCTGGCAGGCTCCCAGCATTCGTCTGATCACCTGGTTTGATACGCTCTGTGACATCTGCCGTCCTGGCCTCCGTGCTGACAGGAAACTGCTCGTGATCCCCCGGCCCGCCACTGGCGGCGGGCCTGCCACCCCGTGCAGCGGGCTGGCGCGACCATTATGGGGCGGTTGCAAAGCGAGCAGATGTAACGGAGTGTAAAAGCACGCGCCAGCGCGCCATTTTGGGCACATCTGGCCACCATATCGGACCAGTTGCGTCAGGTTCGGCCATGAAAAATGGCGCCCGTGGGCGCCATTTTGATGGGAGGCTGTGCAGCCTGCGTCAGCTCGCCTTGTGCTGCTCGGCCAGATAGAGCCAGGTGTCGACCACGGTATCCGGGTTGAGGGACACAGAGTCGATGCCCTGCTCGACCAGCCAGGCGGCGAAGTCCGGGTGATCGGACGGCCCCTGGCCGCAGATCCCCACGTACTTGCCCGCCTTGCGGGCGGCGGCAATGGCCATCGCCAGCAGCGCCTTGACCGCCTCGTTGCGCTCGTCGAACAGGTGGGCGATAAGCCCCGAGTCCCTGTCAAGTCCAAGCGTGAGCTGGGTCATGTCGTTGGAACCGATGGAGAAGCCGTCCACGTGCTCGAGGAACTTGTCTGCCAGGAGGGCGTTGCTCGGGATCTCGCACATCATGATCACCTTGAGCCCCCGCTCGCCACGGCGCAGACCGTTCTCGGCCAGGATGTCGATCACCTGCTCTGCCTCGCCTACGGTGCGCACGAAGGGGATCATCACCTCGACGTTGGTCAGCCCCATGACATCACGCACCCGCTTGATCGCCTCGCACTCGAGGGCAAAACAGGGGCGGAAGCTGTCGGCGATGTAGCGCGACGCACCGCGGAAACCGATCATCGGGTTCTCTTCATGAGGCTCATAGCCACGGCCGCCCACCAGGTTGGCGTACTCGTTGGACTTGAAGTCCGACATCCGCACGATCACTCGCTCCGGCCAGAAGGCGGCAGCCAGGGTGGCGATGCCCTCGGTCAGCTTGGCGACGTAGAACTCGCGCGGGCTCTCGTAGCCGGCGATCATCTTGCCGATGGTGGCCTTGAGCTCGGGGCTCTGGCTGTCGAACTCCAGCAGCGCCTTGGGGTGTACCCCGATCATCCGGTTGATGATGAACTCGAGACGGGCCAGACCGACACCGGCGTTCGGCAACTGGGCGAAGTCGAATGCTCTGTCCGGGTTGCCAACGTTCATCATGATCTTGATGGGCAGGCGCGGCATGTTGCCCACCTCGGTCACCGCCACGTCAAAGTCGAGTTCGCCGTCGTAGATGAAACCGGTGTCCCCTTCCGCACAGGAGACGGTAATGAGTTGACCCGGTTCAATGCGCTTGGTGGCATCACCACAACCCACCACCGCCGGAATGCCCAGCTCGCGGGCGATGATGGCGGCGTGACAGGTGCGACCGCCCCGGTTGGTGACGATGGCGGAGGCCCGCTTCATGATGGGCTCCCAGTCCGGGTCGGTCATGTCTGTGACCAGCACGTCGCCGGGCTGCACTTCGTCCATCTGGCTGATGGAGGAGATGACCCGCGCCGGGCCCGCGCCGATCTTGTGGCCGATGGCGCGCCCCTCGATCAGCACCTTGCCCGCTTGCTTGAGGGCGAAGCGCTCGAGGGTGTTGGCCTCCTGGCGGCTGCGCACGGTTTCCGGGCGCGCCTGGACGATGTAGAGCTTGCCATCCTGCCCGTCCTTGGCCCACTCGATGTCCATCGGCCGGCCGTAGTGCTGCTCGATGATGAGGGCCTGCTTGGCCAGCTCCATCACTTCGGCATCCGTGATGCAGAAGCGGCTGCGCTCGGCCTCATTGGTGTCGACGATCTGTACCTGGCGGCCATGGCTGGCATCGCCGGAATAGGTCATCTTGATCAGCTTGGAGCCGAGGGTCTTGCGCACCACCGCCGGGCGTCCTGCCTTGAGGGTCGGCTTGTGCACGTAGAACTCGTCGGGGTTGACCGCCCCCTGCACCACCATCTCGCCAAGGCCTTGAGCGCCGGTGATGAACACCACGTCGTTGAAACCCGACTCGGTATCCAGGGTGAACATGACGCCGGAGGCGGCGAGATCGGAACGCACCATGCGCTGGATCCCGGCCGACAGGGCGACACCCTTGTGGTCATAGCCCTGATGCACCCGATAGGAGATGGCGCGATCGTTGAACAGTGAAGCAAACACATGCTTGACGGCAATCATGACGGCGTCGATGCCGCGCACGTTGAGGAAGGTCTCCTGCTGGCCGGCAAAGGAGGCATCCGGCATGTCTTCCGCAGTGGCGGAGGAGCGCACCGCAAAGGACGCGTCAAGTCCACCGCTGAGCTTGTCGTAGGCAACCCGGATCGCCTGTTCCAGCGCGCTCTGGAAGGGGGCTTCGATCACCCAGTCACGGATCTGCTGGCCGGCCCGGTTGAGGGCGGCGATGTCATCCACATCCAGGCTGTCGAGCAGATCGTGGATCTTGCCGTTGAGGCCGCTTGACTCCAGAAACTCGTTAAACGCAAAGGCGGTGGTGGCAAACCCACCCGGCACCGACACTCCGGCACCAGAGAGGTTGCTGATCATCTCGCCAAGGGATGCATTTTTGCCGCCAACTCGTTCTACATCCTGCATTCCGAGTTGCTCGTACCAGAGTACGTACTGTTGCACTTGCATGTCTCCAGGTTGGTGGGCACTGTGCCGCCATGGCACCTTGTGCGCCAGTTTATGTGCGTTATTGTCTGTTTCTACTGTTGCCAACGACCATGAAAACGTTTTCTACTTATTGTCAAAAAAATCCCCGAGCAAGATTTGGGGATGGTCGAATGACACAGACATTCTACAATGCCAACACAAAAAGGTAACGACTCAGGTTTGCAAGCCACTTCACAACTTGGGCACGGCAGACCGGTTGACAAAAACGATATGGTTTCGAGAGATACTTCTTGCTTGTCAGCTCGCCGCCCCCCTCACAGGAGCCCCCAGTGCACACCGTATTCTATGTTTCAGACGGCACCGCCATCACCGCCGAAGTGTTCGGCCACGCCGTGTTGAGCCAGTTTCCGCTGGCCTTCGAGCAGATCACCATTCCCTTTGTCGAAACCCTGGAGAAGGCGCGCCAGGTACGGATGCGCATCGACGAACAGTTCCGCCAGACCGGGGTACGCCCCATTTTGTTCCACACCATCGTCGATCATCAGGTGCGCGAGGAGGTGCTCAAGGCCCAGGCCAGCAGCCACGACTTTCTCAACACCTTCGTCAGCCCGCTGGAACACGAGCTTGGGGTGAAGGCCGAACCCAGGCTGCACCGCACCCACGGCATGGAGAACCGCAAGCTCTATGACGACCGCATCGAGGCGGTCAACTTCGCGCTGGCCAACGACGATGGCATCACCACCAAGGAGTACGAGGAGGCCGACATCATCCTGATCGGGGTCTCCCGCTGCGGCAAGACGCCGACCAGCCTCTATCTGGCACTGCAGTTCGGCATTCGCGCCGCCAACTACCCCTTCATCGAACAGGACATGGGAGTCCTGGATCTGCCGGCCGCCCTCAAGGCCAATCGCCACAAGCTGTTCGGCCTCACCATCGCCCCCCAGCGGCTGCACGAGATCCGCAATCAGCGCCGCGCCAACAGCCGCTACTCCTCGCTGGAGCAGTGTGAACAGGAGCTGGCCTGCGTCGAGCGGCTGTTTCGCCAGGAGGCGATCCGCTTCCTCGACACCAGTTCCCACTCGGTGGAAGAGATCAGCGCCAAGATCCTCGAGGCCACCGGCCTGCGCCGTCAGCTTTATTAAGAAACGCCGCCCGCCGGCAAGCTGACGACACGGCAAACGCCAATAAAAAAGCGCCGGATACAACCGTATCCGGCGCTTGTCGACTGGACCTCAGCGGGGCTGGGAGCCCGGGCGGTTCAGCTCTTTGTTGTTCATCAGCATGGCGTAGAAGTTGAGCACACCGTGACGCCGGCGTACCCGCTCGGTCAGCCAGAGGGCCGGTAGCAGGCCGATGGCACCGGCGATCAACAAGACCGTCCGCAAGTGCATCACCAGATAGTCATCACCCTGCACGGCCCACACCAGCAGGCACCCGGCCGCCATGGTCAGCAGCAGGGGCGAAAGCCATACGGTGAGCCACAGCGCGACGGCCAGCAAACTGCCAATAATACGTTGCATGAAGTGCATCCTTGTTGCAAAGGAGGCTTCATAAAACAGGAATTGCCGACAGAGTCAACCAAACCGCGCCCAACTGCTCACAATACAACCAAACACTTCCCTGCCAGCTTCACCGCTCTCTAAAAACCTGCCTTTCGCCGAAAAAACCAGCGAATGATGAGGAAAACAGGTGCATCGGCGATGGATTATCACTATTCTGCTTCCGTTGGTAGTCGCCATAAAAAACAGAAAGCGGCTCACTGTAACGAAATAAATACGGATTTCGTCACGTTTCAGGCACGCTTCGCCGTGCACGGTCACATGGAGTGACCCGACGGACGAGATGACAGACGAATGACTTCAGAAGACGTAAGGAAGGAAGAATGGATCTTCAACAAAACGGCGAGGAGCTGAAACGCGGTTTGAAAAACCGCCATATCCAGCTCATCGCACTGGGCGGCGCCATCGGCACCGGCCTGTTTCTCGGTATTGCCCAGACCATCAAGATGGCGGGCCCCTCCGTGCTGCTTGGCTATGCCATCGGCGGTTTTATCGCCTTCCTGATCATGCGCCAGCTGGGCGAGATGGTGGTGGAAGAGCCGGTAGCCGGCTCCTTCAGCCACTTCGCCTACAAATACTGGGGTGACTTCGCCGGCTTTGCCTCCGGCTGGAACTACTGGGTGCTCTACGTGCTGGTGAGCATGGCCGAGCTGACCGCGGTGGGCATTTATGTCCAGTACTGGTGGCCCGAGATCCCGACCTGGATGTCGGCGGCCTTCTTCTTCGTGCTGATCAACGCCATCAACCTCTCCAACGTCAAGGCGTTTGGCGAGATGGAGTTCTGGTTCGCCATCATCAAGGTGGTAGCCATCATCGGCATGATCGGCTTTGGCGGCTACCTGCTGGCCAGCGGCAACGGCGGCCCGGACGCCAGCGTCAGCAACCTGTGGGCCCAGGGCGGCTTCTTCCCCAACGGCATCAGCGGCCTGGTGATGGCGATGGCGGTGATCATGTTCTCGTTCGGCGGGCTCGAGCTGGTCGGCATCACGGCTGCCGAGGCCGACAATCCAGAGAAGAGCATCCCCAAGGCCACCAATCAGGTGATCTACCGGATCCTCATCTTCTACATCGGCGCCCTGGCCGTGCTGATGTCCCTCTACCCCTGGGGCAAGGTGGTAGAAGGTGGCAGTCCCTTCGTCATGATCTTCCACGCACTGGACAGCAATCTGGTGGCCACCGTGCTCAACATGGTGGTACTGACTGCGGCCCTGTCGGTCTACAACAGCTGTGTCTACTGCAACAGCCGCATGCTGTTTGGTCTGGCCAAACAGGGCAACGGCCCGCGCAGCCTGCTCAAGACCAACAAGAGCGGTGTGCCGGTGGTGGCCATCTCCGTCTCCGCCGCGGCAACCCTGCTGTGCGTACTCATCAACTACCTGATGCCGGGCAAGGCGTTCGAACTGTTGATGGCGCTGGTGGTCTCCGCCCTGGTCATCAACTGGGCCATGATAAGCCTGGCGCACCTGAAGTTTCGCAAGAGCAAGCAGGCCGAAGGTGTGGTTCCCAAGTTCAAGGCGTTCTGGTACCCGTTCGGCAATTACCTCTGCCTCGCCTTCATGGCCGGCATCCTGGTCATCATGTACCTGACCCCGGGCATCCAGATCTCGGTACTGCTCATCCCGGTCTGGATCATCGTGCTGGCCATCGGCTATCAGTTCAAGCAGAAGCGCCAGGCTCGCGTTGCTGCCAACCTGGGCTGATGGCATCAGCCTCATCGCCCCTCAAAAGCCGGTCACTGACCGGCTTTTTTCTACCCGGATATTACCCCTGATGGCTGGCACCGCCCGCCGCCCTTCACCAGTCCACCATGACCCTGTGATCACGCGCTCAGCAAGCGGCCATCGCCAGCCCTCTCTCTTTCGCAAGCATCCTTGCGCGTCTAAAAACAACAAGCCCGAGACAGAGTGCTCGGGCTTGTTGCAAAAAGGCAGGTAGAAAACCACGCAGGATTATTCCAGCAGGAAGACGGCTTCCACGTTGTCCGTGATGGTGATCTGCTGCTGTTGGTAGCTGTTTTCAATCATGTCGGCGGCAGGTGCCATGGCAGCAGCCTTGAGGGCCCGGCTGTAGATCGGCATGGGGCTATTGTTGCGGTACTCGACGCTGTAAACCTTGCCGAGTTTCATGCCAAACGCCTTGGCCAGAGACTCAGCCTTGTTTTTGGCATCTTCAACCGCTCCGAGGCGCGCCTGCTCCTTGATGGTTTGCGGCGCCTTGAGCCCGTACTCAATCTGGGACACGGATTCCAGCCCGGCCTTGAGTGCGGTGTCCATCAGCTCGCTCAGCTTGTCGAGTTGATAGAGTTTGACCGCAAGCTGGCGCTGGGCACGGTAGCCCACCAGCTCCGGCTTCTTGTTCTGCGGATACTGGTATTCCGGAGAGATCACCAGATTGCCCGCCTCCACGTCGCTGCGCTTGATGCCCAGCCCTTCCAGCTGGCCAAAAAAGGCGGCAACCTTGCCATCTACCTGCTGCTTGGCCTTGATGCCCTGTTTTTCCAGCGCCGTCACGGAGACATTCAGCGTCAGCATGTCGGGCTCGGCTTTTTGCTCGGCATAACCGCTCACCACCAGATGGGGGGCTTGCGGCACTTCAAGGGCAAACAGGGGGGCACTGATAACCAGGGCTGACAGGGTAAGCAGGGGACGCCACATAAAAAAAGACCTCAATCTATTGGAGTGAGGTCATTATGCCCGTCGTCGAATGGGATTCATATATCGTGCAACGGCGGGATCTGATCCAGCACCTGATTGGTCATATCGATATTGATGCTGATCTCGCCACCCGGCAACCCCTGATGAGCAGCGGCCAGTGGCGTGGCACTGCGGGAACCCAGCAGCACATCATCATCAAAATGGAAGGAGTCCCACGACAGAACATGTCCGGCCAGCGGAGCTACCGGCTCCGTCATCGTGGTGGTCACTAGGGGGGCACAGTCGATGTTGTCGGAGTGGCCGAGCAGATCCTGCAGGCAGACATCGCTCAAACTCTGCAACGTATACTCCTGCTGCCCCTGTTCATGACCGACCAGCACCATCATGTGGGGTGGCTCTGCATCGACAGCTGGCGTGAATGAGATAGTGGCCGCCGCAAAGTCCACATTCAGTGAACCAGCAACCTCGCCATCATCACTCTCCAGATCCAGCGCATCAATCCGATCACCCGCCATCGTGGCGTGATAGCCAAACTGGCCGGTACAGGTAATGCTGCCCTGCCCGTCCCAGCTATAGCGAATGCCATCGATATCGACCCAATTAAATGACTGCATGGTGACCCTCTCCTGTACTGCCGCTATCTTAGCCGCCCCCTCAGTCAAAAAACAGGGGCCAGGTATTACCCGGCCCCCTTGGCTGGTTACGGATCAACCTTGAGGTTGCCGTCATCCAGCAGTTGCTTGATGATGTCGTGGTTGGTCGTCAGCCCACCGCTGTGATCCAGATCTAGGCTGCCCTGGAACTGTACCGTCAGTTGTGAACCACCGCTGGTAAGGCCATTTGTATCAATGGTCAGCTTGTTGGTTGCAGTATCAAACTTCAAGTAGTTGTCCAGTGCCGTCGCCAGATCGTTGTTGTTGGCTGCCGAGGGAACACCAACCAGCAGATCCGACAGATCCAGTACATCACCACCGCTGGTCGGATTACCCAACGTGAAATCAGTAATGTTGTCGGTACTGCCATCCGCATCGCCAGCAAGCCACTTGAAGGTATCGCTACCGGCACCACCCGTCATGGTATCGCTACCCAGACCACCGATCAGCAGATCCTTGCCATCGCCTCCTTGCAGTATGTCGTTGCCAATCCCGCCGATCAGGGTATCGTCGCCAGCCTCCCCGTAGAGAGTGTCGTTGCCGCTGCCACCATCCAGCACGTCGTTGCCCTTGCCACCAACCAGGGTATCCTTGCCACCCATTCCGTACAGCAAGTCATCACCATCACCGCCGGACAAGATGTTGTCCAGACTGTTGCCCGTGATGCTGTCACCGAAATCAGACCCGATGGCGTGCCCTTGCGTGCTGTTGAAGGTCACATTCACACCGCTGGCAGAACTGTCGTAGTCCAGGGTAAACGGTGCTTCCGGCAGCAGGCTAAGACCAATGTTGCTGTGGACTGCATCACCATCTCCATCCGTCAGCGTGACCGGCAGCTGCAAACTGACCGGGAGCCCGGGAGTCGCCACACTGGAACCGAAGTCCCCAATCTTGAAGGTGCTCCCTGCGTCATATTGGAACTCCAGGCTGTTGTAACCATCTGCGGTATACGCCGCCAGTTTGGTATTGGATATCACCCCGGCGACTGTCGCGACATAAGCCACGCCAGCGGTCGGATCGTCATCGGTAAAGTTGACCGTAAAGCTGTGGCCTCCCACCGAGACAACCTGGGACATGCCTGCACCGATACTGACGATCCTGGTTGAACCGTTGTAGCTGATTGCCACAGCGGTCAGCGACTCCTTGTTGCCATCGCCAATATCGTTGTCATTGTCCACATCCTGACGGGCTACCAGTTTTACACTGGAGCTGCTATTGATCGCCGTAAACATGGCGGAGGCACCATTTACATCGTAGTGAGCCTCAAAGGCATGGGTCTGGTTTGCCAGGACGCCGTAGGAGCCACCACTGACCGGAGAGCCTGTCAGGTCGATGACAAAATCGATCCGCATTGCCTCACCCGACCCGACGGATGAACCGCCACTGATCCCCCCCGTATTGGCAGAGGTGTTTACGGTGCCACCATCCACACCATTGGTCATCGCCGTCAACAGCAGATCCTTGCTGTTGTCATTCGCCGCCGTATTAAAACCGGCCCAGGAAGCATTACCACCGACGAAGTTGTATCCCCCACCATTGAAGTCGATCGTGGTCTGTCCACCATCTACCTCACCAATCATCTGAACCTGATAGGTCCCGGATGCAGGTTGCAGGGTGGCAATGAACACAGTACCCGCCGCCGTTGCGGCAGTCAGCGTAATGCCATCCGAAGACAAGGTATAGGTGACAGGCAAACCGCCCGAGGTCATGCCACTGCTGCTGCCATTCAAACTGCTGTCGAACCGGATTGAACCACCATCCCCCCCGTAGTTGTTGGACAAGGTTCCATCACCATCCAGCAGGAAGATGCCAGTCACCCCGGACTGATTCAGCATGACACCCATGGCAGGCGTCATGACAACCGGCACATCGTCTTCAACCTGTACGATGAAGTCGCGAACCAGCGTCACGTTATCCACCCCTTCGTGGGCCGTGATCGCACTGGACAGATTCAACGCCTTCAGTTCCAGGTCGTTGCCATCAGCCAGAGCATGATCAATCGGGCCTTGCAGGGTAAAGGTGTAATCACCATCAGCCTCAACAGCCAGCGTGAAGATGGGTTTGCTGCCTGCCACCGCAACCAGGGTATCGACTCCGACACCGTGGATGATGCTGTAGGTAATCGCCACACCACCTGAGGTCAACGCAGGCAAACCAGCTGTACTGCCGACGCCGAAATTGACGCCGATACTGTCGACCACCATATGGGCCAGAGAGCCTGCAACCGTGGTCAGGGCCGGGTTGTTGCCAGGCAGACCGGCAGGCAAACCATCTTCGAACACGGAAGCCGTGATCGGGGTGGTATCCAGTACCAGTATCTTCAACAGGGCGCTGGAGGTGTCACCATCGGCATCCACAATGGTGTAGGTAAAGGTCTCCTGTGTATCGACGGCCACATCATTGGGCGGAGTGTAGGAGTAGGAACCGTCCGCATTCACGGTCAGATGCCCACCCAGAGGTGTGGTGATGGAGCCGGTCGTTCCTCCTTGCACCAGGAAGGTCACCACATTGCCATTCACACTGTCCGCGACCCCGACATAAGCGGCCGGATTGCTGACGGTAAAGCTGACCTGCAATACAGTCACAGGGGTATCGGCGCCGGCACTGTCCATACCGGCACTGGCATCCACATCTGTGATCACATTGCCGGTAGCAGGCGGCGGCACGGTGGCCTGGAGTGTGGCGTCCAGGTCATAGATGTTGTTGACCAACGTGACGGCATCCCCATGATCCTCCACCAGACCAAGCTGAGCGATCGCCGTCGCATTGCCACTGACGTTCAACCCCACCGCGTAAACCTCAACATTGTTGCTGTTCACAAAGCTGGTCCAGCCGGCCGGGACATTCCCCTCGTTGGGAGCGCCATCCGACAGGAAATAGACCTTGGTTTCATACCCAGCCAAAGCAGGGTTCGCCAGATCCGCCGTCAGTTGATTCTGCGCCAATACGAGTGGTGCGTTGTAGTTGGTACCGCCACCATCTGTCGGCAAACCGGAAATACTGGCCTTGGCCACATCAGGATCACTGGTTTGCGGGATCAATACAGCTCCACTGGCAAAATCAATGACCGTGAAGACCAGCGGCACACCCAGCGCCACATAGGAGTCGATCATGTGGTTTAGTGCATCCTTCGCCAGCTCCAGGCGATTTGGCGAACCATTTGTCGACGTACCGATCTGCCACAACATGCTGCCTGATGTATCGATGACCATCACCAGATTGAAGGGTGGCAACCCTGCTTCAGTGATAACGACGCTGTTGTCTTTGGCTGTCGGTACATCGTCTTCGAACCGGATGTTGCCACCGAGGTCCGCACTCACCGTCCCGGTCGCGGTGTCGTTGTCACCATCCACCACCGTCACGGTCGCACTCAGCAGCACCTTGCCATTGGCCAGGCTGATGAGGTTGTTGTCGTTGCTGTTGTCCACGTCCTCCGGCAGATGGTCCAGCTCCGCCGACTGCGTCAGCGTCACCGTGCCATTGCTCGCCACGCTGATACGGAACACCTCCCCGGCCGAAGTCGAGCCAACGATGTCGCTGCCCACCTTGGTCAGGGTGATGGCCAGCCCGTTGCTGGTCAGCCCGCTGTTGCTGTCGGTCACGCTCAGGCTGTAGCCACTCACCGTGGTGGTGCCCGGACCGTCCGCGCCATAGCTCGGCACCGCCGCCGCCAGGAACGCCGCCGCAAAGCTGCCGGTCGCCGTGTCACTGGCCGACCCGATGGTCTGCGCATCCTGGGTGGTCAGGGTGATGCCACCGTCCACCACCGCGTTGATGGTCAC
Organism: Aeromonas sp. V90_14; assembly: GCF_029967615.1. NCBI lineage: Bacteria > Pseudomonadati > Pseudomonadota > Gammaproteobacteria > Aeromonadales > Aeromonadaceae > Aeromonas > Aeromonas sp. V90_14. The sequence goes on along the minus strand of NZ_JASCAS010000003.1, from coordinate 2,741 downwards.
GCTCGGTACGTCGTCCTCGAAGCTGATGTTGCCGCCAAGATCCGCACTCACCGTGCCCGTCGCGGTGTCGTTGTCGCCATCCACTACCGTCACCGTCGCACTCAGCAGCACTTTGCCATTGGCCAGGCTGATGAGGTTGTTGTCGTTGCTGTTGTCCACGTCCTCCGGCAGATGGTCCAGCTCCGCCGACTGCGTCAGCGTCACCGTGCCATTGCTCGCCACGCTGATACGGAACACCTCCCCAGCCGAGGTCGAACCCACTATGTCGCTGCCCACCTTGGTCAGGGTGATGGCCAGCCCATTGCTGGTCAGCCCGCTGTTGCTGTCGGTCACGCTCAGGCTGTAACCGCTCACCGTGGTGGTACCCGGACCATCTGCACCATAGCTCGGCACCGCTGCCGCCAGGAACGCCGCCGCAAAGCTGCCGGTCGCCGTGTCACTGGCCGACCCGATGGTCTGTGCATCCTGAGTGGTCAAGGTGATGCCACCGTCCACCACCGCGTTGATGGTCACGCTCGGTACGTCGTCCTCGAAGCTGATGTTGCCGCCAAGGTCCGCACTCACCGTCCCGGTCGCGGTGTCGTTGTCGCCATCCACTACCGTCACCGTCGCACTCAGCAGCACCTTGCCATTGGCCAGGCTGATGAGGTTGTTGTCGTTGCTGTTGTCCACGTCCTCCGGCAGATGGTCCAGCTCCGCCGACTGCGTCAGCGTCACCGTGCCATTGCTCGCCACGCTGATACGGAACACCTCCCCAGCCGAGGTCGAACCCACTATGTCGCTGCCCACCTTGGTCAGGGTGATGGCCAGCCCATTGCTGGTCAGCCCGCTGTTGCTGTCGGTCACGCTCAGGCTGTAACCGCTCACCGTGGTGGTACCCGGACCATCTGCACCATAGCTCGGCACCGCTGCCGCCAGGAACGCCGCCGCAAAGCTGCCGGTCGCCGTGTCACTGGCCGACCCGATGGTCTGTGCATCCTGAGTGGTCAAGGTGATGCCACTGTCCACCACCGCATTGATGGTCACGCTCGGTACGTCGTCCTCGAAGCTGATGTTGCCGCCAAGGTCCGCACTCACCGTCCCGGTCGCGGTGTCGTTGTCGCCATCCACTACCGTCACGGTCGCACTCAGCAGCACCTTGCCATTGGCCAGGCTGATGAGGTTGTTGTCGTTGCTGTTGTCCACGTCCTCCGGCAGATGGTCCAGCTCCGCCGACTGCGTCAGCGTCACCGTGCCATTGCTCGCCACGCTGATACGGAACACCTCCCCAGCCGAGGTCGAACCCACTATGTCGCTGCCCACCTTGGTCAGGGTGATGGCCAGCCCATTGCTGGTCAGCCCGCTGTTGCTGTCGGTCACGCTCAGGCTGTAACCGCTCACCGTGGTGGTACCCGGACCGTCCGCGCCATAGCTCGGCACCGCCGCCGCCAGGAACGCCGCCGCAAAGCTGCCGGTCGCCGTGTCACTGGCCGACCCGATGGTCTGCGCATCCTGGGTGGTCAGAGTGATGCCACTGTCCACCACCGCATTGATGGTCACGCTCGGCACATCGTCCTCAAAGTTGATGTTGCCACCCAGGTCCGCACTCACCGTCCCAGTCGCGGTGTCGTTGTCGCCATCCACCACCGTCACGGTCGCACTCAGCAGCACCTTGCCATTGGCCAGGCTGATGAGGTTGTTGTCGTTGCTGTTGTCCACGTCCTCCGGCAGATGGTCCAGCTCCGCCGACTGCGTCAGCGTCACCGTGCCATTGCTCGCCACGCTGATACGGAACACCTCCCCGGCCGAAGTCGAGCCAACGATGTCGCTGCCCACCTTGGTCAGGGTGATGGCCAGCCCGTTGCTGGTCAGCCCGCTGTTGCTGTCGGTCACGCTCAGGCTGTAGCCACTCACCGTGGTGGTGCCCGGACCGTCCGCGCCATAGCTCGGCACCGCCGCCGCCAGGAACGCCGCCGCAAAGCTGCCGGTCGCCGTGTCACTGGCCGACCCGATGGTCTGTGCATCCTGGGTGGTCAAGGTGATGCCACTGTCCACCACCGCGTTGATGGTCACGCTCGGTACGTCGTCCTCGAAGCTGATGTTGCCGCCAAGATCCGCACTCACCGTGCCCGTCGCGGTGTCGTTGTCGCCATCCACTACCGTCACCGTCGCACTCAGCAGCACTTTGCCATTGGCCAGGCTGATGAGGTTGTTGTCGTTGCTGTTGTCCACGTCCTCCGGCAGATGGTCCAGCTCCGCCGACTGCGTCAGCGTCACCGTGCCATTGCTCGCCACGCTGATACGGAACACCTCCCCAGCCGAAGTCGAGCCAACGATGTCGCTACCCACCTTGGTCAGGGTGATGGCCAGCCCGTTGCTGGTCAGCCCGCTGTTGCTGTCGGTCACGCTCAGGCTGTAGCCACTCACCGTGGTGGTGCCCGGACCGTCCGCGCCATAGCTCGGCACCGCCGCCGCCAGGAACGCCGCCGCAAAGCTGCCGGTCGCCGTGTCACTGGCCGACCCGATGGTCTGTGCATCCTGGGTGGTCAAGGTGATGTCACCGTCCACCACCGCGTTGATGGTCACGCTGGGGCCGTCATCCTCGAAGCGGAACACGCCGTTGGCACCCAGATCTACCGCCGCACTGGCGCTATCGCCATCGGCATCGGTCACGGTCTGCACCAGGGTCAGCACGCCCTGACCCAGCGTCAGCGCCACGCTGTCATCCGCATTGGTGGTGTCGCCGTGCCAGACGTTGTCCA
>NZ_JASCAS010000017.1:0-13548 GCF_029967615.1 Aeromonas sp. V90_14 | reverse complement strand
GCAGCGCCAAGACGGCGGGTGCTGCCGGTTCCTGCAGCCGGTTTGTCATGGGCAGCGCCAAGACGGCGGGTGCTGCCGGTTCCTGCAGCCGGTTTGTCATGGGCAGTACCAAGGCGGCGGATGCTGCTGGTGCCTGCGGTCGGTTCGTCATGGGTTTCACCCATTGTCACCAGAACAATACCCACTATGGCCAGCGCCAGTCCGATCAACTCCTGAGCATTCAGGCGGTAGTCGAGGAACAGCACGGAGACGACGGTGATCAGTGCGATCCCCAGCCCCTCCCAGAGCGCGAAGGCAATACCAATGGAGATTGTTTTGGCGGCTTTGGCCAACAACAGATAGGAGAAGGAGATGAGCAGCCACATCGGCAGATAGTTGAGCCAGCCGGCCTCGTTCTCCGGGATCATGGCCATGCTGGAGGTCCCCGCGACCTCGGTCAGGATGGCGCCCGTCAGAAAGATGCGGGCCAGGAGCATGCGATTGAATAACATAAAATGTCCTTTTGTTGCTGCGACGGGACCATGATAGCCGCAGCCCGCTCAGGCGGTAGAATCGCTGAGCGTCGACAATTCAGACGCTGACGGTTTGCCTTGCGAGAAGAGGGCAAGGTAAGGTGAATATCGGATACCCTGCTCACGACCCAGATCATGAAGCTTTACCAGATACAACTCTTTGTGGAATCAGCCAGCAGTGGCTCCATTGCCAATACGGCGCGCCGGCTTGGCAAGAGTCGCAGCGCTGTCAGCACGGCGATAGCGGCGCTTGAGGTTGAGCTTGGCGTCGAACTTTTTGAACGAGGCGCCAACCAGAGCCGATTGACCGAGATCGGCGAGCAGGTGCTGGACGACTGCAAGCGGCTGCTGCAGGCCGCCAACAGCCTCAAACTCAAGTGCGAGCACTACGCCTCCGGCGCCGAGGTGGCGCTGCGGGTGGCGCGGGATGACGCCATTCCCGAGGCGGTGTGGCGGGAGATGCTGGGGGCGCTGCGCCACCAGTTTCCCGGCACCAGCATCTCGCTGGTGCTGGCCTCGCCGCCGGAGCTGCCCGCGCTGGTGGAGGAGGGGTTTGTCGACGCCGCCTTCGGCCTCATCACCGAGGAGCAGGAGCGCAGCGGCCTCAACATCGAGGTGCTCAACCCGATCCGCACCCTGATGGTGGTGGCCCCGAGCCACCCGCTGGCCAGCCTGAAGCGGGTATTGCAGCAGGATCTGACCGGTCATACCCAGGTCACCCTCTCCTATGTGGACGAATTTTCGGTCAAGAGCCTGCTGCCCATCGGCGGCCACCACATCGGGCTGTCGAGCTTCGAGCTGATGCGCGATGCGGTGCTCGATGGCCTCGGCTGGGCCGTGCTGCCGTCGCCGCTGATCCAGAGCCAGCTGCGGCAAGGGGAGCTGCTGACCTTGAGGCACAAGTTCAGCCTGCAGTGGCGCGACTACGGCGTCTATCTGTCGGAAAATGCCTATCACGGCAAGGTGTTGGCCTGGCTGAGGAAGGCAATCCAGGCCTATCTCGAACCGTTCGAATAAACCGGCCGGCGCTGGGCGGGCACGAGGGAGCAAGTGCTGGGGCTTGTGATCCATCGTTGCCTGATGGTACATACTGTCAGTACCCTCATGCAGCGCCTGGAGGCGTGAACGATATGAGCAGTGCCCAAGACAAGGACGAGCTCTGGCTGGATGACGACATCATCGAGCTGGATGACGATGAGGCCGTGGTGACCAAGGCGATCAACCCCTGGCAGGTGTTGATCGTCGATGATGAGCCGGACATTCATCATGCCACCCGGCTGGCACTTTCCAACATTCAGTACAAATCCCGCCCGCTTGAACTGCTCAACGCCTACAGCGGCGCCGAAGCGGCCCGCATGCTGCTGGCCAATCCGCGCATCGCCCTGATCCTGCTCGACGTGGTGATGGAGACCGAGGATGCCGGCCTGCGGCTGGTGCACCAGATCCGCAACGAGATGCACAACAGCCTGGTGCGCATCGTGCTGCGCACCGGCCAGCCGGGGCAGGCCCCGGAGCAGCGGGTGATCCTCGATTACGACATCAACGACTACAAGACCAAGACCGAGCTGACGGTGCAGAAGCTCTATACCACCGTCATCGCCTCCCTGCGCTCCTACGAGACCCTCTGCGCCATCGACAAGAGCCGGCAGGGGCTCGGCAAGATACTGGAGGGGGCGGGGGATCTCTATCATCTGCATTCGCTGCGGGAATTTGCCTCCGGCGTGCTCAAGCAGATCAGCGCCATTCTCGATGTGGGCACCGAAGGCGCCATCTGCGCCGAACGCCGGCCCGGCTCACAGGAGCTGGAGATCCTGGCGGCCACCGGCGACTATGAATCCCTGCTGAGCGATGTGCCGCTCAGCGCCTTCCCGGCCCTGCACGATTCGGTGATGAGTGCGCTGGCCAATCGCTGCAATCGCTTCGAGCATCCCCAGGATGCGCTCTATATCGCCGCCCAGAACGGGCGCGAGTTCGTGCTCAATTTCACTCCCACCCAGCCGCTCGACCCGCTCGAGTGCGATCTGCTGGACGTGTTCTGCCAGCGCATCTCGGCGGCGTACGACAACCTCTATCTCTACAACCAGCTGCTGCGCGCCCAGGAAGCGACCGTGGTGGCGCTGGCGGCGCTGGCGGAGTTTCGCGATTCGGATACCGGCGATCACGTGCTGCGGGTGCAGAAGCTCTCCGATGCCATCGTGGCCGAGTTGCAGCAGGCGGGGGCCTATCCCGACGAGCTGACGCCGGGCTTCGTCGACATGATCGGCATGGCCAGCATACTGCACGACGTGGGCAAGGTGGGCACGCCGGACCACATCCTGCACAAGCCGGGCCGGTTCGAGCCGGATGAGCGGCTCATCATGGAGCAGCATGCGGACATCGGCGCCAGCATCTTGCACAAGGCGGGGGAGATGGTGGAGGGCACCAGCTATCTGTCGCTGGGGGCCGAGATTGCTCGCGGTCACCATGAACACTTTGATGGCAAGGGTTACCCGGAGCAGCTGGCCGGCCAGCAGATCCCGCTGTCGGCTCGCATCGTGGCCGTGGTCGACGTGTTCGATGCCCTGCTCAGCAAGCGTCCCTACAAGGAGCCCTGGTCACTGGCTCAGACCATGGAATATATCCTGTCACGCTCCGGCAGCCAGTTCGATCCCCAGGTGGTGCAGGCGCTCCAGCGTTTGGTCAGCCAGTCGCGGCTGCCATACGAGCTGTGACACCGGACGGAAACAACAAAGGGGCCAGTGGCCCCTTTGTTGTTTCCGGCTGCCTGAGCCACCGCGTCGGTTTCGTCAGCGCGGCGCGTAGCGTGTGCGGGGTTGCTGCCGGCGAAACGGCAACAGCACCAGACTGAGCAACAGATCGCCAAGCAGGGCTGCGAGCAGGCCTGCCGCCATGCCGCAGACGATGGCGGCCTGCTTGAGCGGCACCACGTAGCTGTAGTTTTGCAGGGTATCCTGCCAGAGCTGGGGCTCGGCGCGCAGCAGCAGGTGGGAGAGTTGCCGATACCAGGGATGGTGTTTGTAGACGCTCTCCTGCTGCAGGGTCTGGCGCTGGCTGACCAGCAGCTGCAGGCTGGCGGCATCTTTGGCGAATACCGGATCCGGGTTGGTGCGGTAGTGGTTGACCAGGGCCGTCAGATCGCCATTGAAGTGCTGGTCCGCCGTCTCCTGAAAAGGGGCCAGGCTGAGGCTGGCCTGTTGCAGGCGGGCATCCAGCCGCTGGTAGTAGAGGTCGATCAGACCCGGGATCTGCACGCCGGCCAGCAGGCCCAGGGCAAACAGCATCATCCGAAGGTAGCTGCGCATAGCACTCGTCATCTCGCGAAATAGAGGGACTCCATACTAGCCGCAAGGCTGCAACAGGCCAAGCCGGCAGGGGGCGCGCCGGCTTTCCGGGTAGGAGGCATGACCCTTTTCTCCCTCGTTTGTGTGATTCACGTCACGCTTTTTATGCTTTAAAATACGGCCCCATTTTTCGGGGAGGAGAGTCTGTATGCGCAAATTTATACCCTGTTATCTGTTGGGTGGTCTCATCGCCATCAGTTGGGCCGCTCTGCCCGATCACGGCCCATGGGATCAGTGGGATCTCGCCGTCTTCCATCTGGTCAATGGCTGGCTGGGTCAGGCCCGGTGGTGGGCCGATCTGGTGGCCGTGACCAACAACCGGCTGTTCGATTTGGCGGTGCTCTCCTGCATGGGGCTCATCCTCTCTCGCTGCTTCTGGCGTGCGGACGAGCAGGGACGCCGCCGGCTGGTGGCCATGGGGATCGTCATGCTGCTGGGGGCCCTGGTGATCAACCAGTTCGGTCATCTGCTGCCGGTCAGCCGGCCCAGCCCGACCCTGACGGTGGCGGACGCGCTGCGGGTAACCCAGCTCAGCAGGATCCCGACCAAGGACTCCTCCAGCGACAGCTTCCCCGGCGATCACGCCCTGTTCCTGATGATCTTCGCCGGCTTTGCCCTGCGCCATCTGCCGCGCTGGGCCGGGCTGACCGCGCTGCTGATGGTGCCGCTGTTCTCGGCGCCCCGCATTCTCTCTGGCGCCCACTGGCTGACGGATGTCTATGTGGGGGCCCTGTCGCTGACCCTGCTCTGTCTGCCGCTGCTGTTGTTGACCGGGCTGTCGGATGCGCTGATCGGCTGGATCGCCCGGCGACTGCCACGCCTGCCGGGCTGGCAGTGGCTGGCAGGCAAAACGCCGGCGAGTCAGCAATAAAAAAAGAAGGTCGGTGCATACCGGCCTTCTTTTTGGCTACTTCCCGCCGGTGACTGTGGTCGTCGCGAAATGACCATGACTACCACCGGTGGCCCCAGGCCTGCTGGCCCTCATAGACAAGTATTAGCAGATTCGTTCGGGCGTGCTCGTCATGACTTTCTCCAGATAATCGTTTGCATGGGCTGAATGCTTGATCCTGACCAAGATTTTTTATTTTTGCTGCCTTAGAATCGCCGCCCGTTGCTGGAGAACTCTGTATGTTAATTAATCTTTTGCGCCTGATATTCATCATCTGCGCCCTGGTGTTCATCTTCATGCTGGTACGGGCCTGGTGGCACAAACGGCAACAGGGGGAGCTGGAATCGACCCCCTTCTGGCCGGTGGCGACCATCGGTTTTGTCGCCAATTTTCTCGATACCCTGGGGGTCGGCAGCTTCGCGGTGAAGACCGCCTGCTACAAGCAGTTCAAGCTGATCGACGATCGGCTGTTGCCGGGCACCCTCAACGGCCAGTGTGTGTTGCCGACGGTCACCCAGTCGCTGATCTTCATCGGCGCCGTGCAGGTAGATCCGCTCACTCTCATCGGCATGATGGTGGCCGCGGCCGCCGGGGCGGCCTGGGGCGCACGCCACGTCGCCTCGTTCGATCGCCAGACCATCCGGCTGGTGATGGCGGTCTCCCTGCTGGTGGTGGCCGGCCTCATCTTTGCGGGCCTGCTTGGGCTGTTCCCCCTCGGTGGCGATGCCATGGGGCTGACCGGTTACAAGCTCGGGATCGCGCTGCTCGGCAACTTCATCTTCGGCGTGCTGATGAACGTGGGCATCGGCCTGTTCGCCCCCTGCATGACCCTGGTCTATCTGCTCGGCATGAATCCGCTGGCGGCGTTTCCCATCATGATGGGCTCCACCGCCGTGCTCAGCGTCTTCTCGGCGGGCACCTTCATCCGCAAGGGAGCCTTCGACGCCAAGGCGGTGCTGGCGGTGGCCATCTTCGGCCCTGTCGGCGTGGTGCTGGCGGCCATGCTGGTCAAGTCGATGGATATGGCGATGCTCAAATGGCTGGTGGCCTTCATCGTCATCTATACCTCCTGGACCATGTACGCCTCCTGGCGGGCGGCGCGGCGGGGGCCACCACCCCGGTTGGCAGGCGTTACTGGTTAGCCAGTACGGCGCGTGTCGGTGCTGGTTGTGGAGTATTGACGTGATGGCAGGCCTTCATCGTTATCTATACCTCCTGGACCAGGTACGTTTCTTGGCGGGCGGCGCGGCGGGCACTGCAACTCCGGCTGGCAGAGGTCGCAGGCTGGCCTGCACCAGCGCCGCTTCGGCCCTGGCCCCCAGAAACACATAGAGCCCGAGGGCCAGCAGCAGCCCCACGGCGCACCCCATCACACCCACCGCCGGCCAGAGCAGTTCGCTCTGGCCGAGCGAGCCCTTGAACAGCAGCAGCAGCCCCTCGATGGAGACCGCGATCAAGATGGCGGCGATGAAGCGGGTAATGGTGCGGCGAATGGCGCTGTGGCGAAAGATGTCCTTATGCAGCAGCACCTCCTCTTCCAGAATGGTCTTGCCCAGATCGAACACCGCCAGCGCCAGGGTCAGGAAGATGATGGCGCTGAAGGCCCCCAATCGGTTCTGCTGCGCCCCGCATAGCAGCAAATAGAGCTGCTCCAGCCCGTGCCAGATGAGCGTCGCGACGATCAGAAACAGCGCCAGACTCAGCACCACATAAACCCCCTTGAACCAGGGCATGGCCCGGCGTCGCTCCCTGTCCCCCATCAGCCAGGCGATGAGCTGGTTCAGGCAGAGGGTCAGCTCACGGCCCTGGCCTCTCACGATTAGATGCAAACGGGCTTGCGGCGCCGGCACCGGTGGCAGGATCCCGAGTGGTTCCCGGCTGGGTGCCTGGTTCAGGATGAAGGGATAACTGCTGAGTGAATCGGGCGATGCCGTGAGCAGTCCCAGCAGCAGGGGGGCCAGTTCGGCTTCGTACTCCTGATAGCGTCGCAGCACATCGATGGGGCTCATTTCCGCCATATACACCTCGCTCAAACGGGCTTGTATCCAAGGTACTGGGTGCAAATTGTGGGCCCGTTTTATGACGGATAGAGGGGCGGGATATGCACCGTTTGGTGACAGCGCTGTGCCATTTGCGCAAAGTCTGCACCAACATCGGGCGTGCCGAGGGAGGTTGAAGCTGCAATAAAAAAGGCTCTGTCCCAGTTATGTGTTGAAAGGCTAATCTTGAAGTAGGTCATCACCTTGAGGGCCGCCATCATGGATACCCAAGCCTTTCAACATCTACTGTCCCTCTTCCCATTGCTCACTTTGCATCAGCGTCGTCTCGCGCAACAGGAACTCACCACCCCTCACCCCATCACCTCGTTGGCCACTCAACTTCCCGCATGCCAATGCTGCCCTCACTGCCAGGCCGAAGCCACACAACTGGCTCCCTGGGGCTGGTCTCGAGGGCTGCGCCGTTATCGCTGCAAACAGTGTTTGCGCACCAGTTCCGTGCTCACCAACACGCCTCTCGCCCGACTTCGCAAGCCACAATGCTGGGAAGACTATGCACAGGCCCTCATCGACGGTCTGACCGTCCGGCAGGCGGCGCTCCGCTGTGGGGTCGGTAAAAACACCGCCTTTTTGTGGCGTCACCGCTTCCTGAAGGCCATGGCTAGCCACCAGGCGGTACGGGAAGAGGGTATCGTCGAGGTCGATGAGACCTTCTTTCTGGCGTCGTTCAAAGGACAGCGCGGATTGCCCCGCCCGGCCCGTCATCGTGGAGGTAAAGGCCGTACCCGAGGCACAGGACCGGATTACATCCCGGTGATGGTGGTGCAAGACCGGGCAGGCCACCTGGCTGACTTCCAGTTGGAACAGTTGAATGCCAAGGCTGTGAAGGCAGTGCTTCAGCCGCTTATCGCCCCGGATGCCGTCCTGTGCAGCGATGGTGCCGGGGTGTATGCGAGTTTCAGCAAGGGGCAAGGGATAACACATCAAGTGGTGCGCAATCGAGCGGGAGAGCGAGTGGTGGGTGCATATCACATCCAACATGTGAACGGGTACCACAGGCGATTGAAGGAGTGGATGGAGCGGTTCCATGGGGTTGCGACCCACTATCTGAAGAATTATCTGGGTTGGCGCAGGATGTTGGAGCGCTATGGGCAAGAAGTGAATATCTCACGTTGCTTGCATGAGGCGCTGGGGCGCCCCATGCAACACGTAATTGGGACATAGCCATAAAAAAGGGCCCGTGAAGGGCCCTTTGGCGACACGCGGCGGCTTAGCCGGCCAGCTTGGCGAAGCTGCGCTCGGCGGCGGCCAGAGTGTGTTCAATCTCCTTGTCGCCGTGCGCCAGCGACAGGAAGCCCGCCTCGTAGGCGCTCGGCGCCAGGTAGACGCCCTCTTCCAGCATCAGATGATAGAAGCGCTTGAAGCGTTCCATGTCGCAGCGAGTGACCTGCTCGTAGCGGGTGATCTCGGGATCGTCGGTGAAGAAGAAGCCGAACATGCCGCCCACGTAATTGATGGCAAGCGGGATACCGTGCTTGGCGGCAGCGGCTTTCAGCCCTTCGGCAACCCGGGCGGTCTTGGCGCTCAGCTGTTCATAGAGGCCCGGCTCCAGCAGCAGGTCCAGCATGGTCAGACCGGCAGCCATGGCCACCGGGTTGCCGGAGAGGGTGCCGGCCTGATAGACGGGGCCGGTCGGGGCAATGTGCTGCATCACCTTCTTCTTGCCGCCGAAGGCGCCGACCGGCATGCCGGCACCGATGATCTTGCCGAGGGTGGTGAGATCCGGGTCGATGTTGTAGTGGCCCTGGGCACCGCGCAGGGAGACACGGAAGCCTGTCATCACCTCGTCCAGGATCAGCAGGGCGCCGAACTCGTCGCAGATGGCGCGCAGCCCCTCCAGGAAGCCGGGTACCGGCGGGATGCAGTTCATGTTGCCGGCGACCGGCTCGACGATGATGCAGGCGATCTCGCTGCCGTATTGGGTGAAGGCTTCGCGCACCGAGTCCAGATCGTTGAACACGCAGGTGAGGGTGTGCTTGGCAAAGTCGGCCGGGACGCCCGGGCTGTTGGGTTGACCCAGAGTCAGCGCGCCGGAGCCGGCCTTGACCAGCAGGGAGTCGGCGTGGCCGTGGTAGCAGCCTTCGAATTTGACGATCTTGTCGCGACCGGTATAACCGCGGGCCAGCCGGATGGCGCTCATGGTCGCCTCGGTGCCGGAGTTGACCATCCGGACCTGTTCCATGGAGGGGACGATCTGGCGCACTTTCTCGGCCATCAGCACTTCGATCTCGGTCGGTGCGCCGTAGCTCAGCCCTTTCTCCACCGCCTTGATGACGGCGGCCTTGATGGCCGGGTGGTTGTGACCCAGCAGCATGGGGCCCCAGGAGCCGATGTAATCCACATAGGCCTGGCCATCCACGTCATAGAGGTAGGCGCCATCGGCGTGATCGATGAAGCGGGGTGTGCCGCCGACCCCATTGAAGGCGCGGACCGGTGAGTTGACGCCGCCCGGAATGGTCTGGCGGGCCTGTTCAAACAGCTGATCTGATTTTGACATGGATCATCCTTAATGGGATTTTGGTCGTCACACAGGCGCAGGTGGCCGATTGCGGCTCGGCAGTCAGGGGGCGCTGGAGTATGCTTGCCCTCTTGATCCCGGCCAAGGACTGCCCCGTGTTAAATGAAACGGGCCGACTATAGCAGAAAGGCCCGGTGCTGGGCAGCCGGACAGCAGGCCGGATGATCGTCACCTCCGTCAGCAAACGAATGTGGTTTTTTCATGTCGCAACAAGCTCTCTCCTCCTCCGAACCGCTCTCGCCTCCCCGCGGCCCCGTCCTGCGGCGGATCATTCATCAAGACAAGATGCCCCTGCTGGTGCTGCTGTTGGCAGCGCTGGTCGGCACCCTGGCCGGGTTGGTCTGCGGGCTGTTCGAATCGGGCGTGCACTGGCTGGCACAGCAGCGTGTCGACCTGCTGGCCGATCGCCCCTGGTGGCAGCTCGGCCTGCTCGGCTTTGGCTTCAGCGCCTTGCTGGGTTGCATTGGCTATTTCCTGACTCATACCTTTGCGCCGGAGGCGGGTGGCTCCGGCATTCCCGAGATTGAGGGGGCCATGGACGAGCTGCGTCCGGTACGCTGGTGGCGGGTGTTGCCGGTCAAGTTCTTCGGTGGCATCTGCACCCTGAGCTCCGGCATGGTGCTGGGGCGGGAAGGACCTTCGGTACAGATCGGCGGCAACCTCGGCAAGATGGTGGCGGATATCTTCCGGCTACCGAAGGAGCATGGCCACGCCCTGCTGGCAGCTGGGGCTGCCGGTGGTCTGGCCGCGGCCTTCAATGCGCCGCTGGCGGGGATCCTGTTCGTGATGGAGGAGATGCGTCCGCAGTTTCGCTACTCCTTTCTGGCCATCAAGGCGGTGGGCATTTCCGCCATCATGGCAACCCTGATGCTGCAGAACATGAAGGGGCAGGGGGCGGTGATCAGCTTGCCTCACTACGATGCGCCGGCCCTCAGGGCGCTCTGGCTGTTCCTCTTCATGGGAGCCGCTTTCGGCGTGCTGGGTTTCGTCTTCAACAAGCTGGTGCTGGCCTGTCAGGATGGCTATCTGGCGCTGCATCAAAACAAGCGCCACCGTTTCGTGGCCATCGGGACGCTGGTGGCGGGGACCTTCGGTGTGTTGTCGCTGGTTGCCCCGGCGGTGACCGGCGGTGGTACCGAGCTCATCCCCCATCTGATGGGCGGGGAGTATGCGATGGCGACCCTGTTCCTCATCTTCTCCATCCGGCTGGTGGCCACCCTGGTCTGTTTCTGCTCAGGCGCACCGGGCGGGGTGTTTGCCCCGACCCTGGCGCTGGGCACCCTGTTCGGGGTGGTGTTCGGCCACCTGTTCCATGCGGCCTTTCCGGAGCTGGGCATCGAGCCCGGCGCCTTTGCCATTGCCGGCATGGGCGCTTTGTTTGCCGCTACCGTGCGTGCACCCATCACGGGGATCGTGCTGGTGACCGAGATGACTGACAACTATCAGCTGATCCTGCCCATGATGATCACCACGGTCGGTGCGACCCTGGTGGCGCAGTGGTTGGGGGGCCGCCCGATTTATTCCCAGATCCTGGAGCGAACTTTACGGCTTGCTGCGCGTCAAAAGCGGGGAGAAAGCGGCGTCACCGCCGGTTAACCCTTTGTCTGCCGGCCTGAATCTGCTTGAGTCGCGTATAGTGAAGGGAGCGTGGCCGCAGTATGCGCAGTAACAAAAGAGGCCTTATGTCCCAGATAGTGAAGTGGTTGGCAGTGCTGATGGTGGGGGCGCTCATCGGCTATTTCGTCGGTAATCGCCAGGAGCTGGCCCAGAGCAGCCTGCTGACGGTGCAGCAGGAGACGCTGGAGCGCCAAGGCAAGGCCATCGGCCAGCTCAAGAGCGAGCTCGGCATCAAGGAGACGCTGCTGGCTACCCAGAAGGCGGCGTTCGAGCAGTTGCAGCAGACGCTCAAGGATCAGGAGGCCCAGGTACAGGAGCAGAAGCGCCAGCTGGCCTTCTTCGAGCGGATCATGCGCCCCACCGGTGAGCAGGTGGGGGTGGTGATCGACAACCTTACCCTGCAGGAGACCAGTATCCCCGGCCGTTATCACTATCGGCTGGCGTTGACCCAGCCCGCCAAGAAGCGCGAGCTGTTTCGTGGTCAGGTACAGATAAAGGTGGAAGGCAGTCAGGGCGACAAGCCCAGAACCCTCGGTAGCCGCGAGCTGGGTATGAAGGTGGGGGAGGGGCGCTATGCACTGCGTTACTTCCAGTTGCTGGAAGGCAACTGGCAGTTGCCGGAAGGCTTTGTACCGGATCGGGTACGGGTCACCATCGGCAAGGATGGCCGACAACCGGCCCAGGAGCTGCTGGCTGAATGGGGTGAGGTAATCAAGCCGCTGGTAGTCGTTCCACCGGCACCCGTACCGGCCGCACAGTAAGAAGCTTGGTGAATACTTGAACTGAATGGTCGGGTATTGGATAATTTCGCGGTTTCCATGTTTGTGGATTTAACGGTTGTGAGGTCAGTAATGAGTGCAGTAGCAGAAGCCCCGTTGCCCATCCAGATGACGGATGCGGCAGCCAACAAGGTGAAGACCCTGATCACCGAAGAAGAAAATCCCGAGCTCAAGCTGCGGGTGTACATCACGGGCGGTGGCTGCTCCGGTTTCCAGTATGGTTTCACCTTCGATGAGAAGATCAACGAAGGGGATACCGTGGTCGAGAAGAGCGGGGTCACCATGGTGATAGATCCCATGAGCCTGCAATATCTGGTTGGCGGCAGCGTGGATTACACCGAAGGCTTGGAAGGCTCCCGCTTCACCGTGACCAACCCCAATGCCACCACCACCTGTGGCTGTGGTTCCAGCTTCTCTATCTGATATAGAAAGATACCGCGTGATATCGAAGGGCCCCAAGGGGCCCTTTTTGTTTGGCTCAGTCCCAGTTATGTGTTGAAAGGCTAACCTTGAAGTAGGTCATCACCTTTAGGGCCGCCATCATGGATACCCAAGCCTTTCAACATCTACTGTCCCTCTTCCCATTGCTCACTTTGCGTCAGCGTCGTCTCGCGCAACAGGAACTCACCACCCCTCACCCCATCACCTCGTTGGCCACTCAACTTCCCGCATGCCAATACTGCCCTCACTGCCAGGCCCAGGCCACACAACTGGCTCCCTGGGGCTGGTCTCGAGGGCTGCGCCGTTATCGCTGCAAGCAGTGTTTGCGCACCAGTTCCGTGATCACCAACACGCCTCTCGCCCGACTTCGCAAGCCACAGTGCTGGGAAGACTATGCACAGGCCCTCATCGACGGTCTGACCGTCCGGCAGGCGGCGCTCCGCTGTGGGGTCGGTAAAAACACCGCCTTTTTGTGGCGTCACCGCTTCCTGAAGGCCATGGCCAGCCACCAGGCGGTACGGGAAGAGGGTATCGTCGAGGTCGATGAGGCCTTCTTCCTGGAGTCGTTCAAAGGACTGCGCGGATTGCCCCGCCCGGCCCGCCATCGTGGCGGCAAAGGCCGTACCCGAGGCACAGGGCCGGATTATATCCCGGTGATGGTGGTGCAAGACCGGGCAGGCCACCTGGCTGACTTCCAGTTGGAACAGCTGAATGCCAGGGCAGTGAAGGCGGTGCTTGAGCCGCTTATCGCCCCGGATGCCGTCCTGTGCAGCGATGGCGCTGGGGTGTATGCCAGTTTCAGCAAGTCGCAGGGCATGACCCACCAAGTGGTGCACAACCGTGCGGGAGAGCGGGTGGTGGGTGCATATCACATCCAACATGTGAACGGGTACCACAGGCGATTGAAGGAGTGGATGGAGCGGTTCCATGGGGTCGCGACCCACTATCTGAGGAATTATCTGGGCTGGCGAAGGATGTTGGAACGCTATGGGCGGGAAGTGAATATCTCACGTTGCTTGCATGAGGCGCTGAGGCGCCCCATGCAACACGTAATTGGGACATAGCCTTTTGTTTTGGCCCCCCATCCCTATAGTCGGACGCTCTGGACCAGCCAGTAATGCTCAAGAGGCCTTGATGGGCTTCCTTTGGGTTGCTGTTGGGGCGTTTTCTATCCTGATTGATGGTTAGTTAAACACTTGAACGTCTTTTTCAAAAAAACACGGAGTTTTCGCTTGTCAGCGAGAATCATATCCCTATAATGCGCCTCCATCAGCACGGCGCAGTGCGCGTCTGGTCTGGCTTGCAAAGCAAACCAGTGAGGGTTATAGTTATTGACCCTGCTCTTTAACAATTTGAATCAAGCAATCTGTGTGGGCACTCACAGCATCGAACAT
>NZ_JASCAS010000016.1:0-18577 GCF_029967615.1 Aeromonas sp. V90_14 | reverse complement strand
TCGTTGGTATCAAAGATACCACCAAGACCACCTGTACCGGCGTTGAAATGTTCCGTAAGCTGCTGGACGAAGGTCGTGCAGGCGAGAACATCGGTGCACTGCTGCGTGGCGTGAAGCGTGAAGACGTAGAGCGTGGTCAGGTACTGGCCAAGCCGGGCACCATCAAGCCGCACACCAAGTTCGAATCTGAAGTGTACGTGCTGTCCAAAGAAGAAGGTGGTCGTCATACCCCGTTCTTCAAGGGCTACCGTCCGCAGTTCTACTTCCGTACTACCGACGTGACCGGTACCATCGAACTGCCGGAAGGCGTAGAGATGGTAATGCCGGGCGACAACATCAAGATGGTTGTTACCCTGATTGCGCCGATCGCGATGGATGACGGCCTGCGTTTCGCCATCCGTGAAGGTGGCCGTACCGTAGGTGCTGGTGTTGTAGCTAAAGTTATCGCTTAATCTTTGGCTTACATAAATAAAGCAAAGCCCCTATAATAGGGGCTTTCTTATGCAGGGGCGTAGTTCGAATTGGTAGAACAGCGGTCTCCAAAACCGATGGTTGCGGGTTCGAGTCCTGCCGCCCCTGCCATATACCTCGTCTCGTACGGGGCTTTTGTGTCTTTGGTTACGTCAGATACAGGTGGGTTGTATGAGTGTTAGTTCTGAGAGCCAGGGCGGAAGCAAGGATACCCTGCTTTGGGGCCTGGTTTTCATTATCCTGGCGGCCGCTGTAGTGGGTAATTACCTGCTCAACGATGTCGTCGCTGCCGTCCGCGCCCTGGGTGTGGTCGTTGTCATTGCTGCTGCCGGTGCAGTAGCCCTGCAAACCACCAAGGGAAAGGCGACACTGGCATTTGCCCGTGAGTCTCGCCTGGAAGTCCGCAAGGTCGTATGGCCGACCCGCCAGGAAGCCATTCAGACAACCCTGATTGTGCTGGCGGTGACTGCCGTGATGGGGCTGTTGCTGTTCATTCTGGACGGTGCCTTGGTCTGGTTGGTCAACCTGATTACCGGTGTGTAAGGATAAGCCATGACTGAACAACGTGAACAACGTATGAGATGGTATGTGGTGCAGGCGTTTTCCGGCTATGAAGGCCGTGTTGCCAAATCCCTGCGTGAACATATCAAGATGCATGGCATGGAAGACATGTTCGGTGAAGTGCTGGTCCCGACCGAAGAAGTGGTCGAGATGCGCGCTGGCCAGAAGCGCAAGAGTGAGCGCAAGTTTTTCCCGGGCTACGTCCTGGTTCAGATGATCATGGATGAGACCACATGGCACCTGGTACGCAATGTACCGCGCGTCATGGGCTTCATTGGTGGCACCTCTGATCGTCCCGCTCCTATCTCTGATAAAGAAGCGGATGCCATCCTCAATCGTCTGCAAGATGCCCACGACAAGCCGCGTCCGAAAACCCTGTTTGAACCGGGTGAAATGGTGCGGGTTGCCGATGGTCCGTTCGCCGATTTCAACGGTACCGTTGAAGAGGTGGACTACGAAAAGAGCCGCGTGAAGGTCTCCGTTTTGATCTTCGGTCGTTCTACACCGGTAGAGCTGGATTTTGGTCAGGTCGAAAAGGGCTGATTAAACTCTGTTCGTTAACGGTTGTCAGGGGCAGCGAATGTCATTATAATTCGCTGCCCCTTTATTAGTTGGGGAGCCGTTTGCAGGAGCATGTCTCCGAGGCGTTAGAACCCATTTCTGAGGTATTTTTGTAATGGCTAAGAAAGTCACAGCTTATATCAAGCTGCAAGTTAAGGCTGGCAGTGCTAACCCCAGCCCTCCCGTTGGTCCTGCTCTGGGTCAGCACGGTGTAAACATCATGGAATTCTGTAAGGCGTTCAACGCCCGTACAGAAAAGCTGGAAAAAGGCTCACCGACTCCGGTCGTGATCACCGTTTACAGCGACCGTTCCTTCACCTTCGAAACCAAGACTCCGCCCGCTTCCTTCCTGCTGAAGAAAGCTGCTGGTATCCAGTCTGGTTCTGCCAAGCCGAACAAAGACAAGGTTGGTAAGGTGACTGTGGCTCAGCTGCAAGAAATCGCCAAGACCAAAGAGCCGGATATGACCGGTGCCGATCTGGATGCAAAAGTACGTTGCATCGCCGGCTCCGCTCGTTCCATGGGCCTGGTAGTGGAGGATTAAGACAATGGCAAAACTTTCCAAGCGTATGCGCGTTATTCGCGAAAAAGTTGACGGTACCAAAGAGTACTCCATCAACGAAGCCATTGCCCTGCTGAAAGAACTGGCTACTGCCAAGTTCGTTGAAAGCGTTGACGTTGCCGTTAACCTGGGTATCGATGCTCGTAAATCCGACCAAAACGTACGTGGTGCAACTGTACTGCCGCACGGTACCGGTCGTGAAGTGCGCGTAGCCGTATTCACCCAAGGTGCCAACGCCGAAGCTGCCAAAGCTGCCGGTGCTGAACTGGTTGGTATGGACGAGCTGGCCGATCTGGTCAAGAAAGGCGAGATGAACTTCGACGTAGTTATTGCATCCCCGGATGCCATGCGCGTTGTTGGTCAGCTGGGTCAAATCCTGGGCCCGCGCGGTCTGATGCCGAACCCGAAAGTTGGTACTGTAACTCCTAACGTTGCCGAAGCCGTCAAGAACGCCAAGGCTGGTCAGGTTCGTTACCGTAATGACAAGAACGGTATCATTCATACCACTCTGGGCAAGGTTTCTTTCAACGAAGTTCAGCTGAAAGAAAACTTGGAAGCTCTGCTGGTTGCCCTGAAAAAGGCCAAGCCGTCTTCCGCCAAGGGTGTATTCATCAAGAAAGTCAGCATCTCCACCACCATGGGTGCCGGTGTTGCCGTAGACCAAGCTTCTCTGGAAGCTCAGGCCTAATTGATGGATTTTACAAGGCGCAAAATTTAATCTATAATTTTGCGCCTTGATTGGTTGGGGGTTTCGACCTCCGTCCAAGACCGCAGGTGGCTGCAAGGCCTTAATCCTTCCTGCGTAGACGGTGCCGGAAACCCAGCGAGAAAGATTTCTTTCTCTTCTGGAATCCTGCTACCGCATCGTTCCCCTCTGTTGTAAAGGTAGGGGGGATGTGTCAGTACTGGGTCAAACTAGACCCGGATTCAATCCAGGAGTTAAGCCAATGGCATTGGGACTCGAAGACAAAAAGGCAATTGTTGCTGAAGTCAACGAAGCTGCCAAAGGCGCTCTTTCTGCAGTTGTAGCCGATTCTCGCGGTGTGACTGTAGAGAAGATGACCAGCCTGCGTAAATCTGCTCGCGAAGCCGGTGTGTACATGCGCGTTGTGCGTAACACCCTGCTGCGTCGCGCAGTTGAAGGTACCGAATTCGGTTGCCTGAACGACGTATTGTCTGGTCCTACCTTGATTGCTTTCTCTAACGAACACCCGGGCGCTGCCGCTCGTCTGTTCAAAGAGTTTGCCAAAGCGAACCAAAAGTTCGAAATCAAGGCTGGCGCTTTTAACGGTGAGTTTATCGCCGCAGCACAAATTGATCGTCTGGCCACGCTGCCGACCTACGACGAAGCAATTGCGAAGTTGATGGCTACCATGAAGGAAGCCTCTGCTGGCAAGCTGGTTCGTACCATCGCTGCTGTGCGTGATCAGAAGCAAGCTGCTGCTTGATTCTCGCCTATTTAGGCTGTTTGAGTTTATTCAACATCAGGAATTTTTGTCATGTCTATCACTAAAGACCAAATTATCGAAGCCGTTGCTTCCATGTCCGTAATGGAAGTTGTTGAGCTGATCGAAGCTATGGAAGAGAAGTTCGGTGTTTCTGCCGCTGTTGCTGTTGCTGCCGGTCCGGCCGCTGAAGCAGTAGAAGAGAAGACCGAGTTCGACGTAGTTCTGACTGCTGCCGGTGCTAACAAAGTTGCCGTCATCAAAGCCGTTCGTGGCGCCACCGGTCTGGGCCTGAAAGAAGCCAAAGACCTGGTAGAAGCTGCTCCGGCTAACCTGAAAGAAGCCGTCTCCAAAGACGAAGCTGAAGCTCTGAAGAAAGAGCTGGAAGCTGCCGGTGCTTCTGTTGAGATCAAATAATCTGCATTTATGTAGATTAGCCTGATAAAACAGGCTAGGGCTGGTGAATTTTTGTTCACCAGCCTTTTTGCGCTGTAGACTGAGAGCATTTCACACCGTTTACGACTCTCGGTGCACCAGCAATCCGGACTGTTTTCATTCGTCCGGGCCAACACAAAACGGTGTTGAGACAGAGCTGTCCCGTGGGACAGAGTGGGTCACTTATCAGCGAGCTGAGGAACCCTATGGTTTACTCTTATACCGAAAAAAAACGCATTCGTAAGGACTTCGGTAAGCGAGACCAGGTACTGGACACGCCTTATCTGTTGTCCATTCAGCTGGACTCCTTCAAGCAGTTCATCGAGGCTGACCCGGAAGGTGAATATGGCCTAGAGGCCGCTTTCCGTAGCGTTTTCCCGATCACCAGTTACTCCGGTAGTGCTGAGCTTCAGTATGTCAGCTATCGCCTGGGTGAGCCGGTATTTGACGTAAAAGAATGCCAGATCCGTGGAGTGACCTACTCCGCGCCGCTGCGTGTCAAGCTTCGTATGGTTCTGTACGACCGTGAAGCAGCTGCCGGCACCGTCAAAGACATCAAGGAACAAGAAGTATACATGGGCGAAATTCCGCTCATGACCGAGAACGGCACCTTTGTTATCAATGGTACCGAGCGGGTAATCGTCTCCCAGCTGCATCGTAGCCCGGGCGTCTTCTTCGACCACGATAAAGGCAAAACACATTCATCCGGTAAGGTGCTGTATAACGCGCGCGTTATTCCCTACCGTGGCTCCTGGCTGGACTTCGAGTTCGATGCGAAAGACAACCTGTTTGTCCGTATCGACCGTCGTCGTAAACTGCCGGCATCCATTATTCTGCGTGCCCTGGATTTCAGTTCCGAACAGATTCTGGCCACCTTCTTCGAGACCATCGGTTTCGAAGTCAAAGATGGCAAGTTGATGATGGATCTGGTGCCGGAGCGCCTGCGTGGTGAAACTGCGACCTTTGACATCGTGGCCAATGGCGCCGTGGTGGTTGAGACCGGTCGTCGAGTGACTGCGCGTCACATCCGTCAGTTGGAAAAAGATTCCGTTACCCAGATTGAGGTACCGGTTGAGTATGTTGTTGGCAAAGTTGCTGCCAAGGACTACGCACATCCGCAAACTGGCGAGATGGTAGTGACTGCCAACCAGGCGCTGAGCCTGGAAGCGGTAGCCAACCTCTCCCAAGCCGGCTTCAAGCACTTCGAGGTTCTGTTCACCAATGAACTGGATCACGGTGCCTACATGTCCGAGACCCTGCGTATCGACTCCAGCTCCAGCCGCCTGGAAGCGCTGGTCGAAATCTATCGCATGATGCGTCCGGGTGAGCCGCCGACTCGCGAAGCCGCAGAACAGCTGTTCGAGAACCTGTTCTTCTCTTCCGAGCGTTACGACCTGTCTACCGTAGGTCGGATGAAGTTCAACCGCCGTCTGGCTCGTGAAGACGAGACCGGCGTGGGTACGCTGACCAAAGACGACATCGTCGATGTGATGAAGCGCCTGATCGACATCCGTAACGGCAATGACGAGGTGGACGATATCGACCACCTGGGCAACCGTCGTATCCGTTCTGTCGGTGAAATGGCTGAAAACCAGTTCCGCGTCGGTCTGGTGCGTGTCGAGCGTGCGGTCAAGGAGCGTCTCTCCCTGGGCGACCTGGACACCCTGATGCCGCAGGATCTGATCAACGCCAAACCGATCTCCGCCGCAGTCAAAGAGTTCTTTGGTTCCAGCCAGCTGTCCCAGTTCATGGACCAGAACAACCCGCTGTCCGAAGTGACCCACAAGCGCCGTATCTCTGCGCTGGGCCCGGGTGGTTTGACTCGTGAGCGTGCCGGCTTTGAAGTTCGAGACGTACACCCGACCCACTACGGTCGTCTGTGCCCCATCGAAACTCCTGAAGGTCCGAACATCGGTCTGATCAACTCTCTGTCCGTGTACTCTCGTACCAACGAGTACGGTTTCCTCGAGACTCCGTACCGCAAGGTCATTGACGGTGTGATCACCGACGAAGTGGACTATCTGTCTGCTATTGAAGAAGGCAAGTACGTGATCGCACAGGCTAACGCCGCGACCACCGAAGATGGCCGTCTGAAAGATGAATTGATCCCGTGTCGTCACAAAGGTGAATCCACCTTTATGAACGCCGACCAGATCCAGTATATGGACGTGAGCCCGCAGCAGATCGTATCTGTGGCAGCGGCCCTGATCCCGTTCCTGGAACACGATGACGCGAACCGCGCATTGATGGGTTCAAACATGCAACGTCAGGCTGTACCGACTCTGCGCGCCGACAAGCCGCTGGTTGGTACCGGTATGGAACGCGCTGTGGCCGTTGACTCCGGTGTTACCGTAGTGGCCAAGCGTGGCGGCATGATCGACTACGTCGATGCCTCCCGTATCGTTATCAAGGTCAACGAAGATGAGCTGCTGCCTGGCGAAGCCGGCATCGACATCTACAGCCTGACCAAATACACCCGTTCCAACCAGAACACCTGTATCAACCAGCGTCCGTGCGTGATGTTGGGCGAGCCGGTGATGGCGGGCGACGTGCTGGCTGACGGCCCGTCCACCGACCTGGGTGAACTGGCGCTGGGTCAGAACCTGCGCGTCGCGTTCATGCCGTGGAACGGTTACAACTTCGAAGACTCGATCCTGGTGAACGAGCGTGTTGTTCAGGAAGATCGCCTGACCACCATTCACATCCAGGAACTGGCCTGTATCTCCCGTGACACCAAGCTGGGTCCGGAAGAGATCACTGCTGACATTCCGAACGTGGGTGAAGCCGCTCTGTCCAAGCTGGACGAGTCCGGTATCGTCTACGTGGGTGCCGAAGTGAAGGGCGGCGACATTCTGGTCGGTAAGGTAACTCCTAAAGGTGAAACCCAGCTGACGCCGGAAGAGAAGCTGCTGCGCGCCATCTTCGGTGAGAAGGCGTCCGACGTGAAGGACTCCTCCCTGCGTGTGCCGAACGGTGTGTACGGTACCGTGGTTGACGTGCAGGTCTTTACCCGCGATGGCGTGGAAAAAGACAAGCGCGCCAAAGAAATCGAAGAGATGCAGCTGAAGGAAGCGAAGAAGGACTTGACCGAAGAGTTCAAGATCCTGGAAGACGGCATTTTCGGCCGCTCCCGCAACCTGCTGCTGGCCGCCGGTTACAGCGAAGACCGTCTGAACAAGCTCGATCGCTCCAAGTGGTTTGAACTGGCCATCGAAGATGAAGCCAAGCAAATCGAGCTGGAACAGATCGCTGAACAGCACGTTGAGCTGAAGGCCGAGTTCGACAAGAAATTCGAGAACAAGCGTCGCAAGATCATCCAGGGCGATGACCTGGCGCCGGGCGTACTGAAGATCGTCAAGGTCTATCTGGCCGTCAAGCGTCGCATCCAGCCGGGTGACAAGATGGCGGGTCGTCACGGTAACAAGGGTGTTATCTCCAAGATCTGTCCGGTCGAGGATATGCCCCATGACGAGTACGGCCGTCCGGTCGACATCGTTCTGAACCCGTTGGGCGTACCGTCCCGTATGAACATCGGTCAGATCCTCGAAGTGCACTTGGGCCTCGCGGCCAAGGGTATCGGCGAGAAGATCGACCGCATGGTCAAGGAACAGCGCGAACTGCACGAAATGCGTGACTTCCTGCAACAGGTCTATGACCTGGGCGAGAAAGACACCCAGCAAGTGAACGTGGCGGAGCTGTCCGACGACGACGTTCGTACCCTGGTCGGTAACCTGCGCAAGGGTCTGCCGGTAGCAACGCCGGTCTTTGATGGCGCCAAAGAGCGTGAAATCAAGGCCCTGCTGAAGCTGGCCGACCTGCCGGAATCCGGTCAGATCGCCCTGTTCGACGGTCGTACCGGTAACGCCTTCGAGCGTAAGGTCACCGTGGGTTACATGTACATGCTGAAGCTGAACCACCTGGTAGACGACAAGATGCACGCGCGTTCTACCGGTTCCTACAGCCTGGTTACCCAGCAGCCGCTGGGTGGTAAGGCACAGTTCGGTGGTCAGCGTTTCGGTGAGATGGAAGTGTGGGCCCTGGAGGCTTACGGTGCGGCATATACCCTGCAGGAGATGCTGACCGTCAAGTCTGACGATGTGAACGGCCGTACCAAGATGTACAAGAACATCGTGGATGGCGACCACCGTATGGAGCCGGGCATGCCCGAATCCTTCAACGTATTGCTGAAGGAAATCCGCTCTCTGGGTATCAACATCGAGCTGGACGAAGAGTAAGAGCTCGCTCTTATTGTTCGAGAATTGACGTGGGCGCCCCGCTGTTTCGGCAGTAGGGGCGCCGAGGTTAGACTCCTGACAGGGGAAACACGTGAAAGACTTACTCAAGTTTTTGAAGGCTCAGACCAAGACCGAAGAGTTTGACAGTATCAAGATCGGTCTGGCCTCTCCTGACATGATCCGCTCCTGGTCATTCGGTGAGGTCAAAAAGCCTGAGACCATCAACTACCGGACTTTCAAGCCGGAGCGTGATGGTCTGTTCTGCGCCCGTATCTTCGGACCGGTGAAGGACTACGAGTGTCTGTGCGGCAAGTACAAGCGCCTGAAACACCGTGGTGTGATCTGTGAGAAGTGCGGCGTAGAAGTGACCCAGACCAAGGTCCGTCGTGAGCGTATGGGCCACATCGAGCTGGCCAGCCCGACTGCCCACATCTGGTTCCTGAAGTCCCTGCCGTCCCGTATCGGCCTGCTGCTGGACATGACCCTGCGTGACATCGAGCGCGTGCTGTATTTCGAATCCTATGTAGTGATCGAACCCGGCATGACCAACCTCGAGCGCAGCCAGATGCTGTCCGAAGAGCAGTACCTGGACGCACTGGAAGAGTGGGGCGACGAATTCGACGCCAAGATGGGTGCCGAAGCAATCCTGGCATTGCTGCGCGCCATCGATCTGGAAGGCGAAGTGCGCACCATGCGCGAAGAGCTGGATCAGACCAACTCCGAGACCAAGCGCAAGAAGACCACCAAGCGCCTGAAGCTGATGGAAGCCTTCCTGCAGTCCGGCAACAAGCCGGAGTGGATGATCATGACAGTGCTGCCTGTGCTGCCGCCGGACCTGCGTCCGCTGGTACCGCTGGACGGCGGCCGTTTCGCGACCTCCGATCTGAACGATCTGTACCGCCGCGTGATCAACCGTAACAACCGCTTGAAGCGCCTGCTGGACCTGGCTGCTCCGGACATCATCGTGCGCAACGAAAAGCGCATGCTGCAAGAGTCCGTCGATGCCCTGCTGGACAACGGCCGTCGTGGTCGTGCCATCACCGGCTCCAACAAGCGCCCGCTGAAATCCTTGGCCGACATGATCAAGGGTAAGCAGGGTCGTTTCCGTCAGAACCTGCTCGGTAAGCGTGTCGACTACTCCGGTCGTTCCGTTATCACCGTAGGTCCGACGCTGCGTCTGCATCAGTGCGGTCTGCCGAAGAAGATGGCGCTGGAGCTGTTCAAGCCCTTCATCTATGGCAAGCTGGAATCCCGCGGTCTGGCGACCACCATCAAGGCCGCCAAGAAGATGGTGGAGCGCGAAGAAGCTGTCGTTTGGGACATCCTGGACGAAGTGATCCGCGAACACCCGGTGCTGCTGAACCGTGCACCGACTCTGCACCGTCTGGGTATCCAGGCGTTTGAACCGACCCTGATCGAAGGCAAGGCCATCCAGCTGCACCCGCTCGTCTGTGCCGCCTATAACGCGGACTTCGATGGTGACCAGATGGCGGTCCACGTACCGCTGACCCTGGAAGCCCAGCTGGAAGCGCGCGCGCTGATGATGTCCACCAACAACATCCTGTCGCCTGCCTCCGGTGAGCCGATCATCGTTCCGTCTCAGGACGTGGTCTTGGGTCTGTACTACATGACCCGCGCCCGTATCAACGCCAAGGGCGAAGGTATGGTGCTGTCCGGTCCGAAAGAAGCCGAGAAGGTATACCGCGCCGGTCTGGCCGATCTGCATGCTCGCGTGAAAGTTCGCATCACCGAATACCTGCGTCAGGAAGACGGTTCGCTGCGTGCTCACACCGAGATGAAGAACACCACCGTTGGTCGTGCGATCCTGAGCCTGATCCTGCCGAAAGGCATGGAATACGCGCTGATCGACGAGCCGAAGGTGCTGACTGCTGCAGAGCAGGCTGACCTGGATGCCAACCCGCAGAACTGGATCAAATCCGTATCCAACAAGGCGCTGGGCAAAAAGCTCATCTCCCGTCTGCTGAACACCTGCTATCGCAAGCAGGGCCTGAAGGACACCGTCATCTTCGCTGACCAGCTGATGTATACCGGTTTCCACTATGCGGCCCTGTCCGGTGCTTCCGTTGGTATCGATGACATGGTCATCCCGGATGCCAAGAAAGACATCATTGCCGCTGCAGAAGCCGAAGTTGCCGAGATCCAGGACCAGTTCCTGTCCGGTCTGGTGACCGCGGGCGAACGCTACAACAAGGTTATCGATATCTGGGCCAGCGCCAACGAGCGCGTCTCCAAGGCCATGATGGAGAACTTGTCCAAAGAGCGTAACGTCAACTCGCTGGGTGAAGAAGAAGAGCAAGCCTCGTTCAACAGCATCTTCATGATGGCCGACTCTGGTGCGCGGGGTTCCGCAGCCCAGATCCGTCAGCTGGCCGGTATGCGTGGCCTGATGGCCAAGCCGGATGGCTCCATCATCGAGACCCCGATCGTCGCGAACTTCCGCGAAGGTCTGAACGTACTGCAGTACTTCATCTCCACTCACGGTGCTCGTAAGGGTCTGGCGGATACCGCACTGAAGACTGCGAACTCCGGTTACCTGACTCGTCGTCTGGTTGACGTGGCACAGGACATGGTGATCACCGAGGACGATTGCGGCACTACCGAAGGTCTGTGGATGACTCCGCTGATCGAAGGTGGCGACGTGGTCGAACCGCTGCGTGAGCGCGTGCTGGGCCGTGTGGTTGCCGATGACGTGATCAAGCCGGGTACTGAAGACGAAGTGCTGGTAGCACGCAACACCCTGCTCGACGAGCAGCTGTGTGACCTGCTGGAGCGCAACTCCGTTGACCGCGTGAAGGTACGTTCTGCCATCACCTGTGAGACCGACTTCGGTAACTGTGCTCACTGCTACGGCCGTGATCTGGCCCGTGGTCACCTAGTTAACAAGGGTGAGGCTGTCGGTGTTATCGCCGCCCAGTCCATCGGTGAACCGGGTACCCAGCTGACGATGCGTACCTTCCACATCGGTGGTGCCGCATCCCGTGCCGCTGCCGAGAGCAGCATCCAGGTCAAGAACACCGGTAGCATCAAGCTGCAGAACGCCAAGTTCGTTCACAACAGCGATGACAAACTGGTTATCACCTCCCGTTCTACCGAACTGACCATCATGGACGAGATGGGCCGTACCAAGGAAAGCCACAAGCTGCCTTACGGTTCCGTGCTGGAAGTGAAAGATGGCCAGGCCGTGAACGCCGGTGAAACCGTCGCCAACTGGGATCCGCACACTCACCCGATCATCACCGAAGTAGCGGGTCGCCTGCACTTCGAACACATGATCGATGGCGTGACCATTACTCGTCAGACCGACGAGCTGACCGGTCTCTCCTCCATCGTCGTGCTGGATGTCAACGAGCGTCCGAGCGCCGGTAAAGAGATGCGTCCGACCGTGAAACTGGTCGACCTGAACGGCAAGGACGTGATGATCCCGGGTACCGATGTCGCCGCCCAGTACTTCCTGCCGGGCAAGGCGATCGTGAACCTAGAAGATGGTGCCAACGTGGGCGTGGGTGACGCGGTAGCGCGTATCCCGCAAGAGTCCGGCGGTACCAAGGACATCACCGGTGGTCTGCCGCGCGTTGCGGATCTGTTCGAAGCACGTCAACCGAAGGAACCGGCAATTCTGGCCGAGATCTCCGGTACCATCTCCTTCGGGAAAGAGACCAAGGGCAAACGCCGTCTGGTCATCACCCCGACCGATGGTGGCGATGTCTACGAGGAGATGATTCCGAAGTGGCGTAACCTGAACGTGTTCGAAGGTGAAAAAGTTGAGAAGGGTGAAGTGCTGGCAGACGGTCCTGAGTCTGCTCACGACATTCTGCGTCTGCGCGGTATCAGCCCGGTCGCCAACTACATCGCCAACGAAGTGCAGGACGTTTATCGTCTGCAAGGCGTTAAGATCAACGACAAGCACATCGAAGTCATCGTGCGTCAGATGCTGCGCAAGTGCGAGATCCTGAGCGCTGGCGACACCGACCTGATCGAAGGCGAACAGGTTGAAGTGGCTCGCGTTAAGATTGCCAACCGTAAGCTGGTTGCTGAGGGCAAGACCCCGGCCACCTTCCGTCACATCCTGATGGGTATTACCAAGGCATCTCTGAGCACCGAGTCCTTCATCTCCGCGGCTTCCTTCCAGGAAACCACCCGTGTTCTGACCGAAGCGGCCGTTGGCGGCAAGCGTGACGAACTGCGTGGCCTGAAAGAGAACGTGATCGTGGGTCGTCTGATCCCGGCTGGTACCGGCTTTGCCTACCACCACGGCCGGATCAACCAGCGTGCCGCCGCAGCCCGTGCTGTTGGTGTACCGCAGGTGACTGCCGATGAAGCTCAGCAAAACCTGGCGGATCTGCTCAACGCAGCCGGCAGTTTTGACGAAGAGTAATCTTCCGCTGTAGCGAATGAAAAGGGCCCCTTCATGGGGCCCTTTTTTATTGTCGATTTTCTCGTCAAAGCCAGACGCCACGCGGATATTCGGATGATCCAGAGCAAGGTTGCAGAGTAAAAAATCAAAAAAAGTTGACATTGACCCCTCGCAACTGAAAACTCGGGAAAGTTGAATGGGTATTACAGGGGTAGAACATGACTGTCGGTATCGAGGAAGTGATGCTTCCCGAAGAGCAACTGATCGGTCGCACTTTTACAGACGAAGACAGGGAATTGTTGCGCTCATACGATGGGCTGATCGATGGCTTGGCCGAGTTGTTCGGCAAGCACTGTGAAGTGGTGCTTCACTCCCTGGAAAATCTGCACGAGTCCGTGATCAAGATTGCCAACGGGTTCAATACGGGACGGAATGAGGGGGCCCCCATTACCGATCTCGCGCTGCGTATGCTCAAGGACATCGAGAATACCGGCCAGGATTACACCCAGAGCTATTTTGCTCGCAGCCGTACCGGTGCCCTGATGAAGTCGAGTACCATCGCCATCAGGAACAGCGACAAGCAGGTGATCGGCCTCATCTGTATCAACCTGCACATCAACGCGCCTTTTCACGAGTTCGTCGCCGAATTTTTCCCGACGCCGCAGCAAGTCGAGCGTCAGTCGCCGGAGACCTTTGCCAACAGTGTGGAAGAGCTGGTTGCCCAGACGGTGGACAACACCATCGACGAGATCAACCGCGATCCGACCGTTGCCAACAATGCTAAAAACAGGTTTATCGTGACCCAGCTGTTCGAGAAGGGCATATTTGATATCAAGGACTCGATCAACCTGGTCGCCGACAAGCTGAACATTTCCAAACATACCGTTTATCTGTACATCCGACAGCGCAAGCAGGGTGAAGACGAAAACGAGTAAGCGCCATAGAAGGGGATAGACAAGAATGGCTAAAGAAGTTATTGCAACCGACAAGGCTCCTGCCGCAATTGGCCCGTATGTTCAGGCCACCAAACTGGGCGAGCTGGTCTTCACCTCCGGGCAGATCCCGCTCGATCCGGCCACCATGGAGATAGTGGCTGGCGGTATCGAAGCGCAGGCCGAGCAGGTGATGAAGAACCTGGTTGCAGTATTGAAGGAAGCGGGAGCCGATACCGGCAAGGTACTGAAGACCACCTGCTTCCTCAGCGACATGAACAACTTTGTTGCCTTCAACCAGGTTTATGCCCGTTACTTCGGTGACGCCGCTCCTGCCCGCTCCTGCGTGGAAGTGGCGCGTCTGCCGAAGGATGTGCTGGTTGAAGTCGAAGCCATCGCTTACGTCTGATCCAAGGCTGCACGAAGAGCCCCTCCCAGGAGGGGCTTTTTTGTGTTTGGCGTAGAATGGACGAACACATGCGCAGGAGTCCGGATATGAGTCTGAATTTTGTCCTGCTGGTAACGGGGCCCGCCTATGGCACCCAGTCCGCCAGCACAGCCTATCGCTTTGCCTTGAGCCTCATCGAGCAGGGCCATCGCTTGTCTCACCTGTTCTTCTACCAGGACGGGGTCTGCAACGGCAACGGGCTGCATGCTCCCGCCTCCGATGAGAGCAACCTGGTCGCCCTGTGGCGTGAACTGGCCAACCAGCAAGGGATCCGTATCGATGTGTGCGTCGCCGCCGCCATGCGGCGCGGTGTGCTGGATGAGCAGGAGGCCAAGGGGCTGGGCAGGGCACACTTCAACCTGGAGCCGCCATTTTGCCTGAGCGGCCTGGGTCAGCTGGCGGAGGCCAGCCTGACCGCCGATCGATTCGTCCAGTTTTAGGAGACAGCCATGCACAAGATAGCGTTTATTTGCCGGCGTGGACCGCACGGTACCGCCGCCGGGCGGGAGGGTCTGGATGCCCTGCTGGCCACTTCGGCCATGACCGAGTCGCTGGCCCTGTTCCTCATCGGGGATGGCGTGCTGCAACTGCTCAGGGAGCAGCAGCCGCAGGCCATCTTGCAGCGTCACTATGCGCCGACCTTCAAGCTGCTCGAGCTCTACGACATCGAGGAGGTCTATGTGTGCACCGACTCGCTGGCAGAGCGTGGCCTGACGGTGGCGGATCTGCTGATCCCCGTAACCGGCTTGTCCCGCACCGACATCCGGCTCCAGTGGGATGCCTGTGCGACCCACATCTGCTTTTGAGGTGACCATGATACAGCTGATATTGACCTCTCCCTTCCAGAGCCAGGACCTGGAACAGGCGCTGACCTATCGCCAACCGGAGGATGTGTTGGTACTGATGCAGGATGCCGTCGTCGCTGCCACGGCCCCTCAGTGGTGTGCACGGTTGGTTGGAGTGCCGCTCTATGTCATGCGGGAAGACCTGCAGGCGAGGGGGTTGCAACAACGGATCGGGTTGGATCTGGACATGGCCGGCTTGGTGGCTCTGATCGCGGAAAAAGGCTCGCCGCAGACCTGGGTTGGCTGATGGCCAGTTTTATATAATTATTTCAGCCGGTTACCGACATTTTTCAAGGTCTCTTCACTGCCTTTCCTGGCTCGGATTGTATAAATCTTGACTCCCTTGACAACAGGGCATAAAATTTCGCGTCCCCGTATCTGCGGGGAGGATTTTTCACATGTTTATGAAGTCATTATCAGGAGCCTTTTGATGGCAACTATTAACCAGTTGGTTCGCAAGCCACGCATCAAGCTCGTTGTGAAAAGCAACGTGCCGGCGCTGGAAGCGTGCCCTCAGAAGCGTGGCGTGTGCACCCGTGTATACACCACCACCCCGAAGAAGCCTAACTCTGCACTGCGTAAAGTATGCCGTGTACGTCTGACCAACGGCTTCGAAGTCACCTCCTACATCGGCGGTGAAGGTCACAACCTGCAAGAGCACTCTGTTGTTCTGATCCGTGGCGGTCGTGTAAAAGACTTGCCAGGTGTTCGTTATCACACCGTTCGTGGTGCGTTGGACTGTGCCGGTGTTAAAGACCGTAAGCAGGCTCGCTCCAAGTATGGCGTGAAGCGTCCGAAAGCTTAATGGTTCTCCGTTAAGTAAGGCCAAACGTTAATTCGTTTCTAGTTAGATAACTTTCTAGTTTTGGGTAACCCCTGAAGTTACGGAGAATTTGAAATGCCAAGACGTCGTGTTGTTGGTCAGCGTAAAATCCTGCCGGATCCCAAGTTCGGATCAGAGCTGCTGGCTAAATTTGTCAACGTAGTAATGGTTGACGGTAAGAAATCTGTTTCCGAAGCCATCGTATATGGCGCGCTGGACATCATTGCCACCAAGACTGGCAAAGAGCACCTGGCCGTATTCGAAGAAGCCCTGGACAACATTCGTCCGGCCGTCGAGGTTAAATCTCGTCGTGTCGGTGGTGCAACCTATCAGGTACCGGTAGAAGTTCGTCCGGTTCGCCGCAATGCCCTGGCAATGCGCTGGTTGGTTGATGCCGCTCGTAAACGTGGTGAAAAATCAATGGCTCAGCGTTTGGCTGGCGAGCTGCTGGATGCCGCTGACAATAAGGGTTCGTCTGTCAAGAAACGTGAAGACGTACACCGTATGGCTGAAGCGAACAAGGCTTTCGCTCACTTCCGCTGGTAATCCGCTTGCGCAGGGTCTTCTGGCTCTGCGCACCTTTAATTATCTGGGGACAAGTGCCCTAGTAAGAGGATGACAATGGCTCGTACAACCCCCATTGAGCGTTATCGTAATATCGGTATCTCCGCTCACATCGACGCCGGTAAGACTACTACTACCGAGCGCGTTCTGTTTTACACCGGTGTAAGTCACAAGATCGGTGAAGTTCACGATGGCGCCGCCACCATGGACTGGATGGAACAGGAACAAGAGCGTGGTATCACCATCACCTCCGCCGCGACCACCGCTTTCTGGTCCGGTATGGGCAAACAGTTCCAACCGCACCGTATCAACATCATCGATACCCCGGGCCACGTTGACTTTACTATCGAAGTAGAGCGTTCCATGCGTGTTCTGGATGGCGCCGTGATGGTGTACTGTGCCGTAGGTGGCGTACAGCCACAGTCTGAAACCGTATGGCGTCAGGCTAACAAGTACAAGGTTCCCCGTATCGCGTTCGTCAACAAGATGGACCGTACCGGTGCCAACTTCCTGCGCTGCGTTGAGCACATCAAGACCCGTCTGAAAGGTAACCCGGTTCCGCTGCAACTGAACATCGGTTCAGAAGAGAACTTCAAGGGCGTTATCGACCTGGTCAAGATGAAAGCCATCAACTGGAGCGAAGCTGACCAGGGCGTATCCTTCGATTACGAAGACGTCCCGGCTGAGCTGCTGGAAAAAGCGCAAGAAATGCGCATGACCCTGGTTGAAGCCGCTGCTGAAGCGTCTGAAGACCTGATGGAAAAATACCTGGGTGGTGAAGAACTGACCGAGGAAGAGATCAAGAAAGCTCTTCGTCAGCGCGTTCTGAACAACGAAATCATCCTGGTTACCTGTGGCTCCGCGTTCAAGAACAAGGGCGTACAGGCCATGCTGGATGCCGTGGTTGACTATCTGCCGGCGCCGACCGACGTAGCAGCCATCGACGGTCTGAAGCTGGATGGCGAGACCAAAGACGAGCGTCATGCTTCTGATGACGAGCCGTTTGCTGCTCTGGCATTCAAGATTGCTACCGACCCGTTCGTAGGCAACCTGACCTTCTTCCGCGTTTACTCCGGTGTGGTTAACTCCGGCGACTCCGTGCTGAACTCCGTTAAAGAGAAGCGCGAGCGTTTTGGCCGTATCGTTCAGATGCACGCCAACAAGCGTGAAGAGATCAAAGAAGTTCGCGCAGGCGATATCGCTGCCGCCATCGGTCTGAAAGACGTGACCACCGGTGACACCCTGTGTGACGAAAAAGCGCCGATCATCCTCGAGCGTATGGAATTCCCGGAACCGGTAATCTCCATCGCGGTTGAGCCGAAAACCAAGGCTGACCAAGAGAAGATGGGCCTGGCTCTGGGCCGTCTGGCTCAAGAAGACCCGTCCTTCCGCGTATGGACTGACGAAGAGTCTGGCCAAACCATCATCGCCGGTATGGGTGAGCTGCACCTGGACATCATCGTTGACCGTATGCGTCGCGAGTTCAAGGTAGAAGCGAACGTAGGTAAGCCGCAGGTTGCCTACCGTGAAACCATTCGTAACACCGTCAAGGATATCGAAGGTAAGCACGCCAAGCAGTCCGGTGGTCGTGGTCAGTACGGTCACGTTGTGATCGACATGTACCCGCTGGAAGAAGGCAAAGCCTACGAATTCGTCAACGACATCAAGGGCGGCGTCATTCCTGGTGAGTTCATCCCGGGTGTTGACAAGGGTATCCGCGAGCAGCTGAAGTCCGGCCCGCTGGCAGGTTATCCGGTAATGGATCTGGGCGTGCGTCTGCACTTCGGTTCCTACCACGATGTCGACTCTTCCGAACTGGCGTTCAAGATCGCTGCTTCCATGGCCTTTAAGGCTGGCTTCATGAAGGCCAACCCGGTTCTGCTCGAACCGATCATGAAAGTAGAAGTCGAGACTCCGGAAGACTACATGGGCGACGTGATCGGTGACCTGAACCGTCGTCGTGGCCTGATCGAAGGTATGGAAGATGGCCCGTCCGGCAAGATCGTTCGTGCCCTGGTGCCGCTGGCCGAGATGTTCGGTTACGCTACCGCCCTGCGTTCTGCTACCCAGGGTCGTGCTTCCTACGCCATGGAATTCGCCAAGTATCACGATGCCCCGACCAACGTCGCCCAGGCCGTGATCGAAGAGCGCAAATCCAAGTAATTTAAGATTCCCCGCCTACGACGGTAGGCGGGTTTAACCTAGAAGGACTACGTCGTGTCTAAAGAAAAATTTGAGCGTAATAAACCGCACGTAAACGTCGGCACCATCGGCCACGTTGACCACGGTAAAACCACCCTGACTGCCGCTATCACCAACG